>CANOBV010000078.1 GCA_947564255.1 uncultured bacterium | reverse complement strand
AGGCCATGGAGGAGGGGCGCATGGCCTACGCCGGCAAGTACAGCGCCCCGGACTACGAGCTGATTCTGGACCAGGGCTGTAACTTGGCCATCGAGTCCACCATGATCTACCACAGCCCGGAGGTAAAGGAGCAACTGGAGCGATTCGGCATCCCGGTGCTGGTGGAGCGTTCCAGTTATGAGAGCCACCCCCTGGGGCGGATGGAGTGGATCAAGCTCTATGGGGCCCTGCTGGGGAAGGAACAGGAGGCCCAGGACTATTTCGACGGGCTGCTGGAGCGTCTCGCCCCCATCCTGGAACAGGAGAATACCGGCAAGACAGCAGCCTTCTTCTTCATTACCGCCAGCGGCGGGGTGAATGTGCGCCGCTCCGGGGACTATGTCGCCAAGGCCATCGGCCTGGCCGGGGGGGTGTACGCCTTTCCGGATTTGACTGGCGAGAGCGGCGTCCAGTCCACCGTGAATATCCAGATGGAGGAGTTTTATCAGAAAGCGCGGGACGCCGACATCCTCATCTACAACAGCACCATTGACGGAGAGCTGGAGACACTGGACCAGCTGCTGGAAAAGAGCCCCGTGCTGGGGGATTTTAAGGCCGTACAGGAGGGGAACGTGTGGTGTACCGGAAAAAATCTGTTTCAGGAGAGCCTGGGGCTGGGGGACTTTATTGTGGACCTGCACCGGGTCATGACGGAAGAAAACCCGCCTCTGACCTATCTCCATCCCCTCTCCTGAGGTACGCCCTGGCCTTCCTGCTGCTTGTGGGACTGCTGGCCCTGCTGGCCGCACTGAATCTAAAGGTGGGGAGCGTCCGGCAGGCGGACGAGGCCATCGTCTGGAGGCTGAGGGCCCCCCGGATGCTGGCGGCGGCGATTCTGGGGGGCGGTCTGTCCCTGTCCGGCTTTCTGCTCCAGACCTTCTTCGCCAACCCCATCGCCGGGCCCTTTGTGCTGGGCATCTCCTCCGGGGCAAAGCTGGCGGTATCCCTGACGATGATTTTTCTGCTGAGCCGGGGGCTGGTCTCCACCTCGGCGGCGATGATCGGCGCGGCTTTTCTGGGGGCTATGCTGTCCATGGGGTTCATCCTGCTCATTTCCCGGCGGGTGCGGCGGATGTCCCTGCTGGTGGTGTGCGGGGTGATGATCGGCTATATCTGCTCCGCCATCACCGATTTCGTCCTTACCTTCGCCGAGGACTCCAACATCGTCAACCTCCACAATTGGTCCATGGGCAGCTTTTCCGGCATTTACTGGGACAGCGTGGGGGTGATCGCCCTGGTGACCGGTGCGGCGCTGGTCCTGGCCTTCCTGCTGTCCAAGCCTATTGGGGCCTACCAGCTGGGAGAGGTCTACGCCCGGAGCATGGGAGTGGATATCCGGCTGTTCCGGGTGGAGCTAATCCTGCTGTCCAGCCTGCTGTCCGCCTGCGTCACCGCCTTTGCCGGGCCGGTATCCTTTGTGGGCATCGCGGTCCCCCACCTGATGAAGCGTCTGTTCGGAACGGCCAAGCCCCTTCTGATGATCCCCGCCTGTTTTCTGGGGGGCGGGGCCTTCTGCCTGTTCTGCGACCTCGTCGCCCGGGTAGTTTTTGCCCCAAGGGAGATGAGCATCAGCTCGGTGACCGCCCTGCTGGGCGCTCCGGTGGTCATCACCATGCTGGCCGGGAGGAGGCGGGAGCGTGATTAGGACAGAAAATCTGTCGGTGGGCTACGGGAAAACGCCTCTAATCGAGGATATCTGCCTCCGTCTCAGGCCGGGACAGGTCGTGACCCTTATCGGGCCTAACGGCTCGGGAAAATCCACCATCCTGAAAACCGTCATAGGGCAGCTCGCCCCCATCCGTGGGATGGTTTTCCTGGATGGGCGGGCTATGGGGGCGCTGTCCCCTCTGGAGATCGCTCAAAAGCTGGCAGTTCTGATGACCGGCCGGGTGCGCCCAGAGCTGATGACCTGCTGGGACGTGGCGGCCATGGGCCGCTGTCCCTACACCAGGCGGCTGGGCATTTTGTCCGCCGGGGACCGGGAGAAGGTCTGGGAGGCTCTGTCCCTGGTCCACGGCGAGGAGCTGGCCCCCCTGCCCTTTACGGAAATCAGCGACGGCCAGCGGCAGCGGGTGATGCTGGCCCGAGCCCTGTGTCAGGAGCCGGAGGTGATCGTGCTGGACGAGCCCACCACCTTTCTGGATATCCGATACAAGCTGGAGCTGCTGGCCGTTTTAAAAGAGATGGCCCAAGAGCGGAAGCTGGCGGTGCTGCTGTCCCTCCACGAACTGGAGCTGGCGGAGAAAATCTCCGACTGTGTGGTTTGTGTCCACAATGGAAAAATAGAGCGTATCGGCCCGCCGGAGGAGATTTTTACGGCGGACTACATCAAAAAGCTGTTTGATATCCAGACAGACGATTCAGAACTGTTTGTCTTCCGCGGCGGGAAACATTTGCGGTGCGGCCGCACCACCGGGACCTGCGCGGCTCTTGCCGCCCAGGGGGCGGCTCGCCTGCTGCTGACGGGACAGATTCCTGCCTCTGCCGCCCTCACAACACCAAAAGGGACGCGGATCGAAGCGCCTTTGGAGGGCTGCCGCCTGGAGGACGGCTCTGCCTTCTGCTCTGTCCGCAAGGACGGCGGGGACGACATAGACGACACCCACGGCCTGCTCATCACGGCCCAGGTGGAGCGATGGGACGCCCCCGGCGTCTCCATCGAGGGCGGCGCGGGGGTGGGCCGGGTGACCAAGCCCGGCCTGGACCAGAGCGTGGGGGCGGCGGCCATCAACCGGGTCCCCCGGCGGATGATCGAACAGGAAGTGTTGTCTGTGGCTGACGAACTGGGCTACGAGGGGGGCTTTCAGGTGACTATCCATGTCCCCGGCGGGGAGGAGGCCGCGAAAAAAACCTTTAATCCCCAGATGGGGATTGAGGGCGGTATCTCGATTTTGGGCACCTCCGGCATCGTGGAGCCAATGAGCGCCCAGGCACTCATTGACACCATTGCCCTGGAGATCAGGCAGAGGGCCGCCCAGGGGCACAAAAAGATCATTTTAACGCCGGGGAACTACGGCCTGGATTTTCTCCGTGCCCAGGGGATGGACCGCTGGGGGGTACCGGTGGTGAAGTGCTCCAACTTCATCGGGGATGCCCTGGATGCCTGCGCTGCCGAACAAATCCAGGGCGTCCTGCTGGTGGGACATATGGGCAAGCTGGTGAAGCTGGCCGGGGGCGTGATGAACACCCACAGCCGGTCCGCCGACTGCCGGACGGAGCTCTTCTGCGCCCACGCCGCTCTGCGGGGGGCGGGGCGGGAGGTGTGTCAGGCCCTGGCGGACTGTTCCACCTCCGACGCCTGTATCGCGGTCCTGGACAGGGCCGGCCTGCGGGAGACGGTGCTGGACAGTCTGCTGTCCGCTATCCAGGACCACCTGGACCGCCGGGTTTCCGGGACGATTCACGTGGGAGCGGTGGTGTTTTCCAACCAATACGGCCTGCTGGGGCGGACCCGGCGGGCAGGGGAGCTGATAGACAGATGGAAGTGAAGCGAGGCGTGTTTTATGGGGTGAGCGTTGGACCGGGGGACCCGGAGCTGCTGACCCTGAAAGCCCTTCGGGTACTGGAGGCCTGCTCCGTAATTGCCGCGCCCCAGACCGGAAGCGGAGATACACTGGCAATGGACATCGTCCGTCAGGCCGTCTCCTTGGAGGGGAAGCCCCTTTTGCCGCTGCCTTTTACCATGGCGCAGGACCCGGCCCTCCGGCAGGAGGCCCATCAGCGGGCCGCTTGGGAGATAGAGAATTTTCTGGCGGCGGGGCGGGATGTGGCCATGCTGAATTTGGGGGACGTGTCAATCTACGCTACATACGGCTATCTGCAAAAGCTGCTGAAGGCAAGGGGCTATCAGACAGAAATGATCCCCGGCGTGTCCAGCTTCTGTGCGGCGGCGGCCCGGCTGGGAGTGGACCTGGTCCAGGGAGACGAGCCCCTGCACCTCATTCCGGGGCACAGCGGTCCGGTGGAAGAAGCTCTGGCGCTGCCGGGAACAAAGGTGCTGATGAAATCCGGCCGTCAGTTCCCCAAAGCAGTCCGGGCGCTTGAAAGGGCGGGGCTGGCGGAGCGGGCTTCGCTGGTCCGGAACTGCGGACTGCCCGACGAGGCTGTCTTTCACGGCGCCAGCCAATTTCCGGAGGCCCCGGGCTACTTTGCCACTATCATTGTAAAGGGGTAAAAGGATGGTACATTTTGTGGGCGCGGGGCCGGGGGCCCCGGATCTCATCACCCTGCGGGGCGCGGAGCTGCTGAAAGAGGCGGACGTGGTGATCTACGCCGGCAGTCTGGTCAATCCCGCCCTGCTGGAGCTGTGCAAGGCGGACTGCGCCCTCTATAACAGCGCCGAGATGACCCTGGAACAGGTGCTGGACGTCATGAGACAGGGGGAGCTGAAAGGAAAGGCGACCGTCCGCCTCCACACCGGAGACCCCTGCCTGTACGGAGCGGTCCGGGAACAGATGGACGCTCTGGACCGGCTGGGTGTCCCCTACGACCTTACCCCCGGCGTCTCCTCCTTCTGCGGGGCGGCGGCGGCGCTGGAGACGGAGTATACCCTGCCCGGCGTCAGCCAGAGCGTAATCCTCACCCGTATGTCCGGACGGACCGCTGTGCCGGAGGGGGAGGCCATCGCTGCCCTGGCCGCCCACGGGGCCAGCATGGCAATCTTCCTGTCGGCGGGGATGCTGACGGAATTGCAGGCGGAGCTGCTCAAGGGGGCCTACACCCCGGACACCCCGGCGGCCCTGGTTTACAAGGCCACCTGGCCGGAGGAAAAGACGGTACGCTGTACCGTGGGGACCTTGGCCCGGGCGGGGCAGGAGCACCAGATCAGCAAAACTGCCCTGGTGCTGGTGGGGAATTTTTTGGGGAAGGACTACCAGCGCAGCAAGCTCTACGATCCGGCTTTTACTACCGGTTTTCGGGAGGGACAGCCGTGATTCACCTGATTTCCTTTACAGACCGGGGGCAGACCCTGGCGGAAGCGCTGGCCAGGGCGCTGGACGGCCAGGCCGTCCGATGCGGTCCGGGGAGCCTGAACGGCTGGACGCAGGAACGCTTTCAGCAAGGAAACGCCCTGATTTTTGTGGGGGCCGTGGGTATCGCCGTTCGGGCAATCGCTCCCTGTGTAAAAAGCAAGACCACGGACCCCGCCGTGGTGGCGGTGGACGAGACGGGGAAGTTCGCTATCCCCCTGCTTAGCGGACACCTGGGCGGGGCCAACGAGCTGGCGCAGAAAATCGCCGCGGTCTGCGGGGCCGTCCCAGTCATCACCACCGCCACCGACCTCCACGGGGTATTTGCCGTGGACCAGTGGGCGAAACAGCAGAACTGCGCCATTTTGAATCCAGAGGGCACTAAAAAGGTGTCCGGGGCCCTGCTGGCGGGGGAGAGGGTGGAACTCTGTTCCCCCTGGCCGGTGGCGGGAGAGCCGCCGGAGGGGGTGTCCCTGCGGCTGATGCCTAAAATCGCCGTGCTGGGGGTGGGCTGTAAAAGAGGTACACCGGTCCAGGCGCTGGAAGAGGCCTTTGCCGCCCTGCCGGTCCATTCGGCGTCCTTCCGCAAGGTGTGTACCATCGACCGGAAGGGGGATGAGCCGGGACTGCTGGCCTTCTGCCGCGCCCACGGCCTGGAGCTGGAGGTCTTCTCCGCCGCTCAGCTGGGGGCGGTGCCGGGAGATTTTTCCGCATCGGAGTTTGTGGAGCGGGTCACCGGCGTGGACAATGTCTGCGAGCGGGCGGCGGTGCTGGGCAGCGGCGGGACGCTGTGTCTGAAAAAGCAGTCGATGGACGGCGTGACCATGGCGGTGGCGGCGGCGCCCTTTGCCCCAAATTGGAGGTGGCAGGATGAGTAAAGTTTATGTGGTGGGCATCGGCCCCGGCGGTCCGGAGCAGATCACTCCCCAGGCTCGGGCGGCCATGGACCGGGCCGAGGTGCTGTGCGGCTACACCGTGTATCTTGAGCTGGTCAAGGGCCTGTACCCTGATAAGGAGATCTACACCACCCCCATGCGCCAGGAGCTGGAGCGGTGCCGCTGGGCGCTGGAGACCGCTCAGTCTGGCCGGACAGTGGCCCTGCTGTGCAGCGGCGACCCCGGGGTCTACGGGATGGCCGGCCCCCTGCTGGAGCTGGCCCAGTCATTTCCCGAGGTGGAGGTGGAGATCGTCCCCGGCGTGACAGCGGCGCTGTCGGGCGGGGCTCTGCTGGGCGCGCCTTTGGGCCACGACTTCTGCGTCGTCTCCCTGTCTGACCTGCTCACCTCCTGGGAGGTCATCGAACGGCGGCTGGAGTGCGCCGCTCAGGGGGATTTTGCCCTTTGCTTGTACAACCCCGCGTCCAAAAAACGGGCGGACTATTTGAAACGGGCCTGCGACATCCTTTTGCGATACAAAAATCCGGAGACAGTCTGCGGCTGGGTGCAGAACATCGGCCGGGCGGGGCAGGAGTACAAAATTCTTAACCTGGCCCAGCTTCAAGGAGAACAGCTGGACATGTTTACCACCGTTTTCATCGGCAGCAGCACCACGCAGAATATCGGCGGCCGGATGGTCACCCCCAGAGGATACCGGCTATGAGGCTTCTGATTTTCGGCGGCACCACTGAAGGACGCGTTCTGGCTCAACAGGCCGGGGAACTGGGGGCGGAGGTCACCGTCAGCGTGGCCACGGAGCTGGGGGCGGAGGAGTTGTACGGGCTGGAGGATGTTCGGATTTTGACGGGGCGGCTGGACCGGTCCGGGATGGAGGTGTTGCTCTCTGGCTTCGACCTGTGCGTGGACGCCACCCACCCCTATGCAAGGCTTGCCACCGCCGAAATCCGAGCGGCCTGTGAGCGGACAGGGGTATCTCTGCTCCGCCTCCTGCGGCCGGCCAGTCAAATCGAGGGTGCGGTCCGAGTTTCCAGCTGTCAGACAGCGGCGGAATTTCTGGCGGACGAGGGGGGAAATGTCCTGCTGGCCACCGGGGCCAAGGAGCTGTCCGCCTTCGGAGCTCTGGACAAAAACCGGCTGTATGTGCGGGTGCTGCCCACCCACGAGGGGCTGTCCGCCTGCGAGGCCCAGGGCATCCCCCACAACCATATTCTGGCCCTCCAGGGGCCCTTCTCCCAAAAGCTGAACGAGGCCATATTGGAGCAGTACCGAATCGCCTGGCTGGTTACCAAGGACGGCGGGCGGGCCGGGGGTTTGGGGGAAAAGCTGTCCGCCGCCCAGGCCGTCGGGGCCCGGGTCGTGCTGGTGGAGCGCCCCCCGGACGAGGGGGAGGGCCTGGAGGAGATTTTGGAGAAGATCAAGGAGCGGTTGGTATGAAGGTAACGCTGATAGGCGCCGGCTGCGGGCCTGTTCCGGAGATCCGGGCCGACTATGTGGTGGGGGCCGCCCGCCTGCTGGAAGGATACCCCGGGCGAAAGGATGCGGCCACCAAAGCGGAGGATATTTTGAAGTTGCTCCTCTCCTCCAGCTGTGAGAACTGCGCCGTTTTATACAGTGGCGACACCGGCTTTTACTCCGGGGCCAGGACTTTACTTCCTCTGTTAAAGGAGAGGGGAATTGAGGCGGAGGTGGTCCCTGGCCTGTCCAGCGCGCAGGTGCTGGCGGCCCGGCTGGGCCGGCCCTGGCAGGACTGGACCCTGTGCTCTGCCCACGGGACCGCCTGCGACCCGGTGGCGGCGGTGTGCCGAAGAAAGGCCGCCTTTTTCCTCACCGGGGGGCCGGGCGGTCCGGCGGCTCTGTGCCGGGAACTGGTACAGGCCGGCCTGGGCGGGCTGACGGTCACAGTGGGGGAAAATCTGGGCTTTGCGGGGGAAATGACCTCTCAAATGACCGCCGCCCAGTGTGCGGAACGGACCTTTGCCCCCCTCAACGTCCTGCTCTGTGAGCCCGCCCCTGTCCTCCCCCGGCGGACGCCGGGCATCCCGGACGGGGAGTTTGTGCGGGGCCAGGTCCCTATGACCAAGCAGGAGGTGCGGGCGGTCATCCTGTCCAAGCTGGCGGTGGGCCCTGAGGACCTGTGCTGGGACGTGGGCGCCGGGACAGGGAGCGTCAGTGTGGAGCTGGCCTTCCAGGCCGGAGCGGTGTGGGCGGTGGAACGGGACAGCGCCGCCTGCGCCCTGATCCGGGCCAACCGGGAAAAATTCGGGGCCTGGAAGCTCCGTCTTGTACAGGGGAGCGCCCCCGCAGCGTTGGATCGTCTTCCCGCTCCGGACGCGGCCTTTGTGGGTGGCAGCGGCGGGGAACTGCCCAAAATCCTGGATGCTGTCCGCTGGGCAAATCCCAAGGCCCGGGTCTGTGTGTCCGCCATCTCCCTGGAAACCCTCCATGCCGCAATGGCGGAGCTGAAGACCCCGGAGGTCACCCAGATTTCCGTCAGCCGCTCCAAACCGGCGGGAGAACTCCACCTGCTGCTGGCCCAGAACCCGGTGTTTCTTATTACGGGGGCGCTGTCATGAGGCGGCTGATGCTGGCCGCTATGGGCAGCGGCAGCGGCAAGACGGTGGTGACCTGTGCCCTGCTGGCGGCGCTGCGGGCCCGGGGGATGTCCGTTCAGTCCTTCAAGTGCGGCCCAGACTACATCGACCCCATGTTCCACCAACAGATGCTGGGGGTGCCCAGCCGCAATCTGGACCTGTTTTTGCAGGGGGAGGCCGGCGTCCGGCGGACACTGAGCCGTCAGACGGCGGAGCTTGCCCTGGTGGAAGGGGCTATGGGCTTTTACGACGGCGTGAAGGGAACAGACCGGGCCAGCGCCTGGGCGGTGGCGGACGCGGCGGATATTCCCGCTGTGCTGGTGCTGCATCCCAAGGGGGCCAGCCTGACCCTGGCGGCGCAAGTCCGGGGGCTGCAAACCTTCCGTACCCCCAACCACATCGCGGGCCTGCTGCTCAACAACTGCAAGCCCTCTCTCTATGCCCACCTAAAGCCCATCCTGGAGGAAGAGACCGGCCTGCCTGTGGCGGGATACCTGCCGCCCATGGAGGAGGCCGTCCTAGACAGCCGCCACCTGGGGCTGCTCACCGCCAGGGAGGTGGAAGACCTGGCGGCCCGCTTCGGGGCCATCGCCCGGCAGATGGAGCGGACGGTGGATGTGAACGTCCTGCTGACCCTGGCCGGGGAAACTGTTGAAAAACCGGCCCCGTCTATCCCTCCGCCGCCCCGGTGTAAAATCGCGGTGGCCCGGGATGAGGCATTCTGCTTCTGCTACGCGGACAATCTGGACCTTTTGCGGGAAAACGGGGCGGAGCTGACCTTTTTCAGCCCCCTCCGGGACCCCGTTCTGCCGCCGGAGACAGGGGGTCTCTACCTGCCGGGGGGCTACCCGGAGCTGTATGCCTGTCAGCTGAGCGAAAACCGCTCCATGCGGGAGACCATCCGCGGAGCGGTCAAGGCGGGCCTGCCCACCGTGGCGGAGTGCGGCGGGTTTTTGTACCTGCAAGAAACCCTGGAGGACGACCGGGGCGGAGTCTGGCCCATGGTGGGGGTTCTGCCCGGGGATGGGTACAAAACGGACCGTCTCCAGCGGTTCGGCTACAAAAGCCTGGCCGCGCAGGCGGACAGCCTGCTGTTCCGGGAGGGGGAGTCCATCCCTGTCCACGAGTTCCACTACTGGGACTGTACCCGGCCTGGCCCGGTTTTGGGAGAAACGATGTACGCCGGATTCCCTCATCTCCACTTCGGCGGAGAGCTGCCGCTGGCAGAGCGGTTTGTGGAGGGGTCCGTCCAATGGAGGAAGCAGCATGAATGAAGCACGAAAGCGCTGGGACAGTCTGGCAAAACCCCTGGGGAGCCTGGGCCTGCTGGAGGAGGCAGTGATAAAAATTGCCGCGCTGACGGGAAATGCAGAGGTGCATCTGAACAGCCGTGCCCTGCTGGTGCTGTGCGCCGACAACGGCGTGGTGGCCCAGGGGGTGACCCAGACGGACAGTTCCGTTACCGCCGCCGTGGCCCGGGCATTGGGAATGGGAACCAGCACCGTAAACTATATGGCCCGGGTGGCCAACTGCCAAGTCGTTCCGGTGGATATGGGCGTTCTGGATTTTCCCGGCGCGCCGGGGGTGCTGGACCGGCGGGTCCGCAGCGGAACCGCGGACATCACACAAGAATCCGCCATGAGCCGAGAGGAGTGCGTCCGGGCCATTGAGACGGGGATGGAGTTGGTCCGGGAGCAGAGGGAGGCGGGAGCTGACATTCTCGCCACCGGGGAGATGGGCATCGGCAACACCACCACCTCCAGCGCCGTGGCCAGCGTCCTGCTGGGCCTGCCGCCTGTTGAGGTGACTGGCCGGGGCGCGGGGCTGTCTGACGCTGGCCTTGCCCGGAAAATTGCCGCCATTGAGCGGGCAATCTCAGTCAACCGCCCCGACCCCGCCGATCCGGTGGACGTACTGTCCAAGGTGGGCGGGCTGGACCTGGCCGGGCTGTGTGGGGTGTTTCTGGGCGGGGCGAAGTACCGCCTTCCCATCCTGGTGGACGGCTTCATCAGCGCCGTGGCGGCGCTGTGTGCGGTGCGGCTGTGGCCGGAGGCAGGGCGGGCCATGCTGGCCAGCCATGTCTCCGCCGAGCCGGCGGGGCGGCTGGTGCTGGACGAGCTGGGATTAAAGCCCCTGATTACCGCAGAGCTGCGCCTGGGCGAGGGCAGCGGCGCGGTGGCGGCCCTTCCCCTGCTGGATATGGCCCTGGCGGTCTACCACAGCGGCCATACCTTTGACAAAATGGGGATGGAAGCCTACACCCCGCAAAGCTAGGAGGAATCTCATGTTTACCCTTGTCATCGGCGGCGCGGCCAGCGGGAAAAGCGAATACGCCGAGGCCCGCGCCCTGTCTCTCCCCGGCAAGCGGGTCTATCTGGCCACTATGCGGCCCTCCGACGGGGAGTGCCTGGCCCGGATTGAAAAGCACCGCCTCCGGCGGGCGGACAGGGACTTTGAGACGGTGGAACAGTATATAGACCTGG
>CANOBV010000077.1 GCA_947564255.1 uncultured bacterium | reverse complement strand
TACGGTTCTATGATAAAAAAATCATAGGGAAAAGGGCACAAATTTAGCGAGAAAATCATAAAACAGGGGAACAGTGAAAGTATGGCGGCCAGGAAACTTACTTGTAACCACCTATGACACGCCATCTATATCAATACAGCAAAAACTTATGTTTGCTGGTATGTTTCCCTGTGGCACAACGGATTTCGCGATTTTTGTGGGAAATCATTGTATGCTGGCGGTAAAGGAATATTTTTGCTGTTTTTTCCCGTTGATTTCTCACCAAACAAAAAAATACGAATCAATACAGAGAAACACGGATAACGAAAGCTCGTTATCCGTGTTTCGTGAACTTGTTCTTAAATGCGGTCCGCAACGTGAAAATAAGGGTGTTCTCGTTGCATTTAATTGTATTTATCTGTATTTATGCGTATCGAATCCTTAGCCGAAGTACCGCTCCAGCAGACCCTTCAGCGCCTTGCCATGCCGGGCCTCGTCACGTGCCATCTCGTGGACGGTGTCATGGATGGCATCCAAATTGTTCTTCTTGGCGCAGGCAGCCAGATCAAACTTGCCTTTGGTGGCGCCGAACTCGCAGTCTACGCGCCAAGCCAGGTTCTTCTTGGTGTCGGCGGTCATGTTGGGCTCCAGGTCCTCGCCCAGCAGCTCCGCGAACTTGGCGGCATGCTCAGCCTCTTCAAAAGCAGCCTTCTCCCAGTACAGGCCGACCTCGGGATAGCCCTGACGGTGGGCGATGCGGGCCATGCACAGGTACATACCCACCTCGGCGCATTCGCCGTTGAAATTGGCCATGAGCTGCTCAAAGATGTACTTCTTGTCCTCTTCACTGATGCTGTCGTTGTTCTTGACGGTCTTGGCGTAGATGCCGTACTCATGCTCGGCGGCCAGCTTCACCTCGCCCACCTGTTCGGTGAACTTGGAGCTGTCTACATGACACACAGGGCACTCGGCGGGGGGATTCTCGCCCTCATAGACATAACCACACACAGAGCAGATCCATTTTTTCATAACAGTTTTCCTCCAATATTAAAATTGTCAGGGTCGGACCTCGGCCTGCCCGTCCACGCAACCCCGGCATGTGCCGCGGACGACGAACTCACAGCCCTCCGCCCGGAATCCATATTGCACGCCAGCGGAGGCCAGCCAGTCCTGCCCTGGTGAGTACTCGGGCAGGTCAATGATGGCGCCGCAGCGGCTGCAAATAAAGTGGGAATGAGGGGTAACCACTCCGTCATAGCGCTCCTGCCCGTCCACCGCCCCCACCCGCTGGATGAGGCCGCGCTCACACAGGTGGTTCAGGTTGCGGTATACGGTGCCCAGGCTCAGGTCAGGGTACTGGGTTTTCAGCTCCCGGTACACCCAGTCCGCGCCGGGATGGCGGTGGGTGGAACGAAGCAGCGCCAGCATGGCGTCCCGTTTTTTGCTGGTTCGGACGTTGTTCATGGGCGCTCCTCTCCGCCTGATTGCTAATGAGAATGATTACTGACAAATAAAATAGCACAACCGGAGTCATTTGTAAAGTGATTTTAAAAAATTTTTTTCGGAAAATTTGTCCGGTTTGCGCGTGCAGGCATTTTTATGGTATACTGAATTCATAACGATACTGCCGGCTTCCCGGTGGGGAAAGCCATGGGGAGGGCGAACACTATGCTCGGAAAACTGCGGTGGAAATTTGTACTTCTTATCATGGCGCTGCTCTCAGCGGTACTGGGAACGGCGCTGGCCGTCCAGACTGTCTCTGCCGCCCGACAGTATCGTGAGGAAACAGACCGGGTGCTGCGCTGGGTGCTTCAACGCAGAGAGGAGCCTCTGGAACCGAGCCGTCCATCCATGGATGGAGGTCTGAACTGGGATGAGGAGCTGCGCACCGCCATCCCCGCTTTTTGCGCCGCGGTAGATGGGAACGGACAGGTGTTGTTCGCCCTGAGCTATAACGCCGACGTGAATGAAGAGGATGTGGTCCGGGCGGTGGAAGCGGCTCTGGCCAACGGGGGGTATGCTGGGGAGCTGGACGGGCTGGACCTGCGCTTTTTGGCACAGCCCCGGGGGTTGTGGCTGGAGGTCGCTTTTGCGGACCTGACCTGGGAACACAGCGCCGTCCGGCGGCAGGTGACCTCTGCCGCGTTGGTGCTGAGCGCAGCTCTGGCAGGCTTTTTCGTGGTGAGCTTATTTCTCTCCCGATGGCTGGTCCGGCCGGTGGAGGAGAGCTGGCAGCGCCAGCGGCGGTTTGTAGCCGACGCCTCCCATGAATTGAAGACCCCCATCACTGTTCTTTTGGCGGACGTGGACATCCTCCTCAGCCATCCCAGCGATACCATCGGAACTCAGCGGCGATGGGTGGAACACATCCGGGAAGAGGGCCTGCGGATGAAAGGCCTGGTGGGAGACCTGTTGTTTTTAGCCCGGGGCGACGCGGCCGGAATGGAACGCCCCCAGGGACGGGCGGATTTGTCCCAAGTGTGCGAGGACTGCGTCATGTCTTTTGAGCCGGTTGCTTTTGAGGCAGGGCTGTCCCTGTCCAGCGCCATCACTCCCAACGTATCTGTCACCGGCAGCGGAGAGGAATTGCGGCGGCTGTGCGCAATTCTGCTGGACAATGCCTGCAAATACTCCGAACCGGGCGGCACAGTGACCGTGACCCTGACGGCCGGGGAGCGGGCGACGCTCACGGTCCACAACACCGGAGACCCCATCCCGGCCGACATTCAGCCACGCCTGTTTGAGCGCTTCTATCGAGGAGATGCGGCCCGGAACCGGGAGACCGGCGGGTACGGCCTGGGGCTGGCCATCGCCGCCGCCATTGTAGAGCGGCACAGAGGCAGAATCACCGTCCATAGCACACAGGGAGAGGGAACAGCATTCACCGCCGCACTGCCTCTGAGATGAGGCGCGTTTTTGAGCTGCAGAACGCGGCCCAAAAATTTTTTTGCCCAGACCCTTGACAGAAGGAGAAAAACACGCTAATATATGAGCAGTTGTTCATATATTTGTTGGATGAAAGGAGGAGGCCCCATGGCGGAGCCAAACGAGGTGGAGCGCTGCGGCTGCCTGTTTGTCCACGAGGAGGCGGTGGCGGAGGTGCTGGGCGGGATGCCGGACGACGAGACGCTGTACGACCTGGCGGAGCTGTTCAAGGTGTTCGGCGACTCCACCCGGATCAAGATCCTGTACGCCCTGTTCGAGGCGGAGCTGTGCGTGTGCGACATCTCCAAGCTGCTGGGGCTCACCCAGTCGGCGGTGTCCCACCAACTGCGGGTGCTGAAAAGCAGCCGCCTGGTGAAATTCCGCAAAGAGGGCAAAACCGTGTTTTACTCCCTGGCCGACGACCACGTGCGCAAGATCATCGCCCAGGGGATGGAGCACGTCAACGAATAGCGTCCGAGCCGTTGCGAACAGGCGAGGCGTGAATAGGAAACGAATAAGAAAGGAAGCATCACCATGAAAAAGACCTTCAAACTCATCGACCTGGACTGCGCCAACTGCGCCGCCAAGATGGAGGACGCCATCAAGAAGCTCCCCGGTGTCACCGGGGCCACCGTCAGCTTCCTCACCCAAAAAATGACCATCGAGGCGGAGGACGTGGACGCCGTCATGAAGGACGTGGCGAAGGTCTGCCGCAAGGTGGAGCCGGACTGCCAGATCGTGCTGTGAGCGCTTTCTGGGACCGGGTCGCCGGGCTGTATGACCTGTTTGAGTGGAGCAACCGGAAGGTGAACGCCGCCGCCAGGGCCCGGGTGGGGGAGCTGGTCCCAGCCGGGGCCCGGGTGCTGGACTGCGCCGCCGGAACGGGGGAGTTCTCCCTGGCCGCGGCAAAAAACGCGGCGTCCGTGCTGTGCACGGATCAGTCCCAGGCCATGCTGGACCGGGCCCGGAAAAAGGTTCGGAAGCGGGGGCTGGACAATGTGAGCTTTGCCGCTCGGGACGTCTCCGCCCTGCCCGACCCCGACGGGAGCTTTGACGCGGTGATCGCGGGAAATGTGCTCCACCTGCTGGACGCGCCGGAAATTGCGGTCTGGGAGCTGTGGCGGGTGACCGCCCCCGGCGGGCGGCTGATTCTGCCCACCTATCTGCAAGGAAAAGCGGGGACGGCCTACGGCACCATGATTAAGATTTATCAGGGCGTGGGCTTTCACTATGAGCACGCCTTCACCCCGGAGACCTACCGGGAATTTTTGGAGGGCCTGAGGCTGGCCCCGGTATCGCTGGAGGTGATTCCCGGCGGGGTGCCGGAGGGCATTGCCGTGATGGAGAAGCGCGGAGGAGCAGGAAGTGAGGGAGCTTGGAGCGGAGCGAAGGCAAGAGCCCAGAGCCCGCAAAGCGGGGTCGGGTCTTGCCTGAGTCGAAGTGAAAGCGACCGAACGTTCTGACCGCTCCGCAGCGTGACAACAGACGGACTGGACATCCGCCGATTTCAGGAGTTGATTCTGTATGACCAGAAAGCAAAAAAAGACGCTCATCCGCATCCTTGTGGCGGCGGCGCTGCTGATCGCGGTGTCCCTTCTGCCCGATATTCCCATGCGGACGCATATCCCCTTGCTGACCGAGAGCGTAGACGGCGCTCCCAACTATGGGTACGCGTTGCTCAAGTGGCCGCTGTACCTGGTCCCCTACCTCGTCATCGGCTGGGACATCCTGTGGAAGGCCGTGCGCAACATCGGCCACGGGCAGGTATTTGACGAGAATTTCCTGATGTGCGTGGCTACCGTCGGGGCCCTGGCGCTGGGGGAGTACGCCGAGGCCGTGGGCGTCATGCTGTTCTATCAGGTGGGCGAACTGTTCCAGAGTGCGGCGGTGGGCAAGTCCAGAAAATCCATTGCCCAGCTCATGGACATCCGGCCCGACGTGGCCAACGTGGAGCGGGACGGGCAGATTCTGGAGGTGGACCCTGACGAGGTGGCGGTGGGCGAGATCATCGTCGTCCGCCCCGGCGAGAAGGTGCCTCTGGACGGCGTGGTGGTGGAGGGCGCCTCCTCCCTGAACACCGCCGCCCTCACCGGCGAGTCTGCCCCCCGGGACGCGGCGGCGGGCAGCGAACTGCTGTCCGGCTGCGTCAACCTGACGGGTTTGCTGAAGGCCCGGGTGACAAAGGAGTTCGGCCAGTCCACCGTGGCCAAAATTCTGGATCTGGTGGAGAACGCCGCCTCCAAAAAGGCCAAGGCGGAGAACTTTATCACCCGCTTCGCCCGGTACTACACCCCCTGCGTGGTGTTCGCCGCCCTGGCCCTGGCGGTGATCCCCTCCCTGGTCACCGGGGACTGGTCCGTGTGGGTCCACCGGGCCCTTACCTTCCTGGTGGTCTCCTGCCCCTGCGCCCTGGTGATCTCCATCCCCCTGTCCTTCTTCGGGGGCATCGGCGGGGCCTCCGCCCAGGGCATTCTGGTCAAGGGCGGCAACTACCTGGAGCTGCTTGCCAAGACGGAGACGGTGGTGTTCGACAAGACCGGCACTCTCACCCAGGGGGTGTTCGAGCTGTCCGCCCTGAATCCCGCCCCCGGCGTGTCCGAGGGGGAGCTTTTGGAGGCCGCTGCCCTGGCGGAACGCCACTCGGGCCACCCTATCGCCCAGTCCCTGCGCCGGGCCCTGGGCGGGAACATTGACCCGGACCGGGTGACGGACGTGCAGGAACTCCCCGGCTACGGCGTGTCCGCCATGGTGGACGGCAGACGGGTCCTGGCGGGCAACGAGAAGCTGCTGCGCCGGGAAAACATCGCGTTCCAGCCCTGCGGGCAGGTGGGCACCGTGGTCCACGTGGCCCGGGAGGGCAAATACCTGGGCTGTGCCGTCATCGCCGACCAGACCAAGCCCACCGCTCCCGCCGCCGTCCAGGCCCTGAAGCGGCGGGGCATCCGCACCGTCATGCTCACCGGGGACAGCCAGGCCGTGGGCGAGGCGGTGGCCGCCCGGCTGGGGCTGGACGAGGTCCACGCCCAGCTGCTGCCCGGCGACAAGGTGAACCGGCTGGAGGAGCTGCTGAAGAGCAAGAGCGCCAAAGGTGCGCTGGCCTACGTGGGGGACGGGGTGAACGACGCGCCCGTGCTCAGCCGGGCCGACGTGGGCATCGCCATGGGGGCCATGGGCTCCGACGCCGCCATTGAGGCCGCAGACGTGGTGCTTATGGACGACGACCCGGCCAAGTTGGCCCGGGCTATGGACATCGCCCGCAAGTGCCTGGGCATCGTCAGGCAGAACATCGTGTTCGCCTTGGGTGTAAAAGCCCTGTTCCTCATCCTGGGGGCGCTGGGAAAAACCACCATGTGGGGGGCGGTGTTCGCCGATGTGGGGGTGGCTGTCATCGCCATCTTGAATGCTACGAGGATGCTGAAAACCAAGGAATAGTGCCCCGTTCCGTGTCAGAACGCCGAAAGCCCCCCTGTCAAGGGGGGCTTTTTTGGCCTTTCTGGTGATTGACAGCGGGGGCAGTGGAAACATATAATATATAATACACTAAAGTATTAAAATTCAAGCTGTTTCAAGGAGGAAGAGATATGGGAACTCAGCGCGTCTACAACTTCTCTGCAGGCCCGTCCATGCTGCCCTTGGAGGTGCTGGAGCGGGCGGGGAGTGAGATCACCAACTACCAGGGCTCCGGCATGTCCGTGATGGAGATGAGCCACCGCTCCAAGGTGTTCCAGAAGATCTTCGATGACACCAAGGCCAGCTTCATCCGGCTGTTCCGGGTACCCGACAACTATAAGGTGCTGTTTTTGCAGGGCGGGGCCTCCGGCCAGTTCTCCATGGTCCCCCTGAACCTCATCGGCAAAACCGGCAAGGCGGACTACGCCGTCACCGGCAACTTCGCCAACATCGCCTACAAAGAGGCCAAAAAGTACGGTACGATTAACCTGGCCGCCTCCAGCGAGGACAAAAACCACACCTACATTCCCGCCCAGGACCAGCTGAAGCTGGACCCTGAGGCCAGCTACTTCTACTACTGCGCCAACAACACCATCTACGGCACCGAGTGGCAGTACGTGCCAGACACCGGGGATGTGCCCATCGTGTGCGATATGTCCTCCGATTTCCTGTCCCGGCCGGTGGACGTGTCCAAGTACGGCGTCATCTTCGGCGGGGCCCAGAAGAACCTGGCCCCGGCGGGGCTTACCATCGCCATCGTCCGGGAGGACCTGGCGGGCCACGAGCTGCCCTACACCCCGCTGATGATGAACTACAAGACCATGATCGACAAGGACTCCATGTATAACACCCCACCCTGCTGGTGCATCTACATGCTGGGGCTGGTGCTGGAGTGGCTGGACTCCAAGGGCGGCGTAGAGGGCATGGAGAAAATCAAGCACAGTAAGGCTCAGTTCCTTTACAGTGTGCTGGACGATTCCAGGCTGTTCACCTGCGCCGCGGAGAAGGCCAGCCGGTCCGACATGAACGTCACTTTCCGCTCCGTCAGCGAGGAGCTGGACGCCAAGTTTGTCAAGGAGGCCGCTGAGGCCGGGTTCACCAATTTGAAGGGCCACCGGAACGTGGGCGGTATGCGGGCCTCCATCTACAACGCCATGCCGGTGGAGGGCGTGGAGAAGCTGGCGGACTTTATCAAGGCGTTCGACCGGGCAAACTGAGGGCAGGGTGCGACAACCCCGGCGCACCGCCGAAAATCTTATATAACGCGGCGGGCCGAGTCGTCCCGCCCTACAAATATTTTGAGGTGCTACTATGTATCAAATCAAAACCATGAACAAAATCGCGGCGGTGGGCCTGGAGCGCCTGCCCGCCGACACCTATACTGCGGGCGACGGCGTAGAGAATGAGGACGCTATCCTGGTGCGCTCCGCTAAACTCCACGACTATATTTTCCCCGAGAAACTGTGGGCCATTGCCCGGGCCGGGGCCGGGGTGAACAATATCCCCATCGAGCGCTGCTCTGAGGCGGGCATCGTGGTGTTCAACACCCCCGGCGCCAACGCCAACGCCGTGAAGGAGCTGGTGATGTGCGCCATGTTCCTGGCCTCCCGGGACATTATCGGCGGCGCTCAGTGGGTGAAGGAGCAGGCGCAGACCCCCGGCGTGGATGTGGCCGCCGCCGTGGAAAAGGGCAAGTCCGCCTTTGTGGGGCCCGAGCTCTACCGCAAGACCCTGGGCGTGGTGGGCCTGGGGGCCATCGGTGCCCTGGTGGCCAACATCGGCCTGTCCCTGGGCATGGACGTGTACGGCTACGACCCCTACCTGTCCGTGGACGCCGCCCTCCGGCTGGACCGCCACATCAAGGTGGTGAAGGAGCTGGATACCCTGTACGCCAACTCCGACTACATCACCCTTCACCTGCCCTATATGGAAGCCACCAAGGATACCGTCAACGCTGCCGCCCTGGCTAAAATGAAGGACGGGGTGCGCATCATCAATATGGCCCGGGGCGGTCTGGTGAACAACGCCGACATCACCACCGCGCTGAAGTCCGGCAAGGCCGCCCGGTATGTCACCGACTTTCCCGACAACGAGATTACCCTGGCCGAGGGCGTGGTGGCCATTCCGCATCTGGGCGCCTCCACCCCGGAGAGCGAGGACAACTGCGCCGTCATGGCCGCCAACCAGCTCCGGGACTTTTTGGAGAACGGCAATATCAAAAACTCCGTGAACTTCCCCAACGTGATCATGGAGCGCTCCGGCGCCCAGAGGCTGTGCGTCATCCACCGCAACATCCCTGCCGTCATCGCCCAGATCACCACTCAGCTGGGCGACGACGGGGTCAATGTGGAGAATATGACCAACAAGTCCAAGGGCGAGTACGCCTATACCATGGTGGATGCGGGCTCCAAGGTGGACGAGACGGTCATCGAAGACATCCGCAGGGTGCCCGGCGTCATTCGTATGAGGGTGGTCTGAGGGGCGCGTGAACATGCATATGGCCAGGGCTTGGCCGCAAGCGCTTGCTTGTTCGACTGGTGTGAGATAGAATAAACCGTACTAGTTGGCGCACCACATTAAAAAGGAGAGAGATGTCATGAAAAAACGTTTAGCTTTCGTGCTGGCCATGGTGCTGTGTCTGAGTCTGGCCGTTCCGGCGATGGCCGCCGAACCCGCTTTTACTGACGTACCCGACACCCACTGGGCCTACGACGCCGTGGAGGAGATGGCAAAGCAGGGTGTAGTGGGAGGAGTGGGAGACAAAAAGTTTGCCCCAGGGCTCAAGGTGGGCTACTCTGACTTTTCCGCCATGATGGCCCGGCTGTTCTTCGTCGAGGAGTTGAACAAACACACAGACACCACCTATTGGTGGCAGCCTTACACCGACACGCTGCTGGAAGCCGGAGCGCTGGACAACACCAGAGCCAAGGCTTTCTATGAAAGGCTGGAATATAATTGGGATAAGGTCGCCACAGAGGCCCCCATGAGCCGGTATGAGATGGCCCAGGTCATGTATAATGTGGTAAAGCTCAAAAACGTGCCTGTGCCCAGCGAGGGGGTACTGAAAAAGGCACAGCAGGAGATCCCCGACTTTGCTGATGTTCCGACGAAGTACGCCGATGCAGTGACGGCCATGTATGCCATGGACTGTATCAAGGGAACGGGGGATGGCAGTTTCCAGGGAGATTTGGAGATGGACCGGGCCCAAGCCTGCGTTGTGCTGGTTCGGCTTCAGCAGAAGATGGAAACGGAGCCCACACCTGAGGCTACGCCGGAACCTGTTCCAACTCCTACACCCGAAACCACGCCGGAACCTGTTCCAACTCCTACACCCGAAACCACGCCGGAACCTACTCCAACTCCTACACCCGAACCTACGCCGACTCCTACGCCCCAGGCCGCTACACTGGCCAACGGAATGCCCATCACACAGGAGAATGTGTATCAGATCATCATTGGCTTGAAGGGCCAGTATCCGGAAGGGATGAAGTATACCAACGACAATTCCTATTATTCCAAGGTTCTGAACTGGACGGGTTATGGATGCCATGGATTCGCGTTGATTTGCAGTGATACGGCTTTTGGCGATCTGCCCATTAGCGCCAAGCACAGCAATTTTGACCTGGTTAAGGTGGGCGATTTCCTGCGGGTGGACAATGATACCCATACTGTAGTCGTTTTGGAGAAGCGGGCCGACAGCGTGGTGGTGGCGGAGGCAAACTATAATTCTTCCGTCCACTGGGGGCGTGTTATCACCCGTACGGAACTGGAACGGGGTAATTATGAGGTAAACACCCGTTATCCTGCCGGAACCGGATTGTAGGCGGGCTTGTGGGAAGCCTGCCGTAAAAATGGTTATGACATCACTGCTATGAACATTACGAAAAACGGGCGACAAACATGAAATGCCGCCCGTTTTTGCGTCCCGCGCATCTTGTCGCTTTTGCAAGATTTGGGCTCCAGCTTCTTTTTCCTGATTCAACGCCAAATTTTTATTTTTCTCTTGACAGGCGATACTTCCTTTGTTATAATAACTTTCGCCGTCTGACAAACGGTGGAATGACAAGGGAGCATAGCTCAGCTGGGAGAGCACTTGCCTTACAAGCAAGGGGTCACAGGTTCGAGCCCTGTTGTTCCCACCATAGCACAAGAAATGTGGCGCGGTAGTTCAGTTGGTTAGAACGCCGGCCTGTCACGCCGGAGGTCGTGGGTTCAAGTCCCATCCGCGTCGCCACATATGCCCAGGTAGCTCAGTTGGTAGAGCAGCGGACTGAAAATCCGCGTGTCGCTGGTTCGACTCCGGCCCTGGGCACCATATGCGAGTGTAGCTCATCTGGTAGAGCGCCACCTTGCCAAGGTGGAGGTAGCGAGTTCGAGCCTCGTCACTCGCTCCATAAAAATTTCAAAAAGGAGTGCTAAAGCACTTCTTTTTGAATATAATATATTGTTCGGCGCCATAGCCAAGTGGTAAGGCAAGGGTCTGCAAAATCCTGATGCCCCAGTTCAAATCTGGGTGGCGCCTCCAAAAAGAGAGGGCGGGCTGCGGCCCGCCCTCTGTCTCTTGTGTCAAATGAATATCGGGGTGTGGCGAAGCTTGGTATCGCGCTTGGTTCGGGTCCAAGAGGCCCCGGG
>CANOBV010000076.1 GCA_947564255.1 uncultured bacterium | reverse complement strand
CTGGTCCGGCTCAAAATTCATGGCGAAAATGTCTCGCCCGGAATAGAGCCGAGAGTCGTAGTCCCACCCGAACAGGTTACAGAGAGTGGGCACGATGTCAATGGCGGAGCAGGGAGTGTCTACCACAATGGGCTCCTCGATGGCCCCGGACCACATCAGAAGGGTATTGCGGTAGCGGGAGGTGTCACTCTCCGTATCTGTAAAGCCCCGCAGTTCGTTATAATAATCGGTTCCGGCCTTTTCATTCACCAGAAGGTAGGGGTAGTGGTCGGCGGTCATGACAATAAGGGTGTCGTCGGCAATATCCGCTGCCTCCAGCTTGTCCACCAGATACTCCAACGCCCGATCCAGTTCCATATTACAGGCGATGTAAGCCTGAGATTCCTCAGACAGCTCAGGGAATCTGGCCTCCACCGCCGCCTGATGTTTCCGGGACATAGCGTTGCCGCCCCAGGAGTACAGGCCGTGGCCGCTCACCGTCATATAATAGGCATGGAAGGGGATGCCGTCCTTCACATATTGGTCGATATAGCTGTCCGCAGTGGCTTCCATCATTTCCAGGTCGGATTCAGGCCATGCGGTGGTGTCGGGCGGCAGTTCCAGGCCGCTTCCGACGCCCTTATAGTCGTAGCCATAAGTGACAAGGTATTTGTCTCGGGGGTAATAATTGTAGGTGTGGTTATGCCAGGCAGGTGTGGTATATCCCAGAGGGGCCATCAGATGAGGCAGGGTGATAGGCATGGCGCGGTTGGCGCTGACCGTAGGCGATGAGCCGCCGCTCATCCAATTGGGGATGACGCCGGTGGTGACGGAGAACTCCCCGCCTACAGTGGACAGCGTCCAGTCCGGCTGGTAGAAATTATTGAATACGAAGCCCTCGTGGGTAAGCTTATACAGGGTGGGGGTGAGTTCCTCGTCGATGGCGTAGGGAGAGAACGCCTCGGCGGTGAGGAGGATCAGATTCTTACCCTCAAACATTCCGGTGTACTCGTTTTTTGCAGAGGGGGTGAGGCTGGCCATATACTGGTGGATATTTTTGATGGTCTCGTTGCTCTCCGCTTCGGCCAGGGCCTCAAAGTCGATGTCCAAAGTGTTGGGGCCGGAAGGAACAGGCCGCTTGGAGGTATCCGGGTCCGGGTCGGCTGAGGGCTCGATACGCTCACTCTCGGTGGGGCCGATGGCGGGGGTGTCCAACGGTTCGTCAATGAAGTCTCCCAGAGGAGGCGTGGGGACGCCTACCACAGCGTATCCCAGTTCCAGCCGGGCAGTGGTGAACAGGCCAAAATGGGGAATGGCGGTGTTGGCTGTGAACTCGTAGGTATAATAACTTTTTGCCGGCCCCAGAATGGACAGCAGGTATGCGGTGAGCTGGCAGGCCACCAGCGCGGCGGCGATGATGGTGCGCACGGGCATTTCATTTCCGTCATCGGGGACGATGCTTCCGCGCAGGGGGATAAAAACGGCCAGCGGTACGAAAGACAACAGGATAAAGGGGACCATTCCCAGTATTACCTGAACCACAGTGGAGCCGAAGTCTCCAGCCACATTTCCGGCCATTTCGCCCATGAAGCTGATTCCGTAGTAGAGGTTGAAGGTGGCCCGGCATCCCCGCTCCACACAGAACAGCACCGTGCCCAGCCCCAACACCACCCCTCCGGCGATGCGGGCTGGGGTTTTCCAGGGCAGCAGATCCAAAATAAGGCCGATGGCCAGTCCGGCGGCAATGGAGAACAGGACGATGCGCAGTAATGCTATGTCGAAAAAGGAGGTGCTCCGGTCAAAGGCCCGGAGAAGCAGCTCGTGATAGAGGACGGCTGCGGGGAAAAACAGGACGGACAGCGCCGGTCCGCCTACGTTCCGCCGTCCGGTGTATCCGGAATAGGGTCGATTCATCAAAGGTCACTTCCTATGGTATATGGGCGAAAAATGGCGAATTTCCACCCTTTTCCACCCGCTTTAATATGACATTTATCATACCATAGGAAGAAGAAAAATGCAACGTCTGCGTCAAAATTTAAGGAATCCTTCAAGGGCTCAATGCTGCAGCCCCGCCTGAAGTTGCGCTCCGGTGTAATAGTGGGACAAGATGTCTTTCCAGTCCGAACCCGATTTGGCCATGGCGTTGGCTCCATATTGGCTCATGCCCACCCCGTGGCCGTAGCCGGTGACGGAGAAAGTGAACACGCCGTCCTGTTCCGATATGTCGAAACAAGCGGACCGCAGGGCAAACAGGTTTCGGGCGGCGCCGCCGGACAATTCCACGCCGCCAAAGTCCACGGCGGCCACCCGGCCGGAAGCGGTGTGGGTGAGATGTTGAAACCATTGTGACGGGTCTCCCGACAAGTCGGCATCCAGGCCGGATTCTGCGGCAATCTTTTTCACTTGTTCCGCTGTCAGGGTGACGGTGGAATGGTAGTTGGGCACTTCATCCCCTTCAGGGCTGTCTACCGACACCAGATAGGGAAGAGATTTGCCCCACACTTCCGAAGCGTCCTCTGTGGCCCCGGAGGCGGAGGAGAAAAACACCGCCTGAATGGGGCCGCCGTCGTAAGTAAGCACTTGCCCGTCGGTGTCAGCTACGGCGGAGGCGATTTTGGCGGTATAGGCCCCGGCGGCGCCATCCCCCCAGCGCTGGGCGGCGTCCTGCTTGGAAATAAAAGCCTGGCAGCAGGAGGAGTCGGCGCAGATGTCCGCTCCGTCCGCCCCGTGGCTGTGCGCCTGGAGTTTCCACAAGCTGTAGGTCCGGGCACATACAGCCTGAGCCCGGAGGGCCTCCGGCTCAAAGGAGGCGGGCATCTCCGCCGCCACCACTCCCCACAGATAGTCCGACATAGACATCTCGTACACCTGGCCGTTTCGGCCAAGCACCCGCAGGGTTTGAGCGCTGTCCCGCTGCCCGGGTGAAGGTATGGGTACCGCTGCCGGAGTGGGACTGGCAGGAAGGGTGAGCAGTCCGGGAGTGGGGCGGGCCTCTGCTCCGGCAGGGGCGTCTCCCAAAGCGGCCAGGGGGAACAAAAGCAGGGCGGCACTCAGGACCAGCCCGGTGAGAAAAGGGGCGCGCAGTGCTCTCCATGTATCCGGATTTCGCAAGTCAAACACCTCAATTATTCAAAATTCGGGAGAATAGACGGGAAAATTTCCGATATATCAAGGAAGTCTCATGACAAATTTGCATTGACGAGGAGAAAAAGTTGCGTTATAATGGTCTTTACAGTCATTGGAAGAAAACGCTGCGGACACACAAAGGAGGCGGGCCATGTTAAACATGAATATCATTGACAACCTGATTGAGGCGCGGAAGAAAGCCGTGGAGCAGTACAGCAGCTCAGTGGACTTCATTCAAGGGATATGCGGAGAGTTTGAGCGTTATACCCAGATCTCTCCCAAGTATTATGAGAAATACGATGTAAAACGGGGGCTGCGTAATAAAGACGGCACAGGCGTCATGGCTGGCGTCACCCTCATCGGCAACGTGAAGGGTTATATCATGGAGGAGGGCGAGAAGGTGCCCGCCCCCGGCCGCCTGTACTACAGGGGCATCAACATTGAAGAGCTCATCGACGGCTTCACCAGCGCAGGGCGCTTCGGTTTTGAAGAAACGGCCTACTTATTGATGTTCGGCGGCCTGCCCACTGCGGAAGAGCTGGCCCAGTTTCAAAATATTCTGGCTTTTTTCCGGGAATTGCCTCCGAATTTTACGGAGGATATGATCCTCACCGCCCCCAGCCACGATGTAATGAACAAGCTGGCCCGGTCGGTGCTGGCGCTGTACTCCTATGACCCTGACCCGGATAACAACACCCTGCCCATGGAGATGGTGCAGGCCATACGGCTCATTGCCCGCTTCCCGGTGATTGTGGCCCACGCTTTCGCCGCCAAGAAGCACTACTTCGACCGGGACTCTCTGTACCTGCATCGGCCCCAGCCTGAGCTGTCCGTGGCCGAAAACTTCCTCTATTCGGTGCGCCATGACAATCAGTTTACCGAAGAGGAGGCTCATTTGCTGGACCTGTGCCTGGTACTCCATATGGAGCACGGCGGCGGTAACAACTCCGCCTTTGCCTGCCGGGTGCTGTCCTCCTCGGGCACGGACATTTACTCCGCCATTGCCGCAGCGGTGGGTTCTCTGAAGGGCCCCAAGCACGGCGGCGCCAATATGCGGGTGATGAAAATGTTCGACGAGATTGAGGAAAATGTGAAAGACTGGAAGGATGACGCAGAGGTGTCCGCATACCTCACCAGAATTCTGAAGAAGGAGGCGGGAGACGGTTCCGGTCTCATCTACGGCATGGGGCACGCCATCTACACGGTGTCCGACCCCAGAGCGATCATTCTTAAGAAGTTTGCGAAGAAAATGGCGGCGGATAAGGGAATGCTGGACGAGTTCGAGCTGTTTGAGTCGGTGGAGCGGCTTACGCCGGACCTGTTTCACGCCATTACCGGGCAGGAGAAGGCTATGTGCGCCAACGTAGACATGTACTCCGGGCTGGTTTACAAAATGATGGGCATCCCCCCGGAGCTGTACACTCCCTTGTTCGCCATCGCCCGCATCGTGGGCTGGTGCGCCCACCGGGTGGAGGAGGTCTACAACCCCTACGGCCGTATCATTCGCCCGGCCTACAAGGCGGTTATGTCCAAGCGCTCCTTTGTGCCGTTGGAGGAGCGGGGGTAAGCGTTCCCAAATTGAAAAAAGAAGCCCGCCCCGCCTGGATAGGCGGAGCGGGCTTTCCTGTTCTATTGAAGCAGTTCAAATTGGAAGCTGCCGGGGACCGTTTGGAAGCTGCCGCCGGTGTAGCGGATGGTCCAGTGGATGGCCGGAGTCTCCAGCGCGCCGTAGGCGGACAGGTCTACCGGAGCGGTAAGGCGGAACAGACCGTCACTGCCCAAGGCGTAGGTGGTCTGGTCCCGGTAAACCCCCGGCTCGCTGGCTCCGCTGTCATAGTGCAGGAAGAAATCGGGGTTTGCCGCCGCCAGGATGGACTGCCCCTCATAGGACAACCGGAGGTTCTGATTGTTGTCGATGATCTCGACGGAGCAGTTCTCCCGGAACGCCCGGTTGATGGAGGTAGGGTCGAAGTTATAGGTGTTGAACCGGCCGTCCTCCACGTCGAATACTACGATTTGGCCGTCCTTGGTGTAGTCCACGGCCTCCTTGGAGCCGTCGCCGTCCAGATCCCAGTTTTCGAGCATGGAATAATAGTAGCTCGACGATATCCTGGTATAGGCGAAGCCGTCCACCGTGCAGTACAGCTCCCACAGCCCGTCTATGGACCGAAACGCCGCGTGCTCCAGGCCGTGGGAACACACCGTGGTGGGGGTCTGGAAGGGGGTGGGCTCGGGTTCCGGCATATCGTCCATCACCGGGGCGTCGGGGTTGGGCACCTCCTGGAAAAAGAAGTTGTCCGTCGCGGCGTAATAGAACTGGTCGAACCGCCAGCCATTCTCTGTTTTCACCATGCGCATGGGGAACTCAATGGAGGACTCCCAGCCTGCGGCCAGCCAGGCCGCTATTTTCGCGTCGCTGGCGCTCCCGTAGTAGGGGCGGGGGTCGGAATAATACCCGGTCATGGTGAAGGAGATGGTATCATCGGTTTTCTCCACCAGCCGGAAGGTTTCGGGGAAGTTGGGGTTTCCGCCGTGGCTGCCCCGGGCGGCGGCCTGGTAGTATAATGTGCCGCCCTCGTTGATATAGAGCTTGCTGCTCCCTGTACCGTTCCGGCTGTTCCAGAAATTCTGAGTGAACACAGACAGCACGGCCTGTTCGAAGTCGGCCCAGTTGGCATACAGCCCGGTGGCAGGGACATAGTATCCTCCGTCGCGCTCGATGACGGCTCCGTCGCCAAAGCCGTAGCCGATGTGCCCGGGCCAGTTGTCCACTTCCTCGGTATTGGCCCCGAAAATGTGGCCGTACAGGGAGTACATCTGGCGGTAGAGGAGCTGCTGTTCCTCGTCCAAAAAGTCGGGGACGGGTGCGGCCAGGGCGTAGTCGTCCAGGGGGATGGGTACGTTGATGGCGGCGGGGGCTTTCAGCTGCCCGTTCTCATAGACGTACCACACCGGTTCGGGCTTGGCGTACTGGACGGCGGTGGCGGCCTCAAACTCCTCCCAGGTGGCCGTTTGGCCATCCACAAAATAGAGCTGGTCGACCCGGTTTTCGGCGGGCTTTTGGTAGGTGGCGAGGTTGGAGATATAGCCGTCCGGCCCAAAGCTCATGGTGGCGGAGCCGTTTTCAGCGGCGCTGCCGCTCCAAGAGAAGGTGCCGTCCGACTTCAAATCTCGAAAACCGCGGTAGACAGGGTGATAGGCATACACAGCGTCCCCCTGGCGGCGGAGGATCACATAGCCCACGGTATGGACGGATGCGCCGTCGGGGCAGATCACCAGCTCGTTGACGCCGTCCCGATCCAGGTCGATGATGGCCACACTGCCCACGGTCACCCTCATTTCCGGGAACTGGTCGCCATAGTAAAACGCCCTCAGGTCGTTGACGGTAAAGGCCTGGCTATGGGGATCGGAGTGGGTGGTGGAGAGAAAGGCGCGCTCCCCGCTCAGCACCTCCGCCATCCACGGGTCCAGCCGGACGCTTTCCGGGGGCTGGATGGGGGCGGGGCTGTCCTCCGGGGGCTGGGATTGGGAGTCCGAGGGTCCGGGGGCCGGGCCGGGTTCCTCGGCGGACACCGGGTCGGTGAGCAGGCACACCGCCGCCATCACCGCCATCACGGCGCTGACCACCACGATCCATAGGGCCGGGCGGCGGTAGCGCAGGACGTTTTGGATGCGCCCCTTGGCGTCCCCTTCGTCGAAGGCCAGAGGGCAGGGGGCGGGGACCCGCCCGTTGGTGGCCAGGGACAGCAGGGTGGCGGAGTAGTCCGCTTTCACACGGGGGCCCAGTTGACGGATGACGGCCTCGTCGCAGGCGGCCTCAATGTCCCGGCTCATGAGGACGAAAGCCAGCCACACCGCCGGGTTGAACCAGTGGAAAGCCAGAGCCAGCCAGCACAAGGGCTTGACCACGTGGTCCAGCCGCCGCAGGTGTGCCCGCTCGTGGCAGAGGATGAACTGCCGGGGCATCCCCCGCAGTCCGGCGGGGAGGTACACCCGGGGCCGGAGCACCCCCAGGATGAAGGGAGAGGTGACGGACGGGTGCTCCCAGGCCCCGTCCTCCGCCCGGATGGCGTCATAGAGGCGGCGCTTCAGGCGCAGGTAAGAGGCCAGGGCGTAGAGGCACATGGCCGCCGCTCCCGCCAGCCATATTCCTGCCGCCAGCCCCTGCCATGGAAACGCAGCCGGGGTCTGGGGCTGGTCATTAGGGGCCGCGCCCTCGGGGAGGGCCAGGGTGGGGAAGAGGGGCACGGCCTCGCCCTCCACGTTGGGGCCTATGACCGCACCGGCGGTCTGGGCCGGGGCCGGGTTGTGCTCCTGGGCGGGACCGGGATCTTGGACGGGGGCGGTCTGTCCCGCCGTCAGCTTGGCGGACAAGTCCTGGACCGCCTGGACCTGGGCCTGGTCGGGGACGATGGACAGGGGGCTCTCCAGATTCACGGGGATCAGCAGCCGGGCGAACACCACCAGCCACAGCAAGCACAAGACCTGCTTCGGGGCCCGCTTTTTCAGGACGAACCGCAGAAGGACCACCACGGCGGCGGCGTAGGCGGCGGTGAGGCTCATCTCCCCCAGGGGAGTGAGGATGCGGAACAGGGAATTCAACAAGTCTGGCATGGATATCCCCCTCTCTATAATGATCAATGACGGCTTGCCACGTGGTCTATTTCTGTCGACTTCAAAAAGAGTCTACCACGATAGACCTGCTTTGTCAAGCCCTGTTTGAAAATTTTTTCAGAACACAGCAGGGGATGCCGGAGCTGTTGGTTGTTGGGGACAAATTGTGGAAATGGTCAGACGCTCTTGACAAAATAAATTGTCTAAGTTATAATCAAAAATAGTTCAAAATAGAACAAAAATGGAGCGAATGCCATGTACGAGGAATTATGGGATAAACTGCTGCTGTTTAAAGGGCTGTACGACCAAGCGCTGAACCCGGTGGCTCAGCGATGGAAGCTCACCCGGATGGAGCTGGACCTGCTGCTGTTCCTCCACAACAATCCCGCCCACAATACGGCGGCGGAGGCCGTGCGGCTCCGCCAGTGGACCAAATCCCACGTGTCGGCAGCGGTGCACGCCCTCAAAGCCCGGGGGATGCTGTGTGTTGGGCATCCTCAGGGCAACCGAAAAACCTTGGAGCTCACCCCGCTGCCGGCCGCTCAGCCTGTCCTTGAGGATGGCAGGGAAGCCCAGAGATCCTTTTTCCAGTCCATGCTTCAGGGATTTACCCCGAGTGAGAAGCAGGCGTTGGAGGCTATCTCAGAAAAAATTGCCCGGAACGTCCGGGACGCTCTCAAAAAGTGAGGTTTTTCTATGTTTACGTTTGTTATATGCTTCTTGGCTGGAACGGGGGCGGGGTTGGGCACCGGCTTCGCCGGCATGAGTGCCGCCGCAGTCATCAGCCCCATGCTCATCACTTTCCTTCATATGGAGCCCTATGAGGCGGTGGGTATTGCTTTGGCCAGCGATGTGCTGGCCAGCGCCGTGTCCGCCTATACCTACGGTAAAAACAAGAACCTGGATGTGAAAAACGGTCTGGTGATGATGGCCTCCGTGCTGTGCTTTACCCTGGTGGGCAGCTGGGTGTCCAGTTTGGTGCCTGCGTCCGCCATGGGAGGGTTTTCCACCTGGATGACGCTGCTGCTGGGTGTTAAATTCATAGTCAAGCCCGTCATGACCACCAAAGAGAGCATGACGGCGGTAGACCCTAAAAAGCGGGTGGTCCAATCGCTGCTGTGCGGTATGCTGGTGGGATTCATCTGTGGTTTTGTAGGGGCCGGGGGCGGCATGATGATGCTGCTCATCCTCACCTCCGTGCTGGGGTACGAGCTCAAGACCGCCGTGGGAACCAGTGTGTTCATCATGGCCTTCACCGCTTTTACCGGGGCAGCCAGCCATTTCGTCATTGGCGGTATGCCAAACCTATGGGTGCTGGCGCTGTGCGTACTGTCTACGCTGTTGTGGGCCCGAATCGCCGCCCGGTTCGCCAACAAGGCCAGCCCCATTGTCCTCAACCGTGCCACCGGCGTGGTGCTGGCGGTGCTGGGCGGGGCTATTCTGGCGGTGAACTATCTGACCTGAAAAGTGCCGAAAAAAGCTCCCACCGCTTGCGGTGGGAGCTTTTTCATCTATATCAGCCCTCGTCCTCAATAAGGCCATAGCCGCCGTCGTTGCGGCGGTAGACTACGGCGAAGGCGCCGCCGTCCTCATCTTTGAAAGCGTAGAAGGAGTGGCCCAGCAGGTCCATCTGCAAAATGGCCTCGTCCACCGTCATGGGCTTGATAGGAAACTTCTTGGTGCGCACAATGTGGAACTCGTCCTCCTCCGCATCGGGTACAAAAGAGGTCTCCTCGGCAGGCTCAGCGGGGGTGAAAGCCCCGGTGCGCAGCCGCTTCTCCAGGCGGGTCTTATGCTTGCGCAGCTGGCGCTCCATGGAGGTGACCGCCGCGTCCACCGACGCGAACATGTCCGAGGTGCTCTCAGCTACCCGCAGGATAGTGGGGCCGGAGCGGATGGTGAGCTCCACCTTGTTCCGGTCCTTCTCCACGGAGAAGACCAGATTGGCCTCCGCCTCGTTTTTGAAGTAACGGTCCAGCTTTCCCACCTTTTTCTCGGCATAATTGTGGAGCGACTTTGGCAGGTTGACCTTCTTGTCTGTAAACGTGAACTTCATGTGCTCAGCTCCTTTCGGTTGGGGGCGGCAGCCGCCTCCGTATTTGTATTATAGCACAATTGTATAGAATTAGGCAATTCTTTTTTTGTATCTTTTTACTTCATAGAGCGGGAATTTTGACAGACCGGACGGATTGGACAGGCACGGCGGCAGCGGTGGCTGCATAGCTGTGGTTGGGGGCCTATCCTCCGGGGATTGCTCTCAATTTACGCGGAAGAAAGGAGAGTTCAATGAAATCAATGAGAGAAGTGCTAGTCAACCGGCTGACCCGACTGCTGTGCGTTAAGTCTCTGGTAACGCTGGCTTTGACGGCGGTGTTTGCCGTCCTGGCCCTGCGTGGGGAGGTCGGCCAGGATTTCATGACAGTGTACACGATCATCATCGCTTTCTACTTCGGCACTCAGCTGGAGCGGACGGCACAGAAAGGAACTGGAGCCGGATGAAATTGCTCAAATGTATCCTCACCGAAAACGACTGCTATCGGGCAAAACGCACCATTAGGCCTAAAGGAGTTATGGTTCATTCCACTGGGGCGAACAACCCAACCCTGCGGCGGTATGTCCAGCCCGTGGCTTCCACCCCCGGTCGAGAGGAATTGTTGACCGCCCTTGGGGCCAATCCCAACGGAAACCATTGGAATCGTCCAGGGCTGGACGTATGCGTCCACGGTTTTATCGGGCGGCTGGCGGATGGTTCGGTGGCGGCGGTACAAACCCTGCCCTGGGACCATCGTGGGTGGCATTCCGGCACAGGAACCAGCGGGAACAGCGCAAACAATACACACATCTCCTTTGAGATGTGTGAGGACGACCTCACCGACCCGGCCTATTTCCGGCAGGCTTATCGGGCCGCCGTGGAACTCACCGCGATGCTGTGCAGCCAGTACGGCCTAAGCCCGCTGGAGGATGGAGTGGTGATCTGCCATCAGGACGGCTACCGCCGGGGGGTGGCATCCAACCACGGGGACATCTATAACTGGTTTCCGCGGTTTGGGATGGATATGAACGATTTTCGAGCCGACGTGGTTCGGACCCTGGAAGGAGACAAGGAGGAGGACGGAATGGTATATTTCAAGACTTTGGCCGATGTGCCTGAGTATTATAGAGGCGCCGTGCAGAAGGCGGTGGATAAAGACGCGCTGAAAGGCGGCGGAAACGGTGAACTGAATGTATCTGAGGACCTGTGCCGCACGCTGACCGTGCTGGACCGGATGGGAAAGTTGGATGAATAGCGGAGAATTACCGGAGACAGGTACAGGGTAACAACAGGGGGGAGAGCAGCCGCAGGTCAGGCGCTTGCCTCAACTTGAAATATACCATTCCGTCCTCCTCCTTGTCTCCTTCCAGGGTCCGAAC
>CANOBV010000075.1 GCA_947564255.1 uncultured bacterium | reverse complement strand
CCCATCATCCAGAACGCCGAGGCCGAAACTGTCAATGTGCAGAGCTTCTTGAAAATCGTGAAGAAGTACACCGAGCCCACGGAGTTGACCCCGGCAATCCTGCATGAGTTTGTAAACAAGATTGTTGTCCATGCCCCGGACAAGTCCAGCGGCCACCGCATCCAGCGGATTGATGTGCATTATAACTTCATCGGTGAAATCGACTTATCACCAGAGTACAGCAGGCACAACAAAAGGACAACCGCTTGAAAGCGTTCCATGCGGTTGCCCTTCTGATTGCAGAAACTTCTTTATCAGCGTCCATCTGTCTGCGGCCGGGGCCTGGGCGGCTGTAAGCCGCAAATTTAAACAATAGTAACAGTTTGTTCAGATTTGGTCGGGCGTTTTGCCTTTACGGCGGCTCTTTTTTATAGTATAATGTTCGCAATCTGTCAGATCATGGCGAAATCATAGGAAAAGGGGCCGGTACACAATGGCTCAGCAGTCCGCACAATTTCAACAGGCCCCGCCCCCAAAACGCCGGCGGGAGGCCGGCGCGTCCAAGCGCCGGGCGGAGCGCTCCGCCCGTTCCATTCGGGAGCCGGAGCGCATTTTTCCCGACCCCAGGCTGGGCCTCACAGCTGCTCAGGCGTCCCAGCTGATGGAGCAGGGGCTGGGCAATGAGGCGGTGGAGTCCAACGCCAAGACCACCGGCCAGATCGTTCGGGAGAATACGCTGACCTTTTTCAATTTGGTGTTCGTGGTGCTGGCCGCCCTGCTGGTGCTGGCCGGGGACTTCAAAGACATGATGTTTCTGGGCATTGCCGTCATCAATTCCGTCATCGGCATCGTCCAGCAGCTGCGCTCAAGGGCCACTTTGGAAAAGCTCTCCCTGCTCAGTGAGAACCGGATAAAGGTAGTGCGGGACGGCCAGTTGGGCACGGTGCCTGTCCACAAGCTGGTGCGGGAGGACATTGTGGAACTGGGGGCGGGGGACCAGATCCCCGCCGACGGCCCGGTGGTGTCCGGACAGGTGACGGTGAATGAGGCCCTCATCACCGGCGAGGCCGACCCGATCACAAAGGACCCCGGCGATGAGCTTTTGAGCGGCAGTTTTGTGGTGTCCGGCAAATGCCGGGCCCGGCTGGACCGGGTGGGCAAATCCAGCTACGCCGCCCGGCTGTCCCTGGAGGCCAAGGCCGACCAGGGGGTGGGCCGGTCGGAGATGATGAAGTCGTTGGACAAGCTGATCCGCTTCATCGGTTTCGCGCTGATACCCATCGGCGCAGCTTTGTTCTACAATGAAATGGCGGTCCAGGAGACCCCCTTTACCCAGGCGGTCCCCGCCGTAGTGGCCGCTCTCATCGGTATGATCCCGGAGGGGCTGTACCTGCTGACCAGCGTGGCGCTGGCGGTGTCCGTGATGCGGCTGGCCCAGCGCAAAACCCTGGTCCACGAGCTGTCCGCCGTGGAGACGCTGGCCCATGTGGACGTACTGTGTGTGGACAAGACGGGTACGATCACCCAGCCGGAGATGGCCGTGCGGGAAGTGGTCCCCCTGGATGAGGAGCGCTGTCCAGCCGCGAAGCTGGAGGAGATTTTCAACGCCTATTACCGGGCCATCGACGCGGATAACGACACCGCCCGGGCCATGGCGGAGCGGTTTGACAAGTCCTCTGTCTGGCAGGTGGAGCGCACCGTGCCCTTCACCTCGGCCAATAAGTGGTCGGCGGTGGTGTTCCGCGCCCATGGCGCCTATGTGGTGGGGGCGCCGGAGTTCATCATGAAGGCCCGGTACGCGGACCTGGAGCACATGGTGGCCCCTTATCAGGAACAGGGGTGCCGGGTGCTGTTGCTGGCCCGATGCGCCAACGCCCCTACCATGGACGCAGGCATTATAGGCGGGGTGGAGCCGCTGGCTTTAGCGGTCATTGCCAATCCCATCCGGGAGGAGGCGCCGGAGACCTTTCGCTATTTCGCCCAGCAGGGGGTGGAGGTGAAGGTAATCTCGGGGGATAACCCCGCCACTGTGTCCAGCGTGGCTGCCCAGGCGGGCATCAGAGGAGCGGAGCGCTTTGTGGATGCCGCCGCGCTGAAGGAGCCTGGCGACTATGCCCGGGCGGTGCGGGATTACAACGTGTTTGGCCGGGTGACGCCGGACCAGAAGCGCAAATTGGTGAAAGCGCTGCAAAAAGCGGGCCACACTGTGGCCATGACCGGGGACGGCGTCAACGACGTTTTGGCGCTGAAAGATGCGGACTGCGGCATTGCCATGGCCTCCGGCGCGGAAGCGGCCTGCCAGGTGGCTCAGGTGGTGCTGCTGGATTCCAACTTCGCCTCCATGCCCGAGGTGGTTCAGGAGGGGCGGAGGGTGATCAACAATATCCAGCGCTCGGCGGCTTTGTACCTGGTGAAGAACATCATGTCTCTGTTTTTGTCCCTCATCACCCTGCTGGCCAGCCTGATGTCTTTCAGCTTCCCCCTTCCCTTCGTTCCCATCCAGCTCACTCTGATCAGCGCCTTGACCATCGGCGTGCCCTCCTTTGTGCTGGCGCTGGAGCCCAACCATGAGATTGTAAAGGGACGGTTCATGTCCAACGTGCTTCGCAGAGCCCTGCCGGGAGGGCTGACCAACGTACTGCTCATCGTGGGCATCGAGCTGTTTACGGTGGCGTTCTCCTTTGAGCGGGTCACGCTGTCCACCTTGGCCACTGTTATTATGGGCGAAGTGGGGCTGCTGGTGCTGTACTACATCTCCAAACCCTTGGACTGGAAGCGGTGGACCCTGCTGGGAGCCATGGCCGGGGCTTTTGTCATCGCGGTGTTGGGTTTCGGCAGCGTTTTCGAGCTCACATCGTTGGATTTCCAGGCGGGGCTGGTCATTGTGGTATTCCTCATGCTCACCCCGTCGGTGATTTACGTGCTGGAACGGGGGATGGACCTCGTTGAGCTGCTGGCCGACCTTTGCAGGAAAAAATTTGAGCGGCAGGGAACCCGGCGCGGCGCGTCCCGGGAGCAATGAGCGGAGTAAAAGTCTTTCAGAAGACGCTAAGGGCCGGCGCGGTATGATTCCGCGCCGGCCCTTGTAATCAAGATTTTGGCATATCACATGATACTGTCGTCGTAGTCGTCGAACTCGGCGGGCTGAAAGCATTTATCGGCCCGCTTTTCCTCCACCTTGTCTGCCAGGGTGTCGATCAGGTCCATGATCTGGTCCCAGAAGGCCGCCACAGCGCACGCCACAGCGGCCACGGCCATGGCGGTCGCCACGATTTTTAGAATAAATCCCACAGTTTTTTTCATTTCCATACCTCCTTGGTCAGTCGGCGTCCCGGAGGGACGCGCACAGGTGGGCCACCACCGCGCAGGCCACCGCCGCCGCCGTCAAAGCGACCGCCGTAGCCCTCAAAACAAAGCTGGCAATTTTCATAAGCTGTCCCTCCTCGTGTGGATGGTATTAGTGTACACGATTTTGAGGAAAATTACAATATGTATTTTGGAAACAGCTGACAAAAAACACGCCCTTGACAAATCATGTTCTTTCACCTATACTATTTGTCGATACAGGCAGGGAAGGGAAGGAGTACCCCTTACCCTCCGTCTCAGAGAGCGGCCGGTTGGTGTGAGGCCGCGGCGGAGGCAGGGCGAAGTGGTCCCCGAGCCGTGGAGCTGAATCATAAGAGTCTGTTTAATATCTCGAAAAATGCCGGTTGACAAGGAATTTTTTCGTCGGGCGGGCGGGGTTTCGCGGGAATAATTGTGTTTATTTCAAGAAATCACAACGAAGCATGGCGGGAAAAGCTCCGGCAAATGGCGTTTTGAGGGATTTGGAACAGATTCTAAAGTAAGCCCCGCCGGGTTCTCCCGTTACAGAGGCAATGAGCGTCCCCAAGAGGGGAAATTCAGGTGGTACCGCGGACTGTTTGGTTCGCCCTGAGCAAAAAATGCTCGGGGCGGGCCTTTTGTTATGCGCAGCATAACAAAAAACATGAAATCATGCTGCCCCGAAAAGGAGTGTAAGAAGAATGAGCAAGGAATTACCCAAGGTCTATGAGCCCCGGGAGGTGGAGGGCCGCGTCTACGCCGCCTGGGAGGAAAACGGCTGCTTCAAGGGCGTCCGGGACCCCGGCAAAAAGCCCTTCACCATCGTCATGCCCCCCCCTAACGTCACCGGCCAGCTCCACATGGGCCACGCCATGGACTGCACCCTCCAGGACATTCTCATCCGCTACAAGCGGATGCAGGGCTACGCCGCCCTGTGGGTGCCCGGGGCCGACCACGCCGGCATCGCCACCCAGGCCAAGGTGGAGGAGAACCTCCGGGAGACAGAGGGGCTCAGCCGCTATGACCTGGGCCGGGAGAAATTCCTGGAGCGGGTGTGGGAGTGGAAGCACAAGTACGGCAGCCGCATTGTGGAGCAGCAGAAGAAGCTGGGCGTGTCCTGCGACTGGGAGCGCTCCCGCTTCACCCTGGACGAGGGGCTGAGCAAGGCGGTGCGCCACGTGTTCGTGAGCCTGTACGACAAGGGCCTCATCTACAAGGGCTCCCGCATCATCAACTGGTGCCCCCACTGCGTCACCGCCCTGTCCGACGTGGAGGTGGAGTACCAGGACAAGCCCGGCCACCTGTGGCACATCAAGTACCCCATCGTGGGCGAGCCGGGGAGGTACGTCGTCGTGGCCACCACCCGGCCGGAGACCATGCTGGGGGACACCGGTGTGGCGGTCCACCCGGAAGACTCCCGCTATCAGGACCTCGTCGGCAAGAAGTGCCTGCTGCCCCTGATGGACCGGGAGATCCCCATCGTGGCCGATGAGTACGTGGAGCTGGAGTTCGGCACCGGCTGCGTGAAAATGACCCCCGCCCACGACCCCAACGACTTTGAGGTGGGACTGCGCCACAATCTGGACACCATCCGTGTGCTGGACGACCACGGCGCGGTGAACGAGAACGGCGGCAAGTACCAGGGCCTGGACCGCTACGAGGCCCGGAAGGCGGTTATCGCCGACCTGGAGGCTCTGGGCCTTCTGGAGAAGGTGGAGGACCATCAGCACAACGTGGGTACCTGCTCCCGCTGCCACCACGACGTGGAGCCGCTGATCTCCGCCCAGTGGTTCGTGAAGATGGAGCCGTTGGCCCGCGAGGCCCTGCGGGTGGTCAACGAGGGGGAGACCAAATTCGTCCCCGACCGCTTTTCCAAGACCTACACCAACTGGATGGAAAACGTCCGGGATTGGTGCATCTCCCGCCAGCTCTGGTGGGGCCACCGTATCCCCGCCTGGACCTGCGAGGACTGCGGCAAAATGACCGTCTCCGAGACCGACCCCGCCCGCTGCGCCCACTGCGGCTCGGAGCATATCCACCAGGAGGAGGACGTGCTGGACACCTGGTTCTCCTCCGCCCTGTGGCCCTTCTCCACCCTGGGCTGGCCGGAAGACACCGAGGACTTCAAGTATTTCTATCCCACCGACGTGCTGGTCACCGGCTATGACATCATCTTCTTCTGGGTGGCCAGGATGATCTTCTCCGCCTGCGAGCATACGGGGAAGCCCCCCTTCCACACGGTGCTCATCCACGGCCTGGTGCGGGACGAGAAGGGCCGCAAAATGTCCAAGTCTCTGGGCAACGGCATCGACCCCCTGGAGGTGGCGGAACAGTACGGCGCGGACGCCCTGCGCTTCAATCTGGTGACGGGCAACGCCCCCGGAAACGATATGCGCTTTCTCCCCGAGCGGTGCGAGGCCATGCGCAATTTCGCCAACAAGATCTGGAACGCCAGCCGCTTTGTCATGATGAACCTGACTATCCATGAGTGCGTCCTGCCGGACAAGCTGGAGCAGGAGGACAAGTGGATTCTGTCCCGGCTGAACCGGGTGGTGAGGGAAGTCACCGAGAATATGGACGCCTATGAGCTGGGCGTGGCCTCCGCCAAGGTGTACGACTTCATCTGGAGCGACTACTGTGACTGGTATATCGAGCTGACCAAAGCCCGCCTCCAGGGAGAGGACGAGGGCGCGAAAATCCAGGCCCAGCAGGTGCTGGTGTACGTCCTCACCGAGACGCTGAAGCTCCTCCACCCCTTCATGCCCTTCCTCACCGAGGAGATCTGGCAGGCCCTGCCCCACACCCCCGGCGCGGAGGGCGGCTTCCTCATGCTCCAGGACTGGCCGGTGTACAGCGAGATGCTGAACTTCCAGGAGGCGGAAGAGGCCATGGAATCCGTTATGGACGTGATCCGGGCCGTCCGGACCAGAAGAGCCGAGATGAACGTGCCCCCCTCCAAAAAGGCGGCGCTGACCATCGTTACGGCCAAAGGAGGGGCGTTCAACGCGGGCAGGGGCTTCCTCACCCGGCTGGCCTGGGCCTCGTCCATTGAGGTGCGTGAGGACGAACCGTCCGACTTGACCGGTCTGGTGGCTGACGTGACCCACGACGCCAAGGTGTATATGCCCCTGGCGGAGCTGGTGGACATCGAGAAGGAAAAGGCCCGGCTCACCAAGGACCTGGGCAAGAGGCAGGGCGAACTCAAGGGCCTGGAGGGCAAGCTGTCCAACCCCGGCTTCCTGAACAAGGCCCCTGCGGAAGTGGTGGCCGCCGAAAAGGAGCGGGCGGAAAAGCTGAAAACCCTCATCGCCAAAATTGAGGAGCAGCTGAAGGCGATGTGACGCTTTCCATCGGGCCTCCGGCCAAATCCCCGCGGCAAATTTTTCCGTCACTCGTTGCCTCTTCGGCAAATTGTGACCAGCCTAATCCATTATAATGAGCGCGGTACGGGAAATTCCCCGTATCGCGCTCATTTTTTTACAAGGAAGGGACAAGCTATGCCCATCACTGTTTCCAGCCGGGACAGCGTGCTGACCGTTGTTTTGTCCGGCGAGATAGACCACCACGGCGCCCGGGAGATGATGTCCCAGCTCACAGACGCGATTGCCGAACGCCTGCCCGCTAAGCTTGTGCTGGATATGTCCGGCGTAACTTTTATGGACAGCTCAGGTATCGCCGTGCTGCTGCGGGCCCGGCGGCAGATGGAGCATACCGGCGGTACGCTGCGGGTCACCGCCATTCCTGCCCAGGCGCGGCGGGTATTGGACGCCGCCGGAATTGGGCGGCTCATTTCCTTAGATTGAGGAGGGCTACATAAGATGAAAGCCATGGACCAGGTGACCATTACCTTTGCCTCCCGTTCCGCCAACGAGGGCTTTGCCCGGTCGGCGGCAGCCTGCTTTGCCGCCCAGCTGGACCCCACCCTGGACGAGGTGGCGGATATCAAGACCGCTGTGTCCGAGGCGGTGACCAACGCCATCGTTCACGCTTATCCCGACTGTCTGGGAAAAATCTCCATGCGCCTGCGGCTGTATGACGGCGGCGTGCTGGAAATCCAGGTGAAGGACTCCGGCGTGGGTATACCGGATGTGGACCAGGCCCGGACGCCTCTGTTTACCACCGGCGGGGAGGAGCGCTCCGGTATGGGCTTCACCATCATGGAGAGCTTTATGGACGGCCTCAGGGTGCGCTCCCAGCCGGGAAAGGGGACAGCCGTCACCATGCGGAAGCGAATCGCCCGCAGGTCGGGCGCCTCTAAGTGAGGGGCCTGGACGCCCCCGCCCTGCTGGAGGCCGCCCAAGCGGGGGACAACGACGCCTGCGAGCGGCTTCTCATTGACAACAGCGGTTTGATCTGGTCGGTGGCCCGGCGGTATTATGGACGCGGCGTGGACCCGGAGGACCTGTACCAGTTGGGATGCCTGGGGTTTTTAAAAGCTATCCGGGGGTTTGACGTGGAGTATGGCACCCAGTTTTCCACCTATGCCGTACCCAAAATCGCCGGGGAAATCCGGCGGTTTCTGCGGGACGACGGAGCGGTGAAGGTGAGCCGGGGGACCAAGGAGCGGGCCATGGCCCTGCGCCAGCGGAGACTGGAGCTGAGCCAGCGGCTGGGCCGGGAGCCCACGGTGGGAGAGCTGGCCCAGGCCACGGGCCTGGAGCCGGAGGACATCGCCGCCGCCGACACCGCCATGCTGTCGGTGGCTTCCCTCCAGGGGGAGAGCGGGGAGGAGGGGTTTTCCCTGGAGGCGGTGCTGGGAGATGAGGGAATTGAGGATGAGCTGGTGGAAAAGCTCACCCTGCGCCACGCCATCGACCAGCTCCCCGAGCGGGAGCGTATGGTGATTTTGCTTCGCTTTTACAAGAATCTCACCCAGGACCGGGTCTCCAAGGTGCTGGGAGTGAGTCAGGTCCAGGTGTCCCGCATTGAGCGCCGGGCGGTGGGGCGCCTGCGGGAGGCGCTGGCGGAATAGGTATGCGCCGGAGCCCCGGAGGTCAGTCCGACGGAGGAAGTTTGCGGTATACCGTTCCGTTCTCCGGCGTCTGGCCCCGGATGGCGAAGAGCTGCTCCACGGTGACAAAGTGGTAGCCCTTGGCCATCAGCGCGTCCACCACCTGGAGGGCGGTGTCCACGCTGGCGGGGTAGATGTCGTGGAGGAGGATGATATCCCCGTCCTGCACCTTGTCCAGAATAACCGCCACCTGTCGGTCGGTGTTCCGGTCGGACCAATCTTCCGGGTCCACCGACCACAGCACGATGGGGGCGGCGGCCCGGGCCTGGGTGGCCGCGTTCATCATGCCGTAAGGGGGGCGGAGCATAAATGACTCCCGTCCCAGCAGGGCGGTGAGTGTGGCCCGGAGCTGGTCCACCTCGGCGTAAAAGTCGGCGGCGTTCAGGTGGTCCAGCATTTTGTGGTGGTAGGTGTGCAGGCCGATCTGGTGGCCCTCCCCCTCCATACGCTGGAGCAGGAGTTCATTACCCTCTACGTTTTCACCGATGACGAAAAAGGTGGCGTGGACCCCCCGCCGGGCCAGACCGTCCAGCAGAACCGGGGTGGTGGCCTGTTTGGGGCCATCGTCAAAGGTGAGGGCCACATAAGGCCCGGCGGGTATCCTGGCTGGACCCAGTACGTCTTGCTCCAGAGTCCGCCCGGAATGGTATGAAGCAGCTGACAGCACCAACACCGTCAGCGCCAGCGTCCCCACCGCCAGCCGCTTTTTCCAGTTTGACAAGCCCTCGCCGCCTTTCATCCACTGGTGCCACGCCCGGATTGAGCGCATGGCTGGAAGTCTTCCTTCCGACTCGGGAAAAGTATTTTTCCCTCACTTTGGTCCGGACTTGCCTATGCACCTATCTTCGCGTATCGTGGTCAGTATGTACAATGGGGATTCTTTTATGCGCGGAGGGCAAACTTCGAGATATTAAGGAAGCACGGATGAAATGCGTCTGCGGCGCTTTGCGGGTATTTTCGCCGCAACTTCGTTGCGATTTCTTGAAATAAGCACAATTATTCCTGCGAAATCCCGCCTCACATGGCGGACAGGGCCGAAAGGAGCGCCGCCCCGGACCGGGGCGGCGCTCTTCTCGCGCTTTGAAAAAATCAGAGGATGATGAGCTGCTTGGGGGAGTGGGTGATGTCGACGCAGCCGTCCTCGGTGAGCATGATCACGTCCTCAATGCGTACGCCGAATTTTCCCGGCAGGTAGATGCCCGGCTCGGCGGACAGCAGGGCTCCGGCGGGAATGGGTTTGTCGTTGCGGGTGTGGAAGCCGGGATTCTCGTGGATCTCGATGCCCAGGGAGTGGCCGAAGCCGTGGCCGAAATACTCCCCGTAGCCCGCTTCCTCAATGACCTTGGCCCCGGCCTCGTGGACCTCCTTGCCGGTGACCCCTGCATGGGCGGCGGCGATGCCCGCCAGCTGGGCCTTCAGGACGGTGTTGTAGACAAGCTCCATTTCCTCCGAGGGCTGGCCAACGGCCACGGTGCGGGTCATGTCGGAGCAGTAGCCGCCGACTTTACAGCCGAAGTCCATGGTGACGAACTGGCCCTTCTGGATCACGGCGGGGCCGGGGACGGCGTGGGGCTTAGAGCCGTTGGCCCCGCAGGCCACGATGGGGTCGAAGGAGTTGCGCTCCGCCCCCTTCCGGGCCATGATGTAGGTGAGCCGGGCGGCCACCTCCTGCTCGGTGAGGCCGGGCTTGAGGAAGTTCAGAATCTCCAGCAGAGCCTCGTCGGTGATGCGCTGGGCCTCCTTCATGGCGGCCAGCTCCTCCGCGTCCTTCACCTGCCGCAGCTCGGTGAGCAGCCCGGAGGCGGGGACAAACTCGGCCTCCACGTTTTTCGTCCAGCCGGTGTGGTGGGCTACGGACATATATTCCTCCTCAAAGCCCAGCTTGGACAGGCCGTTTTCCTTCACCAGCTCCGCCACCACCGTGTAGTAGCTGCCGCCCTTGGGGTGCAGGCCCACCTCCGCGCCGGAGATGAGCTGCTGGGCGGACTCAATATACCGGGAGTCGGTGTAGTACCAGGTCTTGTTGGGGGTGACGAGGGCCACGCCCTCCCCGTGGAAGCCCATGGCGTAGAACTCGCCGGGCTCGCTGGTGATGAGCATGGCGTCCAGGCCCCGGTCCTTCAGCCCGGCGGCGATTTTTTCAAAATGGTTCATTGATATACATCTCCCTATTAAAATGATTCCATATTTGCCAGGATATAGTTTATGGAAGCCCAGGCGGACATGAGGCCAAACGCGATAAAAACTGCGCCCACCAACCGGCCAATAGCAAGCTCAAACTGGTCTGGCTCCCGGTTTTTATGGAGTCCCTTCCATTTCCAATACCACACGATCTGCGGCCAGCGCAGGCAGGCCAGCCCCAGGACCGCAATGGCGGCTTCTACAATCAGGGCGTCCATCCGCCCTATTGCGGATACAGGCTGAGATAGCCCACCGCCACCATGGCGATGATGGCCGCGCCCACGATCCGGGCCGCCATCAGGGAGGACTTGGAGGGCTCCTTCCCCGTGTAGCTCCGGCCCCGGCCCCAGCTCAAAAAGGCCTTGGGGTTGATGATGATGTACAGCCCGGCGACGGCCATGACGGCCCCCAGCACCACATACGCCCAAGGCGGAAGCCGCCCGAAATCCCAAAACGACGCGGCGCTCAGTGCGATTGATGTCACAATAATTTCCTCCTATCGGTACAGCTTTTCAAATTCCTGATAGATCCCCTTCATGGTCAAGGCGTCCTCTGCCTGGGTCCCGGCGCTCTCGCAGATGAAGACGGGGCTCCATCCCCGTTTTGCCACCGCCTGGGCCAGAGGCGCCCAGTCCGGGCCGTAGCCCCCGTCGTCGGCAA
>CANOBV010000074.1 GCA_947564255.1 uncultured bacterium | reverse complement strand
CCAGCCGGGTCATCTCCTCCTTGATGCGGGCGGCGGCCTTCTGGGCGGACAGCCCCCCGTAGCCGATGGCGGCGTACAGCTCGTCCAGCTGGCCGCACCGCACCCGTTTGAGCAGCAGGTCCAGCAGGTCCGGGTTGGCGGTGATGGCCCCCAGGGACAGGCCCATGTGCTTCAGTTCCGACTCAAACATGGACCGGCCGGTGGCAATATTCTCCTCCCGCCGCTCCTTTTTGAACCACTGGCGGATCTTGTTGCGGGCCTCGTTGGATTTGCAGATTTTCATCCAGTCCCGGCTGGGCCCCCGGGCGGATTTGGAGGTGATAATCTCCACAATGTCGCCGTTTTTCAGCGGCGTCTCAAAGGTGACGATGCGCCCGTTCACTCGGGCTCCCGTCATGGAGTTGCCGATGGCGGAGTGGATGGAGTAGGCGAAATCGATGGGGGTGGCCCCGGCGGGCAGGCTCTTTACATCCCCGTTGGGGGTAAAAACGAATACCTCGTCGGCGAACATGTCCACCCGCAGGGTGCGCACAAACTCGTCCGGGTCGGTGTCCTGCTGGCTCTCCAGCAGCTTGCGCACCCACTCGAAGTCCCGCTCGGTGCCCAGCCTCTGGTTGGCCATGCCCTGCTTGTACTTCCAGTGGGCGGCCACGCCGTACTCCGCCGTCTGATGCATGTCCCAAGTGCGGATCTGCACCTCGAACGGGATGCCGTCCCGGCCCACCACCGTGGTGTGAAGGGACTGGTAGCCATTGGGTTTGGGGGTGCCGATATAGTCCTTGAACCGGCCCAGCACCGGCTTGAACATATCGTGGATGCAGCCCAGCACGTTGTAGCAGGAGGGGATATCCTCCACAATGACTCGGAAGGCGTACAGGTCGAAAATCTCGTTCAGCGTTTTGCCCTGGGAGTACATTTTGCGGTAGATGGAGTAGATGTGCTTGAGCCGCCCGTAAACCTTGCACCGAACTCCCTCCGCCGCCAGCCGATCCTCAATGTGGGCCTGCATATTGTCCACAAAGCCGGCGTGGAGGGCGGTGATCTTCTCCAGCTCCTCCTGCACGTCGTGGTAGCCCACCGGGTCCAGGTACTCCAGGGACAGGTCCTCCAGCTCCCACTTCAGCTTCTGCATACCCAACCGGTGGGCGATGGGGGCATAGACCTCCATGGTCTCCAGGGCCTTCTCCTTCTGCTTGACGTCGGACTGGTACTGGAGTGTGCGCATATTGTGGAGCCGGTCGCACAGCTTGATGAGGATGACCCGCACGTCCTTGGCCATGGCCATGAACATTTTGCGCAGATTTTCCATCTGCTCATCCTCTCGGGAGGTGTACTGCATCCGGGTGAGCTTGGTGACGCCTTCCACCAGATTGGCCACCTGGGCGCCGAACATCCGGGCGATCTCATCGTGGGTGGAGTCGGTGTCCTCAATGCAGTCGTGAAGCAGGGCGGACACGATGGAATCCTGGTCCAGGTCCAGCTCGTTGATAATCTCCGCCACGGCGATGGGGTGGATGATATAGGGCTCGCCGCTCTTGCGCAGCTGGGGCCCGTGATGGTTGTTGGCATATTCAAAGGCCGCCCGGATACGGTTCACATCCGCGCCGGGGTTGCTGGCCAGAATATGCTGTTCCAATTCCTCGTATCTCTCATGGGCCAGATCCATAGTGGCACCTTCTTTATATGGTTTCATCTTCGGTCAATGTCCGCAGCCGCCGCATCATGGCGGCTTGTTCCAAATCCACTTTGCGCTCCGGGCGGCACAGGTAAAGCTGGTCCTGTTCCACGCGGATCAGGCCCCGGTCCCCCATTACATGGAGGCATACCAGAGTGCGCCCGTAGGCGCACCGGCCGTCGGGCTGGCGGGCGGCCTGGCGCAGCAGGGAGGGCCCTGTCTCCATCCAGCCGCCCACGCAGTTGTGCTCTAAAAACCGCCACAGCCGGGCAAAATCCTGCCGGGAGGGGAGCAGCAGGCCCGCCTCCCACCGGGAAAGCCGCTCTCCCTGCTTCAGTTTTTGGAACAATTCCTGTTCCAGCTGAGCCCGGGTGGGAGCGGGGCGCAGGTCACACAGCTGAAGCTGTACGGAACGGGCGCCCCGAAATTCATTGATCTGCGGGGTGAAAAGGACATCCAGCCGTTCCCCCGCAGCCACGCCGCAGGCGGCGGCGTTGGCCGAGAAATAGATGGCGTCCAGCACCATCCCGTCCCGGCGCAGCTTCATCTTCAAATGCCGTCCGCCTCCCACATCGCAGCAGGACAGCACGCAGGCCCCCCGCAGCAGGAAGACCGGCTTGGGGTTGCCGGTGCCGAAGGGCTCCAGGCCGGACAGGGATTCCACCTGAGGAGCGGTGAGCTGGGTACAGCAGTCAATTTCCGCGTCCACGTCGATGGCCGACTCCATAGGCTCCCCGCCGGTGCGCAGGGTGACCAGGCGGTATACAGCTTCCCGAAAAGCGGGGATATTCTCCTCCAGAATAGTGAAGCCCGCCGCCATCTCGTGGCCCCCGTAGCCCTCCAGCAGGTGTGCGCACTGTTCCAGAGCGGCGAAGAGATTGAACCCGCCGAAGGAGCGGCAGGAGCCCTTGCCCTGACCGTGTTCCAGGCAGATCATAAAAGCGGGACAGGAGTATTTTTCCGCCAGCCGGGAGGCCACGATGCCCACCACCCCCTGATGCCAGCCCTCCCCCGCCAGCACAATGGCGGGAGCGGCCAGATGGGGCTGGGCCTCCAGCAGGGCGGCGCACTGTTCGTATATGTCTAGCTCAATGGCCTGCCGCTCTCGGTTCAGGCGGCACAAAGTGGCGGCCAGCGCCTCCCCCCGCTCCTCGTCCTGAGTGAGCAGCAGTTCCAGCGCCACCATGGCCTGCTCCATCCGTCCCGCGGCGTTGATGCGCGGGGCCAAGCCGTAGCCGATGGTGACGGCGGTGGGGTGGCCGCCGGACTCCAGCCCGGCCTCCCGCAGCAGGGCGCGCAGGCCGGGACGCCGGGTGCGGCCCAGGAGTTCCAACCCCTGGCGGACCAGGGCGCGGTTTTCGTCAGTGAGGTGCATCACGTCAGCCACGGTGCCGATGGCGGCCAGTTCGCCGAAACGCTGGAACACAGCCTCCCGCTCCTCGGGCGCCGCCAGAGCTTGAGCGGTTTTTAAGGCCACCCCCACCCCGGCCAGTTCCGGGAAGGGGTAGGAGCAGTCGGGCCTTCGTGGGTCCACCACCGCCACGGCGGCAGGGAGCTCGTCCTTGCAGTGGTGGTGGTCGGTGACCACCACATCTATCCCCAGCGAGCGGGCAAACTCCACTTCGTGGACGGCGGTGATGCCGCAGTCCACCGTGACGATAAGTTTCACGCCCTGGCCTGCCAGCCGTGTGACCGCCCCTGGATTGAGGCCGTAGCCCTCCTCCGTGCGGTCAGGGATGTAGCTGACCACGTCGCCCCCTTGCCCGGCCAGCGCTTCGGTGAGCAAGCAGGTGGCGGTGATGCCGTCCACGTCGTAGTCGCCGTAGACACAGATGAGCTCTCCGCCGCCGATGGCGGAGCGGATACGGGTCACCGCCCGGTCCATATCCTTGAGTAGGAAGGGGTTGTGAAAACGCTCCGAGCCGCTGGAAAGAAAACGGGCGGCATCCTCCGGGCTGTCCATCCCCCGGGCGCAGAGCACCGCCGCACAGAGAGGGGACAGCCCCGCGTCCTCCAAGGCGCGGCGGGCGGCGGACCCGGCAGGGCGGCGCAGGTCCCAGCGCTGGTATTTCATGGTCCGACTCTCCTTTCCGCCCGCCTCAGGGCCATTGTTTCCAATATAACGATTTATTATAGCAAAGTTTTCCGCTCATTTCAACAGGCAAAACAGAAAGCAGTCCGATTGGGGCGCAGGATTCCAATAAATATTGGAGAGAAGAGAATGGCCGAAGGATGAAGCCACTGTACAAACAGTTTGGCCTGACACAAAATAGTTGTCGAATTTTGACTTTGAAAAGCAAAGGATGAGTATATTACCTCAGCCTGTTGAAAAAGTCTGCCTTGAGGCAGACTTTTTCAACAGGCTGAGGAGGACGGCGGAAGCTGTCCTTCCGGGCTTATGTTCTCTCACAATATCTCTTCTGATCTAAGCTTTCAGTGACAGCCGCGGCAGTTTCCGCAGTCGCCGCTGCAGCCTCTGCCGGACTTGCGGGACTTCCACAGGGCCCGGACGGCCAATCCCGTCACAACGGCCAGCACGGCAATCACGATGATGTTTCCCAATATAGCGGGCATAGTCAGCGTCTCCTTTCCCCGACGGTCATTTCGCGGCGGCTATGGAACTCAGACAGCGGGTACTCTCTTCCCCCTGATATCCCTTGCGGACCAGCAGGTAGACCAGCGCACACAGAGCGGCGGCCGCTGCGGCGGTGAACACATTAAAGGATACCACGCCTGTCAATACCCCGCCCAGCTGGTATACGATGAGGGAGGCCACATAGGCGAAGCCGCACATATAGCCGATGGCGGCCCAGGTCCACTTGGCGTTGTTCATTTCCCGCTTGATGGCGCCCATGGCGGCAAAGCAGGGGGCGCACAGCAGGTTGAAAATCATGAAGGAATAGGCGGAGATGCCGGTGAACGCCGTGCCGATATTGACAAAGATGTTGCCCGGGTACAGCACGCCCATGGTGGCGACCACCTCCTCCTTGGCGATGAGGCCGGTGATTGTTGCCACGGTGGGCTGCCAGGCGCCGAAGCCCAGGGGGGTGAAAATCACGGCGACCACGCCGCCCACCGCCGCCAGAATGGAGTCGGCGCTGTCTTCCACCATGCCGAAGCCGTCCGAACCGAAACCGAAGCCCTGGAGGAACCAGAGGATGATGGTGGACAGCAGGATGACGGTTCCCGCCCGCTTGATGAAGGACCAGCCCCGCTCCCACATGGAGCGCAGGACGTTGCCGGCGGAGGGGGCGTGGTAGGCGGGAAGCTCCATGACGAAGGGGGCGGGTTCCCCGGCAAAGGCCTTGAACTTTTTCAGCATGATGCCGGACACCACCACGGCGGCGACGCCGATGAAGTAGGCGGAGGTGGCCACCAGGGTGGAGCCGCCGAACAGCGCCCCGGCGAACAGACCGATGATGGGCATTTTGGCCCCGCAGGGGATGAAGCCGGTGGTCATGATGGTCATTTTCCGGTCCCTGTCCTGTTCGATGGTGCGGGAGGCCATGATGCCGGGTACGCCGCAGCCCGTGGCCACAAGCATGGGGATGAAGCTCTTGCCGCTCAACCCGAAGCGGCGGAAGACGCGGTCCATGATGAAGGCGATCCGGGCCATATAGCCCACGTCCTCCAGAATGGCCAGCAGCAGGAACAGTACCAGCATCTGGGGCACGAAGCCCAGCACGGCACCCACGCCGCCCACGATGCCGTCCAGGATCAAGGATTTCAGCAGACCGTTACACTGGAGCGCGTCCAGCCCACTTTCAATGAGCACCGGCAGGCCGGGAACCCAGGCGCCGTACTCTGCCGGGTCAGGCTCCTCCACGGCCAGCGCCTCGTTGTAGGTGTCCTCGGTGGCCTCCAGGGTGACGACCTCCGCCGCCTCGTCGTCGTACAGATAGGCCTCGCTTTCGCCAGCCTCGTAGGCGGCGATGATGGCTTCGGCCTCCTCGAAGGCTCCGGACGCCTCGTCATAGCCGTCCACGTCGGAGCCGGTGAAGGGCAGGAACCAGCCGTCGCCGAACAGGCCGTCGTTGGCCCAGTCGGTGGCGGCGGTGCCGATGGAGATGGGGATGGTGAACCGCTCCGTCTCGATGGCGAAGCCGCCCATGGACAGGGCGTACACCAGGAACATCACCGCCACGAAGATGGGCAGGGCCGCGATGCGGTTGGTGACGATCCGGTCGATCTTGTCGGAGACAGACAGGCTGCCCTTAGCCGCCTTTTTCTTCACGGCCTTGGTGACCACGGAGTTGATGTAGGAGTACCGCTGGTTGGTGATGATGGATTCCGCGTCGTCGTCCATCTCCCTCTCGCAGTCGGCAATGTGCTGTTCCAGATGGGCGTTCAGGTCGGCGGAGAGGTTCAGCTCCTCCAGCACCTTCTCATCCCGCTCAAAGATCTTGATGGCGTACCAGCGCAGATAGCCCTCCGATACCTTGCCCTGGATGGATTCCTCAATGTGGGCCAAGGCGTGCTCCACGCTGCCGGTGAACACGTGGGGCAGCTCGGCCGTCTGCTTCCTCCGGGCCAGAGCCACGGCCTTTTCGGCGGCGGCCATGCCGCCCTCGCCCTTGAGGGCGGACATCTCCACCACCTCGCAGCCCAGGGCTTTGCCCAGCTTGCTAAGGTCGATGGCGTCGCCGTTTTTCCGCACCAGGTCGATCATGTTCACCGCCACCACCACGGGCAGGCCCAGCTCGATGAGCTGGGTGGTGAGGTAGAGGTTCCGCTCAATGTTGGTGCCGTCCACGATGTTGAGGATGGCGTCCGGCCTCTCGTTTACCAGATACGACCGGGCCACCACCTCCTCCAGGGTGTAGGGGGACAGGGAGTAGATGCCGGGCAGGTCCTGGATGACCACGTCCTTGCGGCCCTTCAGCCGGCCCTCCTTCTTCTCCACGGTAACGCCGGGCCAGTTGCCCACATACTGGCTGGAGCCGGTGAGTGCATTGAACAGGGTGGTCTTGCCGCAGTTGGGGTTGCCCGCCAGGGCGATCTTGATGTCCATTGTCAGTCTCTCCTTTCAGTTTGTTAGTCTTAACTAACTCGTGGCTCAAAGAATAGCGGCCCTTCGCCGCGTCAGGTCAGTGTTGTCATGCTCGCTTTGGGCGCACTATGCGCCTAAGCTCGCACTTCGATCATCTCCGCGTCGCCCTTGCGGACGGACAGCTCATAGCCCCGGACGTTCAGCTCCATGGGGTCGCCCAGGGGGGCCACCTTGCGGACAAAAATCTCCACGCCCTTGGTGATGCCCATGTCCATGATCCGGCGCTTCACCGGGCCCTCCCCGTGGAGCCGCGCCACGGTGGCGGTCTCGCCCACCTTTACATCTTTCAGCGTTTTCACAATTTCCCACTCCTTTACACTAAAATACGGTTTGCCATGGTTTTGTCCAGCGCGATGCGGCTGTCCTTGGTCTGCACAATCAGATTTCCCACAATCTCGCTGACCACAGTCACATCGCTGTCCACCACGAAACCCAGCTCCGCCAAGTGCTGGCGCACCTCGTCTTTGCCGGAGATCTTGCGGATCGTGATGGTCTCCCCGGCTTTGGCCATTGTCAACGGCATCATTGGCCCACCTTCTTTCATATAAGAATTAGCAGGAGCTAACCTTTTGTTGTTTCTAAGTTTACCACTGCTAACCGGCATTGTCAAGACATGAGCGATATTTTTTATAAATTTCCAATTGGAATAAAGCATGACTTTTACGCCGGGGAAATCTTGTGAGCAATTCCAAATTAAGGGCTGCCCCCGCCCCTTTGACAAATGCTCTTGAGGAAGGGTGTCGGGACAGAACGGCCTGTCCGGTGTGCCAAGCACGCCAGCGCCGCCTGTGAAGTCCAAGGCCGCTGCACAGGCGGCGAAAATCGCCGCAGGCTTCAAAAGAAGTAAATTGCTTCTTTTGAAACGCTTTGACCATACCGCCCTATCCTGTTATATTTTAGCGGCGTCTCTGACCAAATCAGAGACGCCGCATTTTCTAAACATAATGAATTTTTCTTACAGGCTATCCTTGAAAAACTGCTCCATGGTTTGCACGTCGGCATCCTCGTTTCCGCCTTCCACAGTGACGGTAACTGTGTCGCCCTGCTTGATGCCCAGCCCCATCAGGGCCATCAGCTTGGTGGCCGCGGCGGACTTCCCGTCAGCCTTGGCTATGGTAATGGTGCTGTCCAGGGCCTTGGCGGCCTTGACCAGCAGTCCGGCGGGTCGGGCGTGGATGCCCACAGGGTCGGTAATGGTGTAGGTGAACTGCTTCATGATGATCTGTCCTTTCTTTTGGATAGTCCGGCAGTCCCGCCGGCCCGGGCTTACGCGTCCGCAGGTTCCGCCTCGACGCTTCCCCGGCTTTGCTCCTGTTCCATATAATAACATCCATAGGCGGGGATATGCAAGCCCTCCAGCGCATATTTTTTCCCGGTAAGCAAATCGGTAAACTCTCCCGGGTCCCAGGGGAAAGCGGCGGTCTTGTCTTCACCGGTGAAATTGAACACGCCGATGAGCTTCTGCCCGTCCAGATACCGCCCGATAGCCAGCACCCCGTCGTCCCCGGTGTCCAGTGTCCACACGTCCGCCTGGGCCCCGAAAGCCCGGTGGGTTCGACGCAGCTCCCCCAGCGCCTGGAGGCCGGTGAACACCTTTCCCTCGGGGGTGGCCGGGTCCCCGGCGTGGTCAGCCAGGTCCCAGCGCATTTTGCCCCGGTGGAGGTAACGGCTGTCATCCGCTTTGTTTGGGTCCTTTTTGTAGCTGTAGTCGTTCACCTGGGCAATCTCGTCCCCGCTGTACAGCAGGGGGATGCCCGTCTGCATGAACATCATGGCGTGGAGGGTCAGGTCGAACCGGACGGCCCGCTCCATGGCCTCGCCATCCTTCTCATAGCCCGCCTTCTCAATACCGCACAGGGAGGCGGTGGTGCCGCACTGGCGGGCGTCGCCGCTGGCCGGGTCGGCGTTGTACAGCTCCCCCCGGCTCACGCTGTCCGGAGTCAGGCCCTGGAACCAGTCGCTCAAAAATTTTTTGTGGGGGACCTCCGAAACGCCCCACAGCTGGAGAGTGTCGTAGTCCAGTCCCCAGCCGATGTCGTCGTGGCAGCGCAGGTAGTTGAGAAATACATACTGCTTTGGCAGGGCGTTGACGATATCCAGCTGTTTTCTCAGCAACCGGGTGTCTTTGGTCGCCACGGTGTGCCAGGTGGTGCACATGGTGGTGACGTTGTAGAGCAAATGGCACTCCGGCTTCTCCACCGTGCCGAAGTAGGGGACCACCTTGACGGGTTCCATCACCACCTCCCCCAGCAGAATGACACTGGGGCAGACAATTTCGCCGATCATCCGCATCATCCGCACGATGGTGTGGACCTGGGGCAGGTTGCGGCAGTCGGTGCCCAACTCCTTCCAGATGTAGGGCACCGCGTCAATGCGGATCATGTCCATCCCCCTGTTGGCCAGGAAGAGGAAATTATACATCATTTCGTTGAACACCCGGGGATTGCGGTAGTTCAAATCCCATTGATAGGGGTAGAAGGAGGTCATGACCCAGTGCCCGCAGTCCGGAAGCCACGTGAAATTCCCCGGCGCGGTGGTGGGGAACACCTGGGGCACCGTTTTCTCATATTCCTGGGGGATGGAGGGGTCGGTGAAGAAAAAGTAACGGCTCATGTACTCCCCGTCGCCCGCACGGGCCTTTTTCGCCCACTCGTGGTCCTGGCTGGTATGGTTCATGACAAAATCCATGCACAGGTTGACACCCTTTTTGTGGCAGGCCTCGGCCAGCTTCTCCAGGTCCTCCATAGAGCCCAGGTCAGGCCGCACCGAGCGGAAATCCGCCACGGCGTAGCCTCCGTCGCTACGCCCCGGCACGGTGTCCAGAAAAGGCATCAGGTGGATCAGGTTCACCCCGGCCTTCTCAATGTAGGGCAGCTTTTTCCGCACGCCGTTCAGGTCCGTGGCGAAGTTGTCGATGTACAGCATCATGCCCGTCAGACCGTTGGATTTGTACCACTCAGGGTCCGCTTCCCGCTCCAAATCCCGCTTTTTCAGGGCGGCGGGGCGGTCCGAGGCGAATTGGTGCAAATTGTCACACAGCTCGGCGAACATGTCCCCGTTGTCGTACAGCTCCATGTACAGCCAGCGAAGCTCGTCCAGGTGCCGCGACAGCCGGGATTGAAATGCGGTTTCTTCTTTTTTTGTCATGGGTCTCCCCCCAAATTATTGGAAATATTACATATATTATCATTCAGTTCCGTTCATCCGCGCCCCAATTATAACTGGGAAGCGGCAAATTGTAAAGTGGAGGCCGGGACAAAATTTTACCTCCAAATCTGTGCAAAACCATGAAACCGGGTACAGTTCACTCCTCACCGTTTTTCAGCGCGGCCGCGTCTCCGGCGGCGGCCGCTCCTCCGGCAGACATGGACGCCTCCGTCCAGGGCCGCAGCGTATTCCCGGACCAGCTCAGGCGTAATGGGAGGAACGACTCCCCGCCCCAGCCATTGGCCATCTCCACGACGGGTCAGGGTCATCCGGCATAGGAACCGGCCATGTTCCGAACAGGTAAACACTCCGTAAAACTGCTGAGGCATCCCCATCTTGGGCACAGTGAAGTGCCAGCGGGCGATGCCCAGCCGCTGAGAACACAAAGGACAGGCCGGAGTCCGGCTGGCCCGGGCGTCCAGCGCCTCCATGGGCGTCCGGGCCGGCCCTACCTTCCACCGAGGCTGGCGGGGGAAGGAGAACTTTGACAGCCGCAGGGCCGTCCGCCGCCGCTTGGACGGTGCGGGCTGGGGTCTCCAAGCCAAGTCTTCCGGGGTAAGCCATGCCCCCAGTATGGCGGTGTACATTGCGTCGTTGACAGCGCTGTGGTAATCGAACACGTCGGGAACGCCGCAGTATTCTGCCGCCCGCCGCAGCGCGATCTGCTGTTCCGTGCCCACCGCGTGGGAAAAAGCCCGTTGGAAGTCAGAGAACTCCTCTGCCTCAAAGAGAGGCAGATTCCAGTACCTGCAGTTCTCATTCAGAACCTCCACATCGCCGGCCCCCCAGCCCGCGAAGGCCCGGTCTCCGCCGCACCAGACTCGGAATGCTTCCGCCGCCGCAGGGAAGCGGGTGCGGGACGACTTGAACGCCTGCAGCTCCGGCAGCTTTTTCGCCCCCAGGTCGAATTTCTTATGCACTGTAGGCCGAATCCAGGCATTAAATACGTCTATAATAGGACCGCCCAGCCTTTCAACGCGGACCGCGCCGATTTGCAGGATCTCGTTGAGCGGCTCCGGGTCATAACCCCGGTTCCACTCTAAATCCATAATAATCATATCGTCTATCTCACTTCATTTCTCTCTGGTCGGTATGCACATTATTGTATTGTGTTCCGTTCCTCCCGTCAAGAGATACTCGTTCACCTGTGAAAATATTAGTGCCGCAGCATAAAAGACTTGTGCAAATTCTGAAAATGCGATATAAATAATAGCGGTGGTAATACCCCCGCTGAAAGGAGAACAAAATGAAGCCATATGCAGAAATGACCAGGGAAGAGCTGAAGAGCCTGAAAACCCAGCTGAAAGCCGAATATAAAGAATATCAGAGCAAAGGCTTGAGTTTAAATATGGCCAGAGGAAAGCCCTGTACCGAACAATTGGACTTATCCA
>CANOBV010000073.1 GCA_947564255.1 uncultured bacterium | reverse complement strand
TGCCAGAGGGCGAACGATTCATTTCCTTATCCGCAAAGTGTACGAATGGGATGCTCATGCTCCATGTGGATAACCCGTTTTGTGGGTCGCTTACAATGGAAGATGGCTTGCCCAAATCCTCCCGCGATGAACGTTATCATGGGTTTGGCATGAAAAGCATGAAACGGATTGCGGAAAAGTATGACGGAACCTTGTCAGTGCAGTCGGAAAATGGAATTTTCGTTCTGGACGCATTGTTGCTTAAACCATAGTTGCAAGTTTTGATGTGAAATATACAGGTTTTGCGGTTCCCCTTTACGGGGAACCGTTTTTTTGCTATTTTGCACATATCAAACAGCTTATGGAGGGATGAAAATGAAAAAAGTACCAGCACTGTTTCTTGCGTTCCTGCTCCTGTTCAGTCTATTGGCCGGGTGCTCCGGCGGGCCTTCCGCCGCCACCGCCAAGCCCAGCGCGGCCCCCTCGGCGGAGCCCACTCCGCCGCCGCGAAGCGAGGAGATGTGGTTCCAGAACGGCGAGAAGAAAATCTACGCCAAGATGTTCCTGCCTGCGGAGGAAAAGGACAAGTACCCCGCCGTGGTCATCAGCCACGGTTTCGCCGGGTCCTCTGAGGACAACGTGAGCCGGGCGGAGCTGCTCGCCGGAAACGGCTATGCCGCAGTGGTGTTTGATTTCTGCGGCGGAGGCCGGGGTTCCAAGTCCGACGGCGAGATGACAGAGATGAGCGTGCTCACCGAGGCGGAGGACCTGAACGCCGTCATGGACGGGATGCTGGCCCTGGACTACATAGACGGCAGCAATTTCTTCCTCCTGGGGGCCAGCCAGGGCGGGTTCGTGTCCTCCTACGTGGCCGCCAAACGGCCCGATGACGTCAAGGCCCTGATGCTCCTGTTCCCCGCCTACGCCCTTCAGGACGACTGCTGGGAGCGCCACGGCTCCATTGAGAACATCCCTGAGACCGAGTCCCTGATGAACAACACCCTGGGCGCCATCTACAGCCAGGACGCCATGTCCTTCGACATCTACGATGTGATCGGCGGCTACAAGGGCGATGTGCTGATTTGCCACGGCGACAAGGACGACCTGGTAGACCTGTCCTACTCCGAGCGGGCTGTGGAGGTCTATGAGCACGCGGAGCTGAAGGTCATCAAGGGCGCCGGACACGGCTTCCAGGGCAAGCCCCTGCGGGAGTCCAACGGCTACCTGGTGGAGTTCCTTCAGGCCCACACCAACTAATTGACCAACGGCATAGTATGCCGAGAAAAATGGAGGAAAAGACAATGAAAAAATTTGCAAAAGTCCTGTCCCTTGCCCTGGCCGTCATGCTGATGGCCCTCACCCTCACCGCCTGTGGCTCCTCCGGCTCCTCTGGGATGACCAAGCAGTTCACCGCCGGTTCGGCCTACTTTATCGGCGATATCGGCTGGTACAACAGCGACGTCTACACCCTGCGCCTCATCGGCGAGGACTCCTATGAGCTGATTTTCCAGGAGTACCGCTTCGGCACCGAGGACGCGGGCACCAAGGGCCTGCGTACCATCGTCTACACCGGCAAGTGCTCCGTGGGCGAGAGCGCCGATGGCTGGGAGACCCACCGGGACGTGACCCTCCAGCCTGCCGAGCGCATCTTTATGGAGCAGCACGAGAAGGGCTATGGCCGCGCTGCCATTGCTGGCCACTGCGTCATCGACACCGCCAACTGGACCGACACCATGACCGAGCTGCTGGACCCCGAGAACAACGCCATGACTGCTAAGGACTTCTTGGGCAAATACGCCGAGAAGGTGGTTATCACTGTGGAGGACCCGTCTCTGGACGCAGAGGATACCTCTCTGGGCTATAAGATCGTGGAGATCCCCACCCTCACCCTGGTGACCGAGGCGGGCTGATTTCAAATCAACGCATACAGGCTCAATACTTAAAAGGTCGGGGCTGCTGCATGAGGCAGCGGCCCCGATCCGGTTTTAGAAAAGGAGGAACTGACAGTGAAGGGCAAAAAGGAAAAAGGGACAGCCAAACCGAAGGCAAAGGTGAAGGGCAAAGGTCTCTGGACCGCGCTGTCCATCGTATTTACCCTGTTCTTCATCCTGTTCGTGGTGGCTACCCCCATCGCCAACAACTATGAGGGCATCATCAACATGGTGCTGGGGACGGAGAGCTCCAAGACCATCGGCGACGAAGGCAAGACCTGGTTTGAGGCGGACTTCACCAGCGACGAGCAGGTGAAGCAGGGTGAGCAGGTCGTGGAGAGCATCGTAGCGGGGGGCTCCGTCCTGATGTTGAACCGGGACAATGCCCTGCCCCTGGCCTCCGGCGCGAAGATCACCCTGGCCAGCATCAACTCCGCCCGGTTTGTCTACGGCGGCACCGGCTCCGGCGGGATGAAAACCGACAATGCCAAGACCCTGAAGCAGGCCCTGGAGGACGACGGCTTCTCCGTCAACCCCACCATGTGGTCCTTCTACACCGAGGGCGCGGGCAAGGACTATGGCCGCACCCAGGCGTCCGGCAGCCTGAACAACTACATTTTTGACAACTCCGAGTACACCACCAACGAGGTCCCTCTGAGCGCCTACGGCAGCGGGGAGTGGAACAGCGTCAAAGAGTACGGCGATGCCGCCATCTTTGTGATCTCCCGTGTGTGCGGCGAGGGCGCGGACCTTCCCTGGCACAGCGCCGGGGACGGCAACGGCAACATTCTCCAGCTCTCCAAGGAGGAGCAGGACCTGCTGGGCAAGCTGGCCGAGCTCAAGCAGAGCGGCGATCTGAAGAAGATCATCGTCCTGCTCAATGTGGCCAACGCGGTGGAGATGGACTTCCTGAACCCCGACGTGTGCGGTACCGACTACGGCGTGGACGCCTGCCTCTGGGTAGGCGAGGTTGGCCAGAGCGGCATCAACGCCATCGGCGACCTGCTCAATGGCACGGTGAACCCCTCCGGCAAGCTGGTGGACACCTACTGCTATGACAATCTGACCTCCCCCGCCATCCAGAACGCCCACGCCACCAGTTACACCAATGCTGCGGCCAAAGGCCTGGCTTTCAAAGGCACCAACAACGAGTATTATGTGGCTTACCAGGAGGGCATCTACATCGGCTACCGCTACTACGAGACCCGGTATGAGGACGTGGTGCTGGGTCAAGGCAACGCGGGTGATTTCAACTACGACAAGACTGTGGCCTTCCCCTTCGGCCACGGCCTGAGCTACAGCACCTTTGAGTACGCCAACTACGCCATGGCCGAGGACGGGGACAAGTTCACTATCACTGTGGACGTGACCAACACCTCTGACGTGGATGGCCGCGAGGTGGTGGAGATCTATATGCAGTCCCCCTACACCGAGTACGACAAGGCCAACGGCATCGAGAAGGCCGCAGTGGAGCTGGTGGGCTTCCAAAAGCAGGACGTGCCCGCCGGGCAGACCGTCACCTTCACCGTGGATGTGCCCAAAGAGGAGATGCGCACCTATGACGCCAACGGTGTGGGCTCCTATATCCTGGATGCGGGCGACTATTACTTCGCCTGCGGCAACGGTGCCCATGAGGCCCTGAACAATATCCTGGCCGCCAAAGGTGCTCCGGTGGAGGGCAAGGCCGAGTTTGCCGCCAAGCACACCGTGGCGGCCCAGGACAATGAGGTGTTCGCAGTGTCCTCCGCTACCGGCGCGGAGATTGTCAACCAGCTGGACCACGCCGACCTGAACCGCCGGGAGGGCGATAACAGCGGCGGCATCGTCTACCTGACCCGTTCCGACTGGGAGGGGACCTTCCCCAAGGCCAACATCACCCCCACCAGCTATAAGGCGGCTTTCCAGCTGGCGGCCTCCGACGATATGGTGGCGGAGATGAACGCCCTGTACCAGAAGAACACCTCCGGCACCATGCCCACTGTGGGCAAAGAGGGGAAACTGATGCTGGCCCAGTTCATCGGTGTGCCGATCGATGGCACAGTAGAGGTCGACGGTCAGAGTTACACCTGGGATGACCTGGTGGATCAGGTGACCTTCAACGAGATGGCCAAGCTCATCGGCCAGGCCTACCACGCCACCGCCCCCGTGGCCAGCGTGGGCAAGCCCGCCACCAAGGACGAGAACGGCCCCCAGGGCATCACGGCCACCCTCACCGGCGGCGGCTCCTCCACCAGCTACACCTCCGAGGATCTGCTGGCTGCCACCTTTGACCCGGAAATCGCCGAGAGCATGGGCCGCTCCGTGGGCAACGACTGCCTGCTGGCCAATGGCAAAGCCTATTCCGGCATCTACGGCCCCGGGGTAAACATCCACCGCACCCCCTACAGCGGGCGCAACTTTGAGTATTACTCCGAGGACCCCTTCATCTCCGGCAAGACCTGCGCCGCCGAGGTGGCTGGTATCCAGTCCAAAGGCGTGTACGTTTACATGAAGCACTTCGCCCTCAACGACCAGGAGACCGCCCGGGACGGTATCTCCGTCTGGACTAATGAACAGGCCGCACGGGAAATCTACCTCCAGGCCTTTGAGTACCCTGTGGTGGAGTCCGGCGCTTACTCCGTCATGACCTCCTTCAACCGCATGGGCTGCACCTGGGCTGGCGGTGACAAGGGCCTGCTCACCGGCATCCTCCGGGGTGAGTGGGGTATGCCCGGTTTCGCCCTCACCGACTTCTCCAACAGTAACAACTACATGGACGTGGTCAACGGCGTTATGGCCGGTGGCGACGCCTGGGACTGCAACGATTCCACCAAGTGGACCAGCAAGCTCATGGAGTACAAGGACGACCCCGCCGTAGTCACCGCCATGAAGGCGGCCACCAAGCACATCCTGTACACCGTGGCCAACTCCAACGCCATGAACGGCGTCAGCGCCAATATGCAAGTCATTGAGATCCGCCCCTGGTGGAAGAACGCCCTGGTTGCCGCCGATGTGGCCTTCGGTGTGCTGGCCGCCGGCTCCATCTTCATGCTGGTTAAGACGGTGAAGAAAAGCAAAAAAGACACGATGACAACAGAATCCTAATCCTATGCGCTGAATGGCGGCGGCAGGACTGCCAGGTCCTACCGCCGCCATTTTAATGAAGTCTGTGAGGAATGACCATGAGAAAAGTAATATCCATGAACAAAGGATGGGTTTTTATTGGACCAGACGGTTCTTCAACCCCAATAGACGTGCCCCACACCTGGAATAACCTGGACGGCCAGGACGGGGGCAACGACTACTGGCGGGGGACCTGCGTGTACGAGAAGGCGTTCCCCAGGCCGGACTTTGGCCCGGACCAGCGGGTATACCTGGAATTCCAGGGGGTGAACGCCTCCGCCAAAGTGGAACTGAACGGGACAGAAGTCGGCACCCACGACGGCGGCTACTCCACCTTCCGCTGGGACGTGACGGACCTGCTGAAGGAAGAAAATCAACTCACCGTCCACGCGGACAACAGCCGGAACGACCGGGTGTACCCCCAGAAGGCGGACTTCACCTTCTACGGCGGCATCTACCGGGACGTTAGCCTCATCGTCGTCCACAAGCGCCATTTTGATCTGGATCACTTCGGCGGCTCGGGCCTCAAGGTCACCGCCAAGCCGGTGGACAACTACACCCGGGGCGAGGTGGTGGTGGACACCTGGCGGAACTGCGAGGAGGGCCAGGTCCACATCGCCATCCAGGACGCAGAGGGAAAAGAGGTCGCCGCCGCCGATCTGGCCAGCGTCAAGCTGTCCCTGCCCAACGTCCGCCTCTGGGATGGCGTGAAAGACCCCTATCTCTACACCGCCACCGCCACCCTCACCGTGGACGGCAGGGAGGTGGACCAGGTCAGCGCGAGGTTCGGCGTCCGGGACTTCTTCGTGGACCCCGCCCAGGGCTTCTTCCTCAACGGGAAGCCCTATCCCCTCCACGGCGTCAGCCGCCACCAGGACTGGAAGGGCATCGGCAACGCCATCACCCGGGAGCACCACGACACCGACATGGCCATGATCCGGGAGCTGGGGGCCAACACCATCCGGCTGGCCCACTACCAGCACGACCAGTATTTCTACGATCTCTGCGACCAGTACGGCATGGTGGTGTGGGCGGAGATCCCCTATATCTCGGAGCACATGCCCAACGGCCGGGAGAATACGATCTCCCAGGCCAAGGAGCTGGTGATCCAGAACTATAACCACCCCTCCATCGTGGTGTGGGGGGTATCCAACGAGATCACCATCTCCACCAAGGACAAGGCGGACATGCTGGACAACCACCGGGTCTTGAACGACCTCTATCACGAGCTGGACCCCACCCGCCTCACCACCCTGGCCTGCTACGCCATGTGCGGGCCCTTCAATAAGTCCGCCCACATCACCGACGTGGTGAGCTGGAACCTGTACCTGGGCTGGTACGTGCCGGGGCTGTTTTTGAACGATCTGTGGATGGGCTTCTTCCACCTGCGCTATCCCAAGCGCCCCCTGGGTTACTCGGAGTACGGCTGCGAGGCCATGCCTAACCTCCACTCCTCCAAGCCAAAGCGGGGGGACCACACGGAGGAGTACCAATGCGTGTACAACGAGTATATGCTGGAGTGCTTCGCCAAGCACCCCTACCTGTGGGCCACCCACCTGTGGAACATGTTCGACTTCGCCGCCGACGCCCGGGACCAGGGGGGTGAGCCGGGGATGAACCACAAGGGGATCGTCACCTTCGACCGCAAGACGAAAAAGGACAGTTTCTACATCTATAAAGCCTGGTGGAGCGACGAGCCCTTCGTCCACATCTGCGGACGGCGGTACGTGGACCGTCCCGAGGCGGTGACCACGGTGAAGGTGTACTCCAACCAGAAGAAAGTTTCGCTGTACGCCAACGGGAAGCTCGTCGAGGAGAAATCCGGCGACAAGGTGTTCACCTTCCAGGTGCCGCTGGAGGGCAAGGTGGAGTTGAAGGCCGTCTCCGGCGCGCTCACCGACCAGTGCGCCATCCGGTATGTGGATACCCCCAACCCGGCCTATAAGCTCCAGGGGAAAAGCTCCAACAGCGCGAACTGGGTGTAGAAGCGCGAACGTAGGCGCATAGGGGAGCTTGGACTGAAGCGAGAACAAAAGCCCAGCCGCCGGAGAGCGGCGGGTTTTGTTCGAGTCGGAGGGGCGTTGTGTGCCGGTGGCACACGTCTAACGCCGACCGAGCCAAAGGCGAGACAGCGACCCGGCCATGCGCCCAACGCGAGCGTGACAAGGAAGCGCAACAACATTAGAGGAGGAGAGTCCATGAGTCAAGAGCCCACCACCGGCCTGAACCGGGCCAAACCATATCAACTGGTGCTGTTCCCCCTGAACAACGGCGCCACCAACGTGTATTACGTCCTCATCCTGTCCTATATCGCCACCTTCGGCAGCGCCGTGCTGGGCATCGCCATCACCTTTGCCTCGGTGATGGTGACGGGTATGCGGCTGTTCGACGCCGTCACAGACCCCATCATCGGGGCGCTGATGGACAAGACCAACGGAAGGTTCGGCAAATTCCGGCCCTTCATGGTCATCGGCTCCATCATCATGGCGGTGTCGGTGGTCTGCCTGTACGTGCTGACCCCCTTCGTCCCCGCCTCCATGATGTGGCTGCGCTACGTGCTGTTCGTGGGGCTGTACGCCGTGTGGGTCATCGGCTACACCTTCCAGACCTCCGTCACCCGCGCGGCCCAGGCGGTGCTCACCAACGACCCCAAGCAGCGCCCTCTGTTCACCATCTTCAACACGGTGGGCTCCCTGGCGGGCATGGGCGTCATGCAGTTCCTGGGCCCCATCATGGCCCGGCCCGAGTTCGCGGGAGATTTCAATCAGAGCTGGTTTGCCATCATGACCCCCATCGGCATCGGGGTGTCCGTGGCCCTCACCATCCTGGCCATCATCGGCATCTGGGAGAAGGACCAGCCCAAGTACTTCGGCCTGGGCGGCGGCAAGCAGGAGAAGGTGAAGGTCAGCGAGTACGTCCAGATCATCAAGGCCAACAAGCCCCTCCAGCGGCTGATGGTGGCGGGCGGCGGCTGCAAGCTGGCCCTGTCCATCGCCACCAACGTGTCTGTTTTGATCATGCTGTACCAGTGCATGATGGGCGATTACGACGGGCTGTACCTGCCCATGATGGTGCTGGGCTATGTGTTCGCGGTGCCCTTCTTCCTGCTCACCGTGCGCACCTCCCAGAAGAAGGGACAGAAGGCGTCCCTCACCCGCTACGTGGCGGTGGCCTTCGTGTGCTACATCGGGGTGCTGGCCATCCTGCTGATGTGGAAGCAGGGCGACCCCAGCCGCACCTTCTCCATCATGGGAGAAAACGGCCTGTCTCTGAACCTGTACACTGTGCTGTTCATCCTGCTCTTCGGGGTAGGCTACGGGGCCTACTACGCCACCGCCGACATGCCCATACCCATGGTGGCGGACTGCGCCGACTATGAGACCTACCGCTCCGGCAAGTTCATCCCCGGCATCATGGGTACCCTGTTCTCCCTGGTGGACAAGCTGGTGTCCTCCCTGTCCGCCACGGTGGTGGGCGTGGCCTGCACCGCGATCGGGCTGGAGTCCCTGCCCACCAAGTCCACCCCTTACACCCCCGGCATGAACGTGGTGGTGATCGTGCTGTTCTGCGTGATCCCCATGGTGGCCTGGGCGCTGACCCTCTGGTCTATGAAGGGCTACGAGCTGGACGGCGAGCGGGTTAAGACCATCCAGGCGGTGAACGCCGCCCGGAAGGAGGCCGTGGCGGGCGGCATGAGCCTGGAGCGGGCCATGGCGGAGATCACGGACGAAAGCGTGAAAACAGCGTAATAAGGAGGGATTTCCCATGAAAATGACATGGCGCTGGTACGGCGAGGGCAACGACCAGATCAAGCTCAGCGACATCAAGCAGATCCCCGGGGTGGAGGGCATCGTGTGGGCGCTCCACGACAAGATGCCCGGCGAGGTGTGGGAGATTGGCGAAATCGCCGCAGTCCAGCAGCAGCTCAAACCCTATGGTTTCAACATGGACGTGGTGGAGTCCGTCAACGTCCACGATGACATCAAGATCGGCCTGCCCACCCGGGACCAGTACATTGAGAACTACAAGCAGACCATTAAAAATTTGGCCCGGTTTGGCGTCAAGGTCATCTGCTACAACTTCATGCCGGTGTTCGACTGGACCCGCACTGACCTGTTCCACCCCGTGGGGGACGGCTCCACGGCGCTCTATTACGAGGCGGCGAAAATTAAACAGGACCCGAAAGAGATGGCGGACTATGTCATGGGCTTCACGGAGAAGTACCACATGACCTTCCCCGGCTGGGAGCCGGAGCGGATGGCCAAGCTGGACGAGCTGTTTGAGAAGTACCGTCCCGTCACCAAGGACAAGCTGTGGGACAACTTCAAGTACTTCCTGGAGGCCATCATGCCCACCTGCCATGAGTGCGATATCAAGATGGCGGTTCACATGGACGATCCCCCCTGGGACATCTTCGGCCTGCCCCGCCTCCTCACCAGCGGTGCGGCCATCGACAAGTTCCTAGCGATGGTGGACGACCCCTACAACTGCCTGACCCTGTGCTCCGGAAGCCTCAACGCCGACCCGGACAACAACGTGGCGGACATTGTGCGAAAGCACTGCGACCGGATCGCCTTTGCCCACATCCGCAACGTGAAGCACTTCCCCAACGGGGACTTTTCCGAGGCGTCCCACCGGGACTGTGATGGCGATACCGGCATCCTGGACATCCTCAAAGCCTATCACGACTGCGGCTTCGACGGCTACATCCGGCCCGACCATGGCCGCCACCTGTGGAACGAGGGCCCGGGCACCGTCCGGCCGGGCTACGGCCTCTACGACCGGGCGCTGGGCGTCATGTATATGCTGGGCGTGTGGGATACGCTTGACAAATTTGACAAGAAGTGATCCGAGCCTCCCCACCCGACGGAGCGGGGAGGCTGAAATAAGTTTATTAGGAGGAAATCGTTATGAATCTGCCTTTGAACGTTGATTTCAGTGGGAAAGTGGTGGTTGTCACCGGCGCGGGCGGCGTGCTGTGCGGCGACATGGCCAAAGCCTTCGCCCAGGCGGGGGCAAAAGTCGCCGCCCTGGACCTGAACGAGGAGGCCGTGAAGAAGCTGGCGGAGGACTGCAAGGCCCAGGGCTGGACCTGCGAGGGCTACAAGGCCAACGTGCTGGAGCCGGAGGCCCTGGAGGCCGTCCACCAGCAGGTGCTGAAGGATTTGGGCCCCTGCGACATCCTGGTGAACGGGGCGGGGGGCAACAACCCCCGGGCCACCACCGACAACGAGTACCAGCACGAGTGGTCTGAGGGCAAAAAGGGCTTCTTCGACCTGGACGCGGGGGGCGTGGACTTCGTGTTCAAGCTGAACTTCCAGGGGACGCTGCTGCCCACCCAGGCCTTCGCCAAAGACATGGTGGAGCGCAAATCCGGCTGTATCCTGAACATCAGCTCCATGAACGCCTATATCCCGCTGACCAAGATTCCCGCCTACTCCGGGGCCAAGGCCGCCATCTCCAACTTCACCCAGTGGCTGGCCACCCACTTCGCCAAGTCCGGCATCCGGTGCAACGCCATCGCCCCGGGCTTCCTGGTGTCCAAGCAGAACCGGAAGCTGCTGTTCAACGACGACGGCACCCCGACGGCCCGGTCCGCCAAGATCCTCAACGGCACCCCCATGGGCCGCTTCGTGGACAGCGAGGAGTTGCTGGGCGGCGTGTTCTTCCTGTGCGACGACAGGGCCGCCTCCGCCATCACCGGGGTGGTGCTGCCCATCGACGCGGGCTTCGCCGCCTATTCCGGCGTGTGATTAAGCGCCATTTACTTTGCTTCATCCCCGGTACCTTTGAGCCATTGTGTGCTGGGAGATGATATAGCAGCGGCTGTTTGCAAGCCAGTCACTGCCTCCTCTTCATTAGGGCGGCCAGCCGTCAGGCTGGCCGCCCTGCTAAAAATGCAAATAGAGCCACCACGCGTTGCTGTTCGGGAAAAGTGTTGGATATCTCCGCGGTTCTGTGATAAACTATTTCAAAACAGGACTAAGGAGTGTTGAAAATGCTTACATTTGAAACCGTTTTATCCGCATTCAAAGATTATCTTGCCGAGGACACCAGGTACGAGGTGATCATGGCTTCCCGGGGCTACGTCATCCTGGAATGGAACTCCAACGACCGGGAGTTGGAGAGCGCGGTGGCCTGTCCTACACCCGAAGTGATGAAGGAAGAACTACTGAGCGACCTGAGAGGATACCTGCAGTATAAGGCCACGTTGTGCAACCGGAATCTGACGGACGATGAGTGGGAGCAGATCGAAGCCCAAGTGGACGAGATGTCCGCTTCCATCCAGTAACAAATCATGTACACAGCAAAATCGAAGCGGTCATTTGAGGGCCAGACGCCGGACGCAGAGCCGTGACCGCAGACGGGGAGGATATTGATGGAGGACAGAAAAAAAGACGGGATATGGCTTCCCTGTCCGCTTTGCGGCAGCAGGACAAAGACCAAGATATACGAGGATACGGTACTGATAAACTTTCCTCTGTATTGTCCAAAGTGCAAAAAGGAGACCAGGATCAATGT
>CANOBV010000072.1 GCA_947564255.1 uncultured bacterium | reverse complement strand
TCGTCCTCCAGGGCGGTATCTCCATGGTGGCCTTCTTCTTTGTCAACAAAATCATATTCCTCGAGGGGGAACCTGCTGCCGTGATTCTCACTGATAGATTGCACCAGTGTCTACAAAGAAGAAGCCCCAACACTGCCGCATAAAAAATCCAGGTTCTTGACGCAGAGCCAATATGGGTTGCCTATGACATCTTCTTGGGCTCCCCCTCGAGGAATATAATTTTGTTGACAAAGAAGAAGGCCACCATGGAGATACCGCCCTGGAGGACGACGGTGCCAATAAAGGATGGTATATCTTTCCCTTAGCGGTTTTTGGCCGCAAACCCGCAACGTTTTTGACGGATTGAACTGCGGCGCCCATCGGAATTTTCGACGAGGTCGGGTGCCCTTTATCATACGCTGATTTTGATACTCCATGTGTTGCGATAAATTTTGTTGGGATGCAGAACGATCAAATCTGACTGCTTCTCAAAAACGGCAATCTTTCCCTTGACAGAGGGCAGAGAACACCATGGCTCAATGCACACATAGGGGGCGTCCGTCCTGGGCATATGCCAAAGCCCCAGGTAGTCCATGCCAGGAAACTCTACAGAAACACTCCGCGTGTCTCCTGCTGTTTCCAGGGTGACCCGGTGGCCTACCTCCTTCAGCACGATTGCGTCATCATCGAACAGGCTGTGCGACAGGGGGAGAAGCTGATCTCCCTCCAACGGAAATTCCTGGTCTGTTCCATCCAAAAAGCAGTCATCTGTGAAACCGATACGTCGTGGGCGGCACGGGGCCTCAAAGCGCAGGCGGTAGTCCTGAAACTGCTTTCCAGCCCGCAGCGGAACCCGAAAGCCGGGATGCGCACCCAGGCCGAAATACATGATGCGCTCATCACGGTTCTCCACCTCGTAGGTGATGGACAGGCCGCTGTCCTCCAGTTTGTAAATCACCCGGAACGCGAACGCTCTGGGATATGCCGCCAGCGTCCGTTTACTGGAGGTCAATTCAAATACCAGGCGCGTGGGCGTTTGCTCCTTGAGGGCAAAGTTAAGATAAGGGGCAAAGCCATGGATGTCCATGTGGTAAAGCAGCCCATCCAGGTAATAGCTGCCCTCAGTCAGCCGGGCCACATAAGGGAACAGGTTGGGGGCCCGGTCAGGCCAATAGGCCGGATCGCCCTGCCAGAGAAATTCCACGCCGTCCGCCGTGCGGATGGACAAAAGCTGTGCGCCGCGCTCCTCCACTTCCACCCGCAGAAACCGGTTCTGAATGACGGCGCGGTTCATAAAGACATCCTCGCCTTGATCTCCTCCAGGCTAAACAGGCTGGAGATCCCGCCGGCCCGGGTGGTGGACAGCCCCGCGCTGGCACAGGCAAAGGCGGTGATGCGTTCCAACTCTCCGCGCCCCAGCCCCTCCGGGGCCTTCCCGGTCTGCAAAAGCGCCCACACCGCGCTCCCCCCAAAAATATCCCCCGCGCCGGTAGTGTCTGTCACAGTCAGCCCGGACAGCCCCGGCACACGCCCGGAGGCGTTCCGATTCCGATAGGCGCAGCCTTCCGCGCCGCAGGTGACAAATACCAGCTTAGCGCCGTACTCGTCCAGGATGCGCTCCGCCCCCTCCTCTGGGGACAGGCCAAACAGGAATTCTACCTCCTCGTCGCTGATTTTGACCACATCCGCCTGCCCCAGCCCCCAGAGGAGCTGTTCCCTGGCCTCGGCCAGATCCTTCCACAGCGGCTTGCGCAGATTGGGGTCATAGGTGACGAGCTTCCCCCGCTCCCTGGCATAGGCCACCGCCCGCCGGGTCGTGGTTCGGGCCGGCTCGTCCGTCAGGGACAGGCTGCCGAAGTGGAACACCCTGGCCCCGTCGATCAGGCCCAGGTCCAGCTCGTCAAAGGTGAGGCGGGTGTCCGCCCCCGGCTTCCGGGCGAAGGAGAACTCCCGATCCCCGCTCTCGTCCAGGGTTACGAATGCCAAGGTAGTAAACACACCGCTGGACTGAACCAGCCCTCGGGTTTCAATCCCGGCCTGTTCCAGTGTCTTGACCAGCAGCTTCCCAAAGGCATCCGCGCCCACTTTGCCCAGCAGGGCGGTCTTGGCGCCGAATCCGGCCAGCGCGGCCAGAAAGTTGGCGGGAGCCCCGCCGGGATGGGCGGCCATGGTGGGGTAGCCCGTTTCATCGGTGCTCAGATAGGTGAAGTCAATCAGCAATTCACCCAATGCGGTCACATCAATCATAGCGCCGCCCTCACCTTGCCGCCGGGTACTCGTTGCACAGCAGCCGGTAGGGGGGCTCATCCTCCTCAATTTCCGGGAAACGGCCCACGGGAGGATTGAAGCGGTTGTCCGTGTTGTCGTCGTTGCACTGGCTGACCTCTCCCAGCAGCACCGGGCCGCCGCCCTCCTCCACGGTGAAGTCGTGGTACAGCCGCTGCTGGATGTGGATGCTCTCGCCGGGGGTGAGCCGGATTTGGGTTCCTGCCGGAACCGTGTAAGTGCGCCCATCGGTGTGGACGGTGACGTTGGAGTGGTAGTCGATCTCCTCGTCCGGCAGGGAATTGTACACCCGGATCAACACGTTCCCGCCGCCCCGGTTGATGATGTCCTCCGTCTTGTACCAGTGGAAGTGGTTGGGGGCGTACTGGCCTTCCTTCAGGTAAAGGAGCTTTTCCGCGTACACCTTGGGGTACTTGTCCGCCAGGGCGCGGTTCCCGTTGCGGATGGTGATGAGGGAGAAGCCAAAGTGGTCGAAGTCCCCCTTGCCGTAATCAGTAATGTCCCAGCCCAGCATACACTCCCGCACCTCATCGTACTCGTGCCCCTTGGACTGCCATTCCTCCGGGGTGAAGTGGCAGAAAGGGGGCAGGGCGAAACGGTACTGGGCGCACATGGTTTCCAGTTCCTTCAGAGCCTTATTGATTTCAGAACGCTTCATGTTTTACCATTCCTCTCATATTCTTGGTGGGCCTTCCTCCGGCTACGAGGGGGATGGCCCCCGGTACAAATCCAGCCAAGGGGCGCTGAACGGGATGCGTCCAAACTCCGACTGCTCATAGGTTTCGGGCGGCGCATCCTGACGGATGCGAATCAGCCGGGATGCCAGAGAGAGGGAGTCCGCCAGGTTAATGGCCAGAATGACCAGCGCGATGCCTTTCTCCTGGATCTGCTCCAGGAGCTTCCAGATATGAATGCGCATTTCCATATCCGCCCCCTGAAACGGCTGTATACAGAAAACTACCTTTGGATTTTGCAGCAGGATACGCTGGTATACCAAGTCGTATTTCTGCTGGGTCAAAAGCTTGCCCGGCGGTAAATCGAACACCTCTGTCCCCAGTTTTCTCTCACACTCCTGCCGAAGTCCCCACTGCACCCGGCGGCTGAACCACAGCTCCGGCAGGCGGTGATCCAGCGTTATCCCCAGATTGTCCAGATAACTCAGCTGGGGAAAGATCATGGAGCGATCCGGCCGCTCTCCAATGACCGCAATTTGACGGTTCTGTTCTGGGCGGTAGGGCACACCGCCCAACCGGATCGCTCCCGCCCGGATGGGGACATCTCCCATAAACAGCCCGACCAAATCGCGGAATATCCTGTTCTGCAGATCCTGGAGTACCACACATTCTCCCGGGGCCACGGAAAAGGTCAGCTTATCTATTGCTCCGCCGGAGAGTTCCTCGACCTCCAGCACCGGGGGCAGGCCCGCCCGGTCATGGTGCCGCTCCAGCTGCCTGCGGACGATGTTGTCAAAGGAGGCGGGCGCCCCGATCCGCTCGTGTTCCAGGATCTTGACAATCCGCCCGTTGGAGAACAGGGCCGTTCGGTCACAGATCTGGGTCAGTTCCTCGTAGTGATAGCCCAAATATAAAAAAGAGAGGCCCTCCCCGGCATAGTACCGCAGGATATCATGGAGGCGGGACAGCTCCAGGTCACTGATAAAGGTGCTCACTTCCCGCAGGATGATGAGGCGGCACCCCGCCACCACCGCCTTCACCAGTTCCACCACAAATCGCTGGAAATGGGTCAGATCCTCCACATAAGCCCCGGCGGAAAGGTTTGGGTCGAATTTGTCCAAAACAGGCTGAAGCTGCTGGCGCAGAAGCCTGGGGCGGATCAGCCAGCTTTTGAAGGCGGGGCGCAGCACGAAAATGTTGTCCGCCACCGTCAATCCCTCCACCAGACAGCTGCTGCTCTGGAGCACCCCGATCCGGTTATAGCGGGGGGCCGCCGCCCGCCAGGTATTGATCAATTCCTCCCTGTAGTAGATGTTCCCGCGCTGCAGCGGCAGGTTCTGCCGCAGCAGGTCAATGAGCACCGTCATGCCGTGGCCACCGTTGAGGGGGATCAGCCCCATGATCTCCCCGGTGAAAATATTCAAATTAAAATCCCGCAGGGGCGTACTCCCCTGCTCCCGGCAGGTTACATGGGTCATGCGCAGCGCTTCTTCCCTCATTGCAGCGCCTCCGGATTTTTCACATCCCAGTCGTTCAGGATACAGGGCAGCGTGATTTCCACCGTGGTTCCCAGGCCCACCATGGAATAGACGTGGAGCCCGTATTCCTCTCCGAACAATAGACGGATGCGGTTATCCACGTTCACCAGCGCTACACCGCCCTGGTTCTCCTCCTTTGGCTGGGAGTTGACGATGCCGCCCTTGCCCAGGCGGTTGTTCAACTGCTCCAGCACTGTTTCTTCCATCCCGACGCCGTCGTCGGACACGCTGATGAGCAGGCGCTTTTGGGTCCGCTGGAGCCGGATGGTCAGATGGCCCGTACCGACCTTCAGCTCAGTACCATGGATGATGCTGTTTTCCAAAATGGGCTGCAGGGTCAGCTTTGGAAGCCGGGAGCGGTACAGCTCGTCCCGGTCCTCCTCATCGCACTGGATGTCCAAGCTGAGCCTGTCCCCAAACCGATACTGCTGGATTCGGAAATAGGTCTCGCAGTTTTGCAGTTCCTCCTCCACCGTCACCAGGTTCTCCACCTTGCTGATGGTATATCGAAAAAAGGTGGCCAACGCCTCCGTCATATCGGCCACGCTGTCCAGCTTGGCCAGCATGGCCTCGCTGCGGATACTCTCCAAAGTGTTGTAAAGAAAATGGGGATTAATCTGGTTCTGCAGCGCCAGATATTGGGCCTGCCGTTTGTTCAGATTGAACAGGTGGGCCGGATCAATGACCTGACGCATTTGCTGGAACATCTGCTCCTCCGCAGGGGAAAGCGCGCAGGTTAACGCCACGTCCTCCTCTTGTTCATCCGCTCCGCCCTCCACAATCAGCCGGAGGGCGCGTTCTCGTGTCAAAAAAGGGGCGTAAATCCAGCGCCGCACGGCCAGTTCGCCCACTCCAAGCGCGGCCAGCGCCGCCCACAGCAGCCCGACGGACTCACCACGAAGGATCCCACGGACCAACGCCGCCGTCAGGAGGATCAGCAGCAGACTGATCAGCACTGCCCTGATAACCCTGATGCGGTATGACAGGTAAAATGATCCGCGGTGTTCCATGGCGGTCCCTCCTCAGATACCGCCGGGATTGCCGACACAGCACTCCCGGCGTATGAAACGCCCTGCCCGACAGACCCATATAGGGCGGCGAAGGCTCATCCGTACAGCTTCCGATACTGGCCCGGATTCAGATTGGTCTCTTTTTTGAAGTTCTGTGTAAAGTGCTTTAGATCGCTATAGCCTACCTGGACACAGATCTCCGATACCGGCAGATTGGTTTGCTGGAGCAGCTCCTTGGCCCGTTCCATCCGAACGTGGGTCAGGTATTTCGCGAAACCCTCCCCGGTTTCCTTCTTAAACAGGGCGCTGAAATAGCTGGGGCTGAAACCCGCGACCTCGCAAACGCTTTCCAAGGTAATGGGCTGGCTGTAGTGTTCCTGTACGTACTGCTTGGCCATGCGGATGGGGCGGATGGCATCGTTGTGACGCCGCTGGCCGGCGGCCTCCAGCTGCTCACGCTGTAGGCGGACCAGGCACTGAACCAGCTCCGTTCCCCGCCCGCAGCAATCGCAGGCGGCTTCAAACTCCTGCTTGAGCCGCTCCCGGTTCTCAATCTCCGGCCGCAGCAGAAACAGCCGTCCCGCGCTGATAATCAGCTCCGACAGCTCCCAGCCCTGCATATGGGGAACCGCCTGGCCCGCTTGAACCAGTTCCTCAACGGCCTCGTCCAGCAGCTGGCCGTCCAGGCCCTCCATCCCGCGCTCTATTTTGCGGCGGTATTGCTCCAGCGCCCGGCTCCGATCCCACCCCGTGGGCTTTGGAATCCCCTCCAGCAGCCGCCCCGTCCCCTCTGTCAGCCGGTTGGCTGCCACCTGGCGGGCGGTCCGGGCAGAGGCTGGCAAATCCCCGATCCGGGACACCGCCGGGCCAAGCGCCAGCGAAAACTCCACTGCGCCAAACATAGAGCGCTGGGCCAGCAGCTGGTTCAGGCAGCTGCGGAGGTGCTTGCGTACCGCGTTTTGCTCCCCCGCCGCAAAGCCCAACAGGCAGCAGCCCCAGCCCGCCTGGAATGCCATCAGCGTTTCGCCGCACACACCGCGCAGCTCACGCTGGAAAATCGTGGTTGTCTTTTCCTGGATAACCGCCATGGTAGCGGTGGAAAAGCAGCCGGACGGAACGTCAATTTTTAACAGCGCAGGCTGATACAGCCCCGATTCCGGCCGGAAGCGGTAGGTTTCCCACAGGGCGCCCTCCGCCGTGGATTCCAGCCGCTGGTTCAGGATATCCAGCGGGAGGCGCAGCCGAAGAAGATTCTCCGTTTCCTGGTTGCTCCGGCGCAGCTGCTCCATTTCGGTAGCGGACTGGTTACGCTGGCGGCACCGCTGGCCCAGCTTCTCCAGGGTGGCCATCAGCTCCTCCCGCTTGATGGGCTTGATCAGATAGTCCCCCACGCCATGCTTGATGGCGGTCTGGGCAAATTCAAAATGGGCGTAGCCGCTGATGATGATAATCTCCAGCTGGGGAAACTTGTCCTTGGCCCGCTCGATCAGCTCCAGCCCGTGGCAGCCCGGCATTCGGATGTCTGTGATCAAAATATCCGGGCGAAGCCGCTCCACTAGCTCCAGTGCCTCCAATCCGTTGGAGGCCACCCCAGCCACCTCCATCCCCAGGCCGTCCCAGTCCGCCAGCATCAGGATCAGCTGGCACACCCGCGCCTCATCGTCCGCAATGACTACTTTCAGCATGGCTGACCCCTCCTAACTGTCGTAGCCTTTTTGACAGCCTCATTATACCGTACTTTTCTGGAAAATTCCACAGGAACGCCGGAGTTTATCCGGCGTTCCTGCGAATATTCCTGTGTGCTTTTACTTAGTCAGCACGGAAACGCCGGTATCGGTGACCGCGCCACCCAGGCTGTTTCCGTTCAGCGCGTCCACAGCGGCCTTCACACCCTCATAGCCCATCACGTCGGGGTTCTGGGCCATGGTGGCCAGCAGGTAGCCGTCATTGATCAGGCCCATGATGGCATCGGACTTGTCGAAGCCCACGCCCACGATGGACTTGCCGGAGGCCTTAATGGCGTTGCCCGCGCCGGTGGTGGAGCCCTCGTTGCAGCCGTACACGCCCACCACGCCCTCGGTGATGTAGTTCTCGGCGATGGTCTGGGCCTTGGCGGCGTCGCCCTCGCAGAACTGGGTTTCCAGCAGGGTGTAGCCGGTGCCCTCAAAGGCGGCACGGAAGCCCTCGTCCCGGGAAACGGTGGAGGCGGTGGCGTTGTTCACGCTGATGATGCCGATGGAGCCGGACTCCACCCCCGCGGCCTTGAGACCGTCGATCATGGTCTTGCCGGCGGTGGTGCCCGCCGCCTTGTTGTCGGTGGAGAAGGTGGCCTCGGCGTCCACATTGGCGGGGGAGTCCACGTAGACGATCTTTACGCCCTTGGACTGGGCCTCCTTCAGGGCGGAGGAGATGGCGTCGGGGCCGTTGGCCGCCACAATGATGGCGTTGTAACCGCCAGACACCGCGTTGTTCACGCATTCGATCTGCTGGGCGTCATCCTTGGTGTTGGGAGCCATGAAGTCCACGGTGACACCCAACTCCTTGGCGGCCTTCTGGGCACCCTCGTTCAAGGTAACCCAGTGCTGGTCGATGGAGTCCATGGTGATGAGCGCGATCTTGTAGTCCACATCGGAGGGCGCGGAGGTGCCGGATCCGCCCTCGCTCTTGAGCACGGACACGCCGGTGTCGGTGACCTTGCCGCCCAGGCTCTCGCCCTTCAGGGCGGCCACAGCGGCCTTTACGCCCTCGTAGCCCATCACGTCGGGGTTCTGGGCCATGGTGGCCAGCAGGTAGCCGTCGTTAATGAGGCCCATGATGGCGTCAGACTTATCGAAGCCCACGCCCACGATGGACTTGCCGGAGGCCTTAATGGCGTTGCCCGCGCCGGTGGTGGAGCCCTCGTTGCAGCCGTACACGCCCACCACGCCCTCGGTGATGTAGTTCTCGGCGATGGTCTGGGCCTTGGCGGCGTCGCCCTCGCAGAACTGGGTTTCCAGCAGGGTGTAGCCGGTGCCCTCAAAGGCGGCACGGAAGCCCTCGTCCCGGGAAACGGTGGAGGCGGTGGCGTTGTTCACGCTGATGATGCCGATGGAGCCGGACTCCACCCCCGCGGCCTTGAGACCGTCGATCATGGTCTTGCCGGCGGTGGTGCCCGCCGCCTTGTTGTCGGTGGAGAAGGTGGCCTCGGCGTCCACATTGGCGGGGGAGTCCACGTAGACGATCTTCACGCCCTTGGACTGGGCGTCCTTCAAGGCGGAGGAGATGGCGTCGGGGCCGTTGGCCGCCACGATGATGGCGTTATAGCCGCCGGACACCGCGTTGTTCACACTCTCAATCTGCTGGGCGTCGTCCTTGGTGTTGGGGGCCATGAAGTCCACGGTGACACCCAACTCCTTGGCGGCCTTCTGGGCGCCCTCGTTCAGGGTAACCCAGTGCTGGTCGATGGAGTCCATGGTAATCAGGGCGATCTTGTAGCTCTCATCGCTGCCCTTTTTGCCGTCGTTGCCGCCGGTGCATCCGGCCAGCAGGCCCATGAGCATACACAGGCAGCACAGCAGGGCAAGGATCTTGTTCTTCTTCACTTGATATTCCTCCTCGTCATTGTTTTGGTCTGGTTTGTGCCTATAGAAACGCCGCAGGGCGCACTATATAAAGGAATTACTTCTTGACGGCCTTTTTGCCCGCGCCGCTGCGGAACACCACGTCAATCATCACAGCGAACACCACGATGATACCGATGGCCAGCCGCTGGATCCCCACGGGGGCATGAACCATGTTCAGGCCGTTCTCCAGCGTCTGCCACACCGCGGCGCCGCCCAAGGTACCCAGCAGCAGCCCGGTGCCGCCCAAGGGGGACACACCGCCGATGACGCTGGCAGCCACGGCGTACATCTCATAAGTATTGCCTGCCTCCATGTTGCCCATGCCAGCCTGGGCGCACAGGATCAGGCCCGTCACAAACGCACAGAAGGCACTGACCAGATAGGTCTTGGTGGTGGTGCCGAACACGCTGACACCGGAGAGCTTGGCTGCGTCCACATTGGATCCGACAGCGTAAATGTGCCGCCCGGTGCGGGTTCTGGACAGAAGGAAAAAGAAGGCCGCAAAGATGACCATGGCGATCAGGAAAGTGTTATAGATGCCAAAAGTCTTCCCGTAGTAGAAGATGTTCTGGAAGGTATCCGCCGCCTCTTTGCCGATGCCGGAGGAAATGGCGTCCGTGTTGCGGTTGCCGTTCACCATATAAGCCACGCCGCGGGCGGCGAACATGGTGCCCAGGGTAGCGATGAACGGGGGCAGTTTGAGCTGGCCCACCAGGAAACCGTTGATGACGCCTACAAGCAGGCAGGCCACCAGGGTAATCAGACAGGCCACAACGGGGTTGACCCCATGGGTCATCAAAGTCCCTGCCATCATGGCGCTCATGCCTACCACCGCGCCCAGGGACAGGTCGATGTTGCCGGTAATAAGGATATAGCTCTGACCAATGCCAATGAGCAGATACTTGGACATGGCCCGTAACAGGTTCATGATGTTGTCGCCGCTGAACATAACGGGATTCATGATGCCAAAGCCGATATAGATGACAATCAGCGCGGCGAAGGAAATCATGGCGGCGCTCATGCCGCGGATGGCGAAAAACCTCCGCAGGGATGATGCTTTCTTTGCTTCCATTTTGTTGGTTCCTCCCTTTTTCCGATGGGCTGTCAGGCGCTGGCCACTTTTTTCTCAAAGCGGGTGGCCAGGGTCAATATCTCATTCTGGGTAGTTTCGCGGGCCATTACCTCGCCGGTGATCCGTCCGTCGCACATGACGATGATTCGGTCGGCGATGCCCATGACCTCAGGCAGCTCAGAGGAGACAAACATGACGGCGATGCCCTGCTGCTTGAGCTGGTTCATCAGGTTGTAAATCTCCACCTTGGCGGCCACGTCGATGCCGCGGGTAGGTTCGTCAAAGATCACCACCCGGGAGTTGCGGGCGATCCACTTGCCCACCACAACCTTCTGCTGGTTGCCGCCGGACAGGTTGGCCGCATCCACCTCTACGCTGGGGGTCTTGATTTTGAGGTCGTCCACCGCCTTGCCGCACATGGCGTCCTCCTTGGCCTTGCTGACCACTCCCAGCTTATTGCACAGCAGATCCAGGTTGGGCAGGGCGATGTTATGCCGGATGGACAGCTTGGTGCACAAGCCGTCTTTTTTTCGATCCTCCGGGGCCAGCACAATTCCGGCCCGGATTGCATCCTCCGGCTTCTGGATTTTGACCTCCTGCCCGTCCAGCAGGATAGTGCCGCTCTCCTTTGGATCCACGCCGAAGATCGCGCGGGTGGTCTCGGTGCGTCCAGCGCCCATCAATCCGGCGAAGCCCACGATTTCGCCCTCGTACACCTCAAAGCTGATGTCCCGAACCATACGGCCCGCGTTCAGGTTTCGGACCTCAAAAATTTTCTTTCCTTTTTCGCAGGCCACCCGGGGGAATTTCTCCTTGATCTCCCGGCCCACCATATGGGCGATGATGGTGTCCAAATCGGTATCCGCAAAATTCATGGAGGTAATGTACTGTCCGTCCCGCATGATGGTCACCCGATCCACAATGTGCTGGAGCTCCTCCAGCCGGTGGGAGATGTAGACGATGCCGTGGCCCTCGGCCTTGAGTTGGTGGATGATACGGAACAGCTCGTCGATCTCTTTGGCGGTCAGGGCGGAGGTGGGTTCATCCATGATAAGGATCCGAGCATTCGTGGACAGAGCCTTGGCTATCTCCACCATCTGCTGCTTGGACACAGGCAGGCTGCCCACCGTCTGGCGGGGGTCGAGGTCAATCTTCAAATCTCCAAGAATCCGGGCGGCCTCTTGCTCCATCTCTTTGTCCGACAGGAGTATGCCCTTGCGTTTCTCCCGTCCCAGAAACATATTCTCCGCTACAGTGAGATGCCGGCACATATTCAGCTCCTGGTGGATGATGGCTACGCCCACACTCTGGGCGAGCTTGGGGCTCAGGTCGCCATAGCGCTTGCCGAAGATCTCCAGCTCCCCGCTGTCACGGGTGTAGACGCCGCTAAGTATTTTCATCAGGGTGGATTTCCCCGCGCCATTTTCCCCTAAAAGCGCCATAACCTCGCCGGAGCGCAGTTCAAATTGGACATTGTCCAGGGCTTTAACGCCTGGGAAGGTTTTGCATATGTTTTGCATTGAAACAATCACATCGTTCATTGACTCACCTGTCTTTCCCTGGTATTCCGTACAGAGCTATCATGTTAAAAATTATAGACTGCACCGGCATTGGGCACAAGGGGTGCATTTTCTCAATTCCCGGGGGATTTTTATGCTCTTTCAATAATCACAGGCGTGCGCCACCCTCGCACTTTATGCAATATGATCGAATCGTTTTTTCCGATTTTCTTCACTTCACAAATCCGGGTAACAATATGATGGTCGACTTTGA
>CANOBV010000071.1 GCA_947564255.1 uncultured bacterium | reverse complement strand
GGGGCACGGGATCGACCCGGACATACTAGGGGTGAACCGGGTCAACGGGCTGAAAAACATGGTGTTCAAAGAGGCAAAAGCCGGGAAAGGCTTTCGGGACCTGAACACGTATGGCACATACTTGGAGCATCTGCTGACGCCGGAGGCCAAGACACGGCTTTTGGAGCAGGAATTGACCTGCAAGGACCAAGTCATTGAGTATCTCAAAAAAATGTGTCTTTAGGACAGGCGGGGCAGAATAATGGATATCCCAGCCAACGCCAAGTATGGGATCATCCGAGAGACATCGCTGCGGACGGACAACCTGCTGAGCGTCAAGCAGCTGTGCAGCCTGGCCGGCGTGTCCCGCTCCGGGTACCTTGTTTGAGGACACTCCGCATTTTTATTGTCCAAAACCGTATCAAGCGGTTTGCTTTGGGGAGTATGAATATTCACAGCCCCAGCTCGAGCAGGGCCTTTTTCTGCCGCCCCGGCTGTACTGGGACGGCAAGCTTACAGACCGAGCTTAAACAGATTTTTATCCGTGTTAAAGTTGTTGGCGGAGTAGAGCACCAGCACCTGGCCGATGCCATTGTCCGCCACATACTGCTTGAGGGACTTGTTGTTGTAGCGCAGATCGAACAGGTGGACCTCCTGGAACTCCTCCGCCAGGAAGGGGGCCAGGGAGTCGGAGTAGGAATCCCGGACCACCAGCAGCTTTCCGCCCTGAGCGTTGGGATTTTTGATGATACACAGGGGCTGATTGCCCCCAAGGAAGTAGGCGTACTTGTCCTTGACCTCCAGTTTTTCCGGGTAGTACAGCCCGCCCGGGATAGGTTCGCCCTCAGGGTAGCGGTCAACGGTGATATGGCCTTTGGTACCCCCCTCGGGAATCATGGTGTAGATGCTGTCCGGTTTTACCCAGCCCGCTCCGGAGGAGGAGTAGGTGGTGCCGTAGAACTGGTCGGAAACCAGGGCCGGGGACCACTCATAGATTTGGATGTCGCGCCCCATACCCGCCATCAGCGCCATATAGCCCCGGTAGGCCCCCTCCGTGGTCCAGTGGTGGTCGGTGCGGTAGAAGGAGCCGTCCTCATCCGGCGACTGGGTATTGCCGCAGGTGATGCCCAGGTGCTTCAAGCTGATGAAGTTCACATTGTCCCCGCACAGCGCCTGGGCTTTCTCAATGGTGGAGCCGTCATCTATATTGGGCGCGTTCTCCGGCAGGAACATGGCCCAGGCCCAGCTCTTGTCCGGCACCAGAGAGAAGTACACCGGCACGTCCAGGTTGTCACCCAGCTTGTTGACAAAGCCCACTCGGGTGGCAAGTTCCTCGTCGGACAGCTCGGTGAAGTGGGCAAACAGGCTTTGGCCGTCCTTTCCGAAGTAGACCTTGTTGTTTTCCTGTTTGCCTAGAGCCCGTTCGGACCTGGCCTTGAGGCGCACCCACTGGTCCCGAAGGGGGAACTGCTGGTTGAAGTACTTCTCGAAGTCCTCCATGAACTGTCCGGAGCGCACCGTATCCCAGGTGGGAGGCTTGAACTGAGCCAGAAAGGTGTTCTCCTGCTCGGAGAAGTCCCGGTCGGGGATGATAAAGTGGGCGAGGCCAAAGCCGAAGACAAAAGTACAAAACAGCGCCGTGATAAAAATGGAATATTTTTTGCTCATACGCTCGCCCCTTTAAAAACGGAAGTAGAGGAACGGATTATAGGTTCCGTCCACCAGATAGGCGGTGGTAAACACCAGCCCCGCCAGCATCAGCACCGGAAAAGCCGCCTGACGGGCCCGCTGGGGAAGCTTGTGCCAGACGATTTTCCCCAGGGGGGTGGCCGCCGCGACAGCGATGGCCAGAATGGGCAGATAATTGCGAAAATAGTAGAGAAAATCCGTGTCCAGCGCCCCCGCCCCGAAGCCGAACATGGCGGCCAAATAGGGCCCCATGGCGGAGAAATCCTCCACGGCGAAAATGGCCCAGCCCACAATGGCGACAACCACGCCGTAGATGTGGCATACCCAGGCCGGGGTTTTCTCCAGAACCCTGCCCAGCCACAGCTTTTCCAGGCCAATCCAAACGAACCAGTACAGGCCCCAAATCAGGAAATTCCAGCTGGCCCCGTGCCAGATGCCGGTGGCCGCCCAGACCACCAGCAGGTTGAACACCATCCGGGCGGGCTTTACCCGGCTGCCCCCCAGGGGGAAGTACAGGTACTCCCGGAACCAGCTGCCCAGGGAGATGTGCCACCGCCGCCAGAACTCGCTGGCCGACTTGGAGATATAGGGGTAGTTGAAGTTCTCCAAAAACTCGAAGCCCAGCATGCGCCCCAGGCCGATGGCCATGTCCGAATAACCGGAGAAGTCGAAGTAGAGCTGGAGGGAGAAAGCGACGATACCCAGCCAGGCCCCCAGGGTGGTGAGCTGGGAGGATGGCGTGGCGAGATACACATCCCACAATGGCCCCAGGGCGTTGGCCAGCAGCACCTTTTTGCAGGCCCCAACGGTAAAGCGCTGGACGCCGGAGGCAAATTTTTCAAAGGTGTGATCCCGGTACTCCAGCTGGTCGTCCAGATCCTTGTACTTGATGATGGGCCCGGCGATGAGCTGGGGGAATAGGGTGACGAAAGTGCCGAAAGTGACGATGTTCTTTTGGCACCGGGCGTCCCCCCGGTACACGTCGATGGTGTAGCTCATGGTCTGGAAGGTATAGAAGGAGATGCCGATGGGCAGGGTGCTGGAGGCGGCCTGAAACAGGGGCTTCAGGCCGATGTTCGCCAACGCCGCATTGATGGCGGAGCGAATTTCCTCTCGGGTCACGAGATCCAGCCCCAGAGCGTTGAGATTGCCCACAATGAAGTCCCAGTATTTGAAAAACCCCAGCAGCAGCAGGTTGAACACCACCGACGAGGCCACCGCCATTTTGGCCCCCCGGTCATTACCTTTGGCCTTGCAGGTGGTGACGATCCGCCCGTGGGAGTAGTCGATGGCGATGGAGACGAACATGATGAGCACATACACCGGCTCGCCCCACCCGTAAAACACCAGGTTGGCGATGAGCAGCACCAGATTGCGCCATCTCAACGGGGAAATATAATACAAGAGCAATACCACGGGAAAATAGAGAAACAGGAAATAGGGGCTGGAAAATATCATACGCAGTCACCTCGCAGGGCAGATTTCAGGGCAAGAGGGAGAGCGGCCCCGCCGCTCCCCCTCGCTGGAACAATGGATTAAAACAGGGCGTTAAACTGGGACACGATAGCATCGCAGTTCTCGTGGACCACCATCATGACATAGTTTCCGTTGGAGACAACGCGGGAGTTATTCTGCCACTGCTCGGTGGGGCCAGGGTACCAGGCGCCGCCGGGGCCGTTGCCGTCGCCCACCATATAGTCGATCCGGGCCTGGAACACGGCCTTCACCGCCGCCACGTCGGCGCTGTTCTCCACCTGTACCAGGCCGAACTCACCGTTGTTCATGGACATCTGGGGGATATAGACCAGGCATTGCTTGGTGGCAATTCCGGTCAGGCCGGGGTAAAAGCCGTCCAACAGGTCGCCGGAGGCCAACTCCAGGAAGCCGAACTCATACTGACCGGTGACGCTCTGGTAGAAAGCCGACAGGTCCACGCCTGCGGCGGGAGTGGGTGTGGGCTCCGGTGCGGGAGTGGGTGTGGGAGCAGGCGTAGGCTTTGGGGTGGGTTTGGGAGTAGGCTTAGGCGCGGGGGTGGTGGGGATGGGCTTCACCTCCGGGGCCTTGGAAGGCTCCTGGGTGGGCTCTGCGCTGGGCTCCATGGAGGGCTCCGCGCTGGGTTCCACACTGGGCTCGGCGGAGGGCTCCGGCGTGGGGGTGGGTTTCGGCAGCTGGGAAGCTGTCGCCTCCTCAACGGGGTCGGAGGGCAGCAGGGTCTCCTTGGAGCCGGTATTGCTGCACCCAGCCAGCAAAGACAGTGTCAGGACGGCACCCAGGGTCAATGCGAGAATGCGTTTCATATGTCACTCAAACTCCTTTTTATACTGTTATGTCTGACCTGCGTTTATGCGAACAAGGCTTCAAATTCACCAATAATGGCCTCGCTGTCCTGGTGGTTCACCAGCATCACGTAGGTGTCATTGGCCACCGTCACCTTGGCGTGCTTCTGCCACATCTCTACCTCCTCGGGGTAGTTCCCCGGCCCCTCGGTGGACTTGGCCTCGATGCGGGCCTGGAAGATTTCCTTCACCTTGGCCGCGTCCTCCGGGCTCTTGGCCTGCGCCAGAGCCAGTTCGCCGCCGCTGAAGGACACCAGGGGCAGGTAGACCTCCAGCTGCTCCAGGTCCATGTCCTTCAGGCCGGGGTAGTTGTTCTCCAGCATGATGACGCCCACCTCCTCGTCGGCGGGGTCGGCCTTCTCCAGGGCGGCGAACTCGTGGTTTTCCTGGACGGTCTGCGCGAAGGCGCCCAGGCCCACGTCCTTGCCGGGTTCAATGGAAGGACTGCTTTCCGTGCCGGCGTCGCCGCAGGCGGACAACAGGGACAAGCACAGCACGGCGGCGGTGCACAGGGCAATCAGCTTTTTCATTGTAATATTCTCCTTTTATAATAGTGGTAATGTCGTAGATTTACTGGAACAGGGCGCTGAACTCGGCGGCAACTTCATCGCATTCCTCGGCGACTACCATCAGCACATAACTGCCGTGGACCTCCACCCGGGAATTGTTGGCCCACAACTCGGTGGCAGCGGGATACCAAGCCCCGCCGGGGCTTTCTCCGTCACCCACCATATAGTCTACCCGGTTTTGGAACAGTTCCCTCACCTTTTCGGCGCCCTGGGAATCTTTGGCCTGAACCATAGAAAACTCCCCATTGTTCAGGCGCATCATGGACATGCAGATCACCCGCTGCTCCAAATCCATCTCCAGCAGGCCGGGCAGGTACTGCTCTATGGATTGCCTGGCATATTCGTCCGCCTCCGGGTCCAATTCCTTCAGGTAGGCGGCAAACTCATATTTTTCCTGAAGAGTCTTGGCGAAAGCGGACAGGTTTGCCTGTTTCTCCTGCGTCCCGCAGCCGGACAGCGCAGACAGACACAGTACAGCGGCAGCGCAAAAAGCAAAAACGCGTCTCTGCTTCATTCCGCCGCCCCCTTATGCAAAGAGGGCTTCAAATTCGCCCACAATCTCGTCGCAGTTGTCGGCCACCACCAGCATCACGTAATTCCCGTGGCCTACGATGCGGGAGTAGTTGGTCCACAGCTCAATGGGACCGGGGTAAAAGGCCCCGCCGGCCTCGTCCTCATCGCCCGCCATGTAATCAATCCGCCTTTGAAAAATCTCCTTCACACTGGCCGCGTCCTCCGGGTTTTTGGCCTGAGCCAGCCCGACCTCCCCATTGTTCAGGGTGATCATTCCCACCAGGTTGATTCGCTGCTCCAGGTCCAGCTCCAGCAGCCCGGGCATGGTGTTGTCGTAGATCTCCTTGTTATATTCGTATTCCGGGTCCAGTTCCCCCAGATATGCCGCGAATTCGTACTTTTCCTGAAGTGTCCTGGCAAAGGCGGACAAGTCCACCTGCTTCTCCTCCGCCCCTCCGGTGCAGGCGGACAGCAGGGGCAGGCACAGGATGGCGGCCAAGGCTGCGCACAGGGTCTTTCTCATGATTATGTTTCCTCCTCAGAACGGCGAGCCGTTCCGAGGGCGCGAATCCCCTAACGGCTCTCGATGTGGCTCCTGATGCGCTGGGTGATCATATCCAGCGCCACCAGGTTGTGCCCTCCGGCCAGCACCACAATGTCGGCATACTGGCGCGAGGGCTGTACGAATTGCTCGTGCATAGGCTTGACGGTGGTGAGGTATTGGGAGATCACCGAGTCCAGCGACCGGCCCCGCTCCTTCACATCCCGCAAAATTCGGCGAAGGATACGCACGTCGGCGTCAGTGTCCACGAAGATCTTCACATCCATCAGATCCCGGAGGGCCTTGTCGGCAAAGATGAGGATGCCCTCCACGATAACCACTTTGGTGGGACGCACCTCCACCGTGTCCTCGGAGCGGTTGTGGATGGAGTAGTCGTATACCGGGCAGCGGATGGCTTTCCCCGCCGCCAGTCTTTTTAGGTCTTCTACCATCAGGGCGGTATCGAAAGCATCGGGGTGGTCGTAGTTCAGCGCCGCCCGCTCTTCGTAGGTCATTCCCACATGTCTTTTATAGTAGTTGTCGTGGTATACCACGGACACGTCTGCCCCGAAAGCGTCCTGGAGCCGGCGGGTCAACGTGGTCTTGCCTGAGCCGGTGCCCCCGGCGATGCCGATGATCATGATATCCATCCGCTCATCCTCCCTCTTTTATGTATGCAGGCCTTCGTTCGCCGCTATTCTAGCACACATAGGGGGAAATGGCAACCTCTTCCGGTCTGATCCGGCCGGGTCCGATCCGTCTTTTAACAATACCCGCCGGAAGGCTCCAGGGTTGCACCGGCAAGCGAAAAAATCTCCTCTCCTCTCAAATTTCCGCTGTCCATCTCTAAAAAAATGGAAAATCCGGGGGGTGCTGGGCAATGTGACAGCAAAAACGGGTAAATTTTTAACAGTTTCGCCACATTTTCTCTTGCTATTTTTTTGTCAAGCGTCTATAATGTGCATGGCTAAGAGAGAAATCGGGGGAACATATGGTCAATATCGTGTTAGTTGAGCCGGAAATTCCGCAGAACTGCGGAAATATCGCCCGCACCTGCGCCGCCACACGCAGCCGCCTCCACCTGGTGCGCCCCCTGGGTTTCGACATCAGCGACAGGGCGGTGAAGCGGGCGGGGCTGGACTACTGGCCCATGGTGGACCTTCATGTGTACGACAGCTTGGACGTCCTGTTTTCCCAAAACGCTGTGGCCGACCTGTGGCTGGCTACCACCAAGGCCTCTCAAGACTACTCCAAGGCGGTGTTCCGGGACGGCTGCTGGCTGTTCTTCGGCAAGGAGACCGCCGGACTGCCGGAGGCGTTTCGCCAAACCCATCGGGATCGCTGTCTCCGCATCCCCATGCGCGCCGGCGCCCGCAGCCTGAACCTGTCCAATTCGGTGGCCGTGCTGGTCTACGAGGCCCTCAAGCAGCAGGGCTTCCCCGGGTTGAGCGGAATAGGGGAGATGGCGTCCACGGGAAGCGCGGAGCCGTCGTGAGCGGCGCGGATGGAGCGGAGCGAGGGCAAAAGCCCAAGGCCCACCCCATGGGGCTGGGTTTTGCCCGAGTCGAAGTGAAGCCGCGCGTCGCGAACAAGCGGAGCGTGACATCAAACGCTAAAACAATCATTACTTCAAGTTGTAATAATGAAAGGAGTTAGATCAGCATGAACTACAACAAGAAGACGGTCAAGGACATCGACGTGAAGGGCAAGAAGGTGTTGCTGCGCTGTGACTTCAACGTGCCTATGGCCAAGGATGGCAGCGGCATCATCACCGATGACAAGCGCATCCGCGCCGCCCTGCCCACCATCCAGTACCTGCTGGACCAGGGCGCGGCGGTCATCGCCTGCTCCCACATGGGCAAGCCGGTGGCCACCTTCGAGTCCTACAAGAAGAAGCAGCTGGAGAAGGGCAAGGACGAGGCCTCCATCACCGAGGAGAAGTGGAAGAAGTCCCTGGCCGAGCTGCGCATGGAGCCCGTGGCCGCCCGCCTCAGCGAGCTGCTGGGCAAGAGCGTGATCCTGGCCGACGACGTGGTGGGTCCCGACGCCCAGGCCAAGGCCGCGGCCCTGAAGCCCGGTGAAATCATGCTGCTCCAGAACACCCGCTTTGAGAAGGGCGAGACCAAAAACGACCCCGAACTGGCCAAGAAGATGGCCGGCCTGGCCGGGTCCGACGGCGTGTACGTGTCCGACGCCTTCGGCGCGGTCCACCGCGCCCACGCCACCACCGCCGGTGTGGCCGCCCACCTGCCCGCCGTCTCCGGTTTCCTGATCCAGAAGGAGCTGGACTTCATCGGTGGTGCCTTGGCCAATCCCAAGCGCCCCCTCGTCGCTATCCTGGGCGGCTCCAAGGTTTCCTCTAAGATCGGCGTCATCAACAACCTGCTGGAGATCGCTGACACCGTCATCATCGGCGGCGGCATGGCCTACACCTTCTCCGCCGCCCAGGGCGGCAAGGTGGGCGACTCCCTGCTGGAGGCCGACTGGCAGGACTACGCCAACGACATGGTGAAGAAAGCCGCCGAAAAGGGCGTGAAGCTGCTCCTCCCTGTGGACACCGTCGTGGCCGACAAGTTCGCCCCCGACGCCGAGAGCAAGGTGGTCAAGACCGGTGAGATCCCCGACGGCTGGCAGGGCCTGGACATCGGCCCCGAGACCGTGAAGCTGTACTGTGACGCCGTGGCCGACGCGGGCACCGTCATCTGGAACGGCCCCATGGGCGTGTTCGAGTTCGAGAAGTTCGCCGCGGGCACCAAGGCGGTGGCCGAGGCCCTGTCCAAGACCTCCGCCATCACCATCATCGGCGGCGGCGACAGCGCGGCGGCGGTGCAGCAGCTGGGCTACGCCGACAAGATGAGCCACATCTCCACCGGCGGCGGCGCCTCCCTTGAATTTATGGAGGGCAAGGAGCTGCCCGGCGTGGCCTGCCTGCTGGACACCTGACGGACCCCCCTGTAGGGGGCGGCCTCCGCGCCGCCCCGTCGTACCGTGTGATTATCTTAAATGCGGGCCGGCACAGAGGCCGGCCCCTACAAAAGCCGTTTCGGAAAATATACGATAGGAGAGATTTATTATGAATCGCCGCTACCGCAAGACCATCATCGCCGGCAACTGGAAGATGAACAACACCCTGTCCCAGACCAAGGCCTTCGCCGAGGAGATCAAGCCCATCATGCCCAAGGGCAAGTGGTGCAATGTGGTGCTGTGCGTCCCCGCCACCAACATCCAGGCCGCCGTCCGTCTGTTCAAGGACTGCCACATCGCCATCGGCGCTGAGACCTGCCACGAGCTGGACCACGGCGCTTACACCGGCGAGATCACCGCCGCCATGATTAAGGAGGCGGGGGCCAAGTACGTCATCATCGGCCACTCCGAGCGCCGCCAGTACTACAACGAGACCGATTTCACCGTGAACAAGAAGGTCCACGCCGCCATCGAGACCGGCCTGATCCCCATCATCTGCGTGGGCGAGAGCCTGGAGCAGCGGGAGCTGGGCGTGACCATGGAGCTCATCGCCTATCAGGTGAAGTGCGCCCTGGCCAACGTGGCCCCCGAGAACGCCCGCCATGTGGTCATCGCCTATGAGCCCCTGTGGGCCATCGGCACCGGCAAGACCGCCACCGCCGAGCAGGCCGGCGAGGTCTGCCAGGCCATCCGCACCGTCATCCGCAAGCAGTACGGCGCCCACGTGGCCCGCTCCGTCACCATCCAGTACGGCGGCTCCATGAACGCCAAGAACGCCGAGGAGCTGCTGGCCCAGCCCGACGTGGACGGCGGTCTGATCGGCGGCGCCGCCCTGAAGCCCGCCGACTTTGTGAAGATTATCGAGGCCGCCAATCAGGAGTAATTTTGTGTAGGGGGCGGCCCCTACAATAAAGGAAAGGTTTTTTTATGAAAACACCTACCACTTTGATTATTATGGACGGTTTTGGCGTGGAGGGCCCCTCCGCCGGCAACGCGGTGGTCAACGCCCCCACCCCCAACCTGGACCACATCTTCTCCCAGTGCCCCGGCAGCAGGCTGTCCGCCTCCGGGCTGGACGTGGGCCTGCCCCAGGGCCAGATGGGCAACAGTGAGGTGGGCCACACCAACATCGGCGCGGGCCGGGTGGTTTTCCAGGACCTGCCCAAGATCACCAAGGCCATTCAGGACGGGGAATTTTTTCAGAATCCCGCCTATAGGAACGCCATGCTGGCCGCCAAGGAGGCCGGAAAGGCCGTCCACATCTACGGCCTGATGTCCAACGGCGGCGTCCACAGCCATATCACCCACATCCAAGCGGCGGTGAAGATGGCCCACGAGCTGGGCTGTCCCAAAATCTTTGTCCACTGCTTCATGGACGGCCGTGACGTTCCTCCCACCTCCGGAAAGGATTTCGTGGCCCAGATGAAGGAGACCTGTGACCAGTATGGGGCCCAGATCGCCACCATCTCCGGCCGCTACTACGCCATGGACCGGGACACCAACTGGGACCGGGTGGAGCGCTCCTACAAAGCCATGGTTTACGGCGAGAGCGATGCCCGCTTCATCGGCGACCCGGTGGGGGCCATGCAGGCCAGCTACGACGCCGGGGTCACCGACGAGTTCGTGATCCCCGTCATCACCGCCGAGCACGCTGAGATCGGCGAGGGCGACTCCATTATTTTCATGAACTTCCGCCCCGACCGGGCCCGGGAGATCACCCGCACCTTCGTGGACCCAGACTTCAAGGGCTTTGAGCGGAAAAAAGGCTTCTTCAAGGTGAACTACGTGTGCACCACCTCCTATGACGCCTCCATGCCCAACGTGGTCATCGCCTTCCCCAAGGAGAGCCTGGACAACATCTTCGGCGAGTATATCGCCCAGCAGAACATGACCCAGCTGCGCATCGCCGAGACTGAGAAATACGCCCACGTCACCTTCTTCTTCAACGGCGGCGTGGAGACCGTGTTCCCTGGCGAGGACCGCTGCCTGATCCCCTCGCCGAAAGTGGCCACCTATGACCTCCAGCCCCACATGAGCCAGCCCGAGGTCACTGCCGAGGCCGTCAAACGCATCAAGAGCGGCGCCTATGACGTGGTCATCCTGAACTTCGCCAACTGCGACATGGTGGGCCATACCGGTGTATATGAGGCCGCCGTCAAAGCCGCCGAGGCGGTGGACGACGGCGTAAACCAGGTGGTGAACGCCACCCGGGAGATGGGCGGCGTGGCCATCATCACCGCCGACCACGGCAACGCCGAGCATATGGCGGAGGCGGACGGCTCCCCCTTCACCGCCCACACCACCAACCTGGTGCCCTGCTGCGTGGTGGGCGCGGACGTGAAGCTGCGGGACGGCCGTCTGGCCGACCTGGCCCCCACCATGCTGGACCTGATGGGCCTGAAACAGCCTGCGGAAATGACTGGGCAGACGCTGATTGTAAAATAATGATAGCACCTCAACCGAAGCCCAACGAAGCGGGTGCGGTTGGGAGAGGAAACACAGCGGAGGCAGTGACCTTTTGGGCTTGCCCGGAAGCGAACAGCCGGAGCTTGTGCTGACAATGTGTCCCTTGAGGTATGTACCTCTTAAACTTATACCTTTGACATTTTGAAAGGAGCTTGATTCCCATGAAACAGATGCTTGAGATCGTTGATGTCCTCGGCCGTGAAATTATTGACTCCCGCGGCAATCCAACCGTAGAGGTTGAGGTCGTCCTGGAAGACGGCACTATGGGCCGCGCCGCTGTTCCCTCCGGCGCCTCCACCGGCGTCCACGAGGCTTGTGAGCTCCGGGACGGCGACAAGGGCCGCTACCTGGGCAAGGGCGTGGAGAAGGCCGTCAACAACGTGAACACCGAGCTGGCCGAGTGCCTCATCGGCATGAACGCCCTGGACCAGGTGTCCATCGACAAGGCCATGATCGAGCTGGACGGCACCCCCAACAAGTCCCGCCTGGGTGCCAACGCCATCCTGGGCTGCTCCCTGGCCGTGGCCAAGGCCGCCGCTGAGAGCCTGGGTATGCCCCTCTACAACTACGTGGGCGGCGTGAACGGCAAGACCCTGCCCGTGCCCATGATGAACATCCTCAACGGCGGCGCTCACGCCACCAACAACGTGGAGATCCAGGAGTTCATGATTATGCCCGTCTCCGCCCCCTCCTTCCGCGAGGCTCTGCGCCGCTGCGCCGAGGTCTTCCATCAGCTGAAGAAAACCCTGAAGGAGAACGGCACCCCCGCCGCCGGCGTGGGCGACGAGGGCGGCTACGCCCCCAACCTGAAGAAGGACGAGGACGCCTTCAAGTGCATCGTGGCCGCCATCGAGAAGTCCGGCTACAAGCCCGGCGAGGACTTCATGATCGCCATCGACGCCGCCGTGTCCGACTGGTACAACGCCGAGACCGGCTGCTACGACCTGCCCAAGGCCAAGAAGACCTACACCAAGCAGCAGATGGTCAACATGTGGAAGAAGTTCGCCGACAACTACCCCATCA
>CANOBV010000070.1 GCA_947564255.1 uncultured bacterium | reverse complement strand
CCTCATCAAGGTCAACCAGATCGGCACCCTGACCGAGACCCTGGACGCCATCCAGCTGGCCAACCGCCACGGCTACACCGCTGTGGTGTCCCACCGCTCCGGCGAGACCGAGGACGCCACCATCGCCGACATCGTGGTGGGCGTGAATGCGGGCCAGATCAAGACCGGCGCTCCCAGCCGCACCGACCGCGTGGCCAAGTACAACCAGCTGCTGCGCATCGAGGAGGAGCTGGGCGACGCCGCTATCTACCTGGGCCGTAAGGCTTTCTTCAACATCAAGTAATCAGGCTTCTACAAACATCTTGGGCGGCGGAGGACACCTTCGCCGCCCTTACTACATAAAAACAGGAGAAAGACCATGTCAATTCAACGTGTCAAAAAATACTTCCGCACTCTGGGCATGGAGGACCGGGTGCTGGAATTCGACGTGTCCAGCGCCACCGTGGACCTGGCAGCCCAGGCTCTGGGCTGCCACCCCTGCCGCATTGCCAAGACCCTGTCCTTCCTGGTGGACGGCCATGCTATCCTCATTGTGGCAGCCGGAGACGCCAAGGTGGACAATTCCAAATATAAGGCCCGGTTCGGAACCAAGGCCAAAATGCTCACCCCTCAGGAAGTGGAGGAACTGGTTGGACATGCGGTGGGCGGTGTGTGTCCCTTTGCCGTCAACCAGGGCGTGAACGTCTACCTGGACGAATCACTCAAGCGGTTTGAGACGGTGTTCCCCGCCTGCGGCAGTGGGAACAGTGCCATTGAACTGTCCATCCCCGAGTTGGAGCAATACTCCGGCTTCGGCTGCTGGGTGGACGTGTGCAAGGGTTGGCAGGACACATAAAAATTGGCGCGGGAGTGCTTGCGTCCCTTTAACAGGAGTATCCTGCGCTTGTGACTTCTAGACGAAAACTGGCAGCAATGGTTATCCTTCAACTCTTGCTGATTGTTGACACATTTCCTTTTCCAGCGTATAATGAAAATTATGATATCGGCTTTTGCCTGGAAAGGATGCGCTGCTATGGGTCCACCTATCTGGGAATACTTTTTGCGCTTGGCGCTGTCTGCCCTGTTCGGTGGGGTCATCGGCCTGGAACGAGAACTCCGTTTGAAGGGTGCGGGCATTCGCACACATCTTATCGTCTCATTTGCCTCTTGCATGATGATGCTGGCATCTAAATACGGATTTTTTGATATGATGGAATATACCGCTGTCAAACTGGACCCCAGCCGCATCTCCGCCGGATTGGTCACCGCCATCGGTTTTTTAGGTGCAGGCACTATCTTTGCCCGCGGACAGGGCGTTACCGGCTTGACCACCGCTGCCGGGTTGTGGGCCACAGTAGGTATCGGCATGACGATGGGGGCTGGGATGTATTTTATCAGCACTTTTGGCACCGTGTTCATTGTGGCCATTCAGGCCATTCTATACCGTGACCATGCGCTTTTGGGCCACGTCACCGCCGTCATATTCATTCAGATTGAGGACTGGCCCGAAGCGTTAGACCGCCTCCAGGCAGAGTTGACCGCACTGCAGTTGGAACCGTGCGCTTCCAAATATGAGCGAACCGGAGGTGTATTGTCCATTGAACTGCAGTTAGACCACCTTCCATGTTCAGGGCGAGAGCTGGGCCTGTTGCTGTCTCCATTGATGAAACAGCCATATGTAAAATCCGTTTCCTGGTAAAAAGGGCGCAGAAGTAATGCTTCTGCGCCCTTCGACGTTTTGCGTCCTTTGCCTCTCACATTCACAGCTCTTTCCGTATTCGGTTCAACGCATTTTTCTCCAGCCGGGACACCTGTGCCTGGGAAATACCCACCTCTGCCGATACCTCCATCTGGGTTTTTCCCTGAAAAAAGCGCAGGGCCAAAATCCGCCGCTCCCGTTCATCCAATTTGTTAATTGCGTCCCCCAGGGCAATATGTTCCAGCCAGGCCTCATCTGTGTTTTTCTTATCTTTTACCTGGTCCATGACGCACACCGTGTCCCCACCATCGGAATACACCGGCTCAAACAGGGATACGGGGTCAACCACAGCGTCCAGCGCCAGCACTACATCCTCCCGCCGCAGTTCCAAAATCTGAGCAATCTCTTCTACGGTAGGCTCCTTTTGATGTTCCGCCACGTACTTTTCTTTGGCCTGAAGCACTCGGTAAGCGGTATCCCGCACCGACCTGGACACCCGGATGGCGCTGTTGTCCCGGAGGTAGCGCCGGATCTCTCCCACTATCATGGGTACGCCATAGGTAGAAAACCGCACATCCATTTCAATGTTGAAATTGTCTATTGCTTTTATCAGACCGATACACCCCACCTGAAACAGGTCGTCCACATTCTCGCCCCGCCCAGCAAATTTTTGGATGACAGACAACACCAAACGCAGATTGCCGGAGATGAGTTCTTCTCTGGCCTGCATGTCTCCCGCCCTAGTCCGGCGCAGCAGTTCCATGCTCTCCTCGCTTTTCAGAACTTTCAGCTTGGCTGTATTGACTCCGCATATTTCCACCTTACCCTGCACCGCAAACACCTCACCGGAATTAATTCAAAATCAGTATTTCCGGTGGGCGTTCATTCATACGGCAGCGGGGCCAGCTATATTTTTTATCGTCAGACCGCTTTCGATGGACTTTGCGCATCATGTCTTATTGCATTACATCATCCGTAGAATCTCTTTTTTTAACCGGTCAATAATTCGCTTTTCCAGCCGAGAGATATAGGACTGGCTGATACCCAACTGGTCTGCAACCTCTTTCTGGGTTCGTTCCCGTCTGCCGTCCAGCCCAAAGCGCATGGTAATGATGGTGCGCTCCCGCTCGGACAGGCGGGTGATGGCAGTAAGCAGGAGGTCCCGGTCCACATCATCCTCCAAAGGTTTTTCAATGCTGTCACTGTCCGTCCCCAGCACGTCGGACAGCAGCAGTTCATTGCCGTCCCAATCGGTGTTCAGCGGTTCGTCCAAAGATACCTCGCCCCGTCGGTTAGCATTTTTTCGCAAATACATCAAAATTTCATTTTCTATGCACCGGGAGGCGTAGGTGGCCAGTTTGATATTTTTTGCGGGCTTATAGGTTTCTACTGCTTTGATCAAACCTATAGTGCCGATGGAAATCAGGTCTTCGATGCCCACTCCGGTGTTCTCAAAACGCCGGGCAATGTATACCACCAGCCGAAGGTTGTGCTCAATGAGCTGGGAACGGGCCTGAGAACGACGGTCCGTTTCCTCCAGTTCCGCCAGTAGGCGGCTTTCTTCTTCCCGCGTCAGAGGGGCGGGAAGGGTATCGCTTCCACCAATATAGTGAAGCGACCCGTAAAGCTTGATCCCCAGCTGATCCAGCAGGCGGCACAGCCGTATGTATGCATCGGTCAAACACATTTTATATTCCTCCAATCAAGGCCTGATACCCCCCGCCATCGTCCACAGGCGTTGGAGACAGTGCAATCAACAACCGCCCCAACGGCTTTCCGTCCACCACCACTTCCCGGGAACGCACGGCCAGCAGCATTCCGCAGTCCACCCCGACTGCCCGGTAGGGGACCAGCCTGGCTTGACGAGAACCTGCAGCGTGGCATCGTTTCACCGATTGTATGGGGTCGGCGGGGTCCGCCCAAACAGGCAGCAGCCCGGACAGCGCCTGCCAATAGGCTACCACCACAGGGTGGTTATCGGTGGGGTCGGTAAGAGAATGCCCTGTATCTCGCAAGCCGGTCAAGGATACGCTGCCCCTGTCCAAGGTAATCTTTAACCGGCATAGTCCACCTCTATGCTGCCCCAACCGGCGGAAAAATAAAGAAAGCACAAAATAGCACGCCACAAACAGCAGAAGCAGTAAACGGACATCCAGCGGCGAATAAAAAACGCCGTGGTCCAAGGTCAGAGGGCCGCTGCCCAACAATTCCATTCCCAGCACCGCACCTGCCAGCGCGGCGGAAGCGCCGAAAAACAGCACCGTCACCCGTAGAAGCGGTCGTTCTCCTCCATAGGCGGCGAGGACCATCATCACTCCCGACGCAGCTTTGCAGGGCCAAAAAGTCAGCCACTCCAGCCCAGGCAGAAAAATGAGCACCGCATACAGCGCCCCCAGTCCAGCAGCCAAGCCGATACGCCAGCGGCAAAGCGGCACCCCTGCCATCCGGCCCGCCGCCAGCAGCAGCAGATAATTGGCGGTCAGGTTCAGCAGAAACAGAAGATCTATGTACACCACTGTCATGGGGCGGCCTCCTCTCATAGGTCTGTCCATGATTATATCCCCCTCCCACCATCAAAAAAAGTCAAAGCAAGTCCCGGCAAAAATTAGACAAGACTGTCCATCGCCATCCGTACGGAACAATAAAACGCCCCAGCCTGGATTACAGGCCGGGACGCCTTTTGACGCTCAAACCAATTCAGCCAACGCGTTAACCAATACGTTCATGTCTTCCTCTGTCCCAATGCTGACGCGCAACCAATCTCGAATATCCGGATTGTCCCACCAACGCACCAATACGCTCCGCTCACGCAGACCGTCCAGCAGTTCCTTTCCGCTGCGGCCTGGATGGCTGACGAACAAAAAATTTGTCCAGGAAGGCAGTACAGTAAACCCTTTTCCCTCCAGAGCCGACCTCGTCCACTCCCGGGTTTTCATCACCTGACAACGGATAAACTGAAAATAGTGCTCATCCCGAATGGCCGCCTCCGCTCCGGCCTGCGCCAGCCGGTCTACCGTGTAAGAGTTGACGGAATCCCGCACACAGCGCAGGCCGTCAATGAGTCCGGCGTCTCCCATGGCCCAGCCGACCCGGAGCCCTGCCAGTGCTCGGGATTTGGACGTGGTCTGTACCACCAGCAAATTGGGATACCGGTTGATCAGCTTTACCGCGCTGTCTGCGCCAAAATCAATATAGGCTTCATCTACAATGACCACCACGTCCGGGTTGGCCCGCAGCAGTTTTTCCACCGTGTCCAGCCCGACAGCGATTCCTGTGGGTGCATTGGGGTTGGCCAGTACCACTCCGCCGTTGTTGCCGCACAGCAGGTCAATGGGAACGGAAAAATCCGGGTTCATGGGAACTTCTCGGCGTTTCAACCCAAAAAAGTCGGTGTATACCGGATAAAAGCTGTAGGTGACCTTGGGAAACACCACCTCCCGGTCCGTATCAAAAAACGCTTGGAACGCAAAGGCCAGAATTTCATCCGAACCATTGCCACAGAAAACTTGTTTGATATCCAACCCTTCCCGCCGGGCAATGACGGACCTCAGGTCCGTACACTCCGGGTCCGGGTAGAGCCGAAGACTGCCTCCCACCGCCTCCCGAAGGGCCTCAACCGCCTTAGGCGAGGGCGGATAGGGGCACTCGTTGGTGTTCAGTTTGACAAACTGTTGGTTTCTGGGTTGTTCCCCAGGAGTATATGGGATAACATTTTGAATTCGACTGCTCCAAAACCGATTCATAAAACCGCCCCCTCACGCTTTACCTTTTTGATGGATTTTTCCGCTTTGCTCCGAGGCGTCATCACCTCGTGGCCGCAGCCCAGGCACTTCAGTTTGAAATCCATCCCAGCCCGGAGCACCTTCCACTCTTTGCTTCCGCAGGGATGGGTCTTTTTCAACTCCAGAACATCGCCTATTTGGATGTCCATGGGCATTTTATCCGCCCTCCTTCATGGTTTTTTGATTTTGTCCCAGTATGCCTTGGCAGCCTGTTCCGTCTTATTGGGGCCGTACTCGTAATATACATGGTCCTTGATGGCGTCTGGAAGATATTGCTGTTCCACCCAATGGCCCGGATAGCTATGGGGATAAAGGTAGCCTTGTTCCCGCTCAAATCCCGCTCCGTCGGCATGGACATTTTGCAAATGCCGGGGATAATCTCCCGTCCGTCCCGCCCGCACATCGGCCAGAGCGGCATCGATGGCATTGAGCAAGCTGTTGGATTTTGGAGCGGTAGCCAGCAGAACCGCCGCCTGAGCCAAAGGAAGCCGGGCCTCAGGCAGGCCCAGCTGAAGGGCGCTGTCCACACAGGATTTGACAATGGAAGCCGCTTGGGGGTAAGCCATACCGACATCCTCGCTGGCAGAGCACAACAGACGGCGGATGGCTGTGAGCATATCCCCCGCCTCCAGCAGACGGGCCAGGTAGTGAAGGGCGGCATCCGGGTCTGAACCACGCAAAGACTTCATCAATGCGGAGGCGATGTCGAAATGGTCGTCTCCATCCCGGTCATAGCGCATAGCGGAGCGCTGGGCCACCAGTCGAGCGTCATCCAAGGTGATGGTGAGCACGCCGTTCTTGATACGGCTGGCAGTCATCAGCAATTCTACAGCGTTGAGGGCTTTTCTCACATCTCCGCCGCAGGAGGCGGCCAAGTGCTCCCGCACGCCAGGTTCACATTCCGTCTCTACTCCCAGCTCTTTGGACTGAAGAGCAATTCCCCGGTCGACAGCGGGGAGAAGGTCATCTGCCGTCAGCATTTTGAATTCAAACACGGTGGAACGGGATAAAATAGCGTTAAAAATGGTGAAATAAGGATTTTCTGTGGTGGAAGCAATCAGTGTAATCTTACCGTTCTCAATGAATTCCAGCAAGGACTGCTGTTGTTTCTTGTTAAAGTATTGAATCTCGTCCAAATAGAGCAGAACACCATTGGGTGCAAGTAAAGTACCCACTTGATCCATCACTTCTCGGATATCGGCCAGGGAAGCCGTGGTGGCGTTGAGCCGCCGCAGCGTACGGCCTGAACGCTGGGCGATGATATTGGCCACGGTGGTTTTTCCGGTGCCGGAAGGGCCATAGAATACCATATTTGGAATCTTTTCGCTGTCAATGACCCGGCGAAGCAGACCGTCCCGGCCCAAAATATGGCTTTGACCCAGCACTTCGTCCAGAGTCTGGGGACGGATGCGGTCGGCCAGCGGTTGGTACATGGGCGGCCCCTCCTCTCAATGCATGGGACTAATTATATCACATGATGCAAATATCCGCAAGGAAGGCTTTTCTCTGGATATCGCCGGTGCGGGCATTGAAAATGTCCCGTGCGCAAGCAGCCCTCGGCTTTTTTAATTTACGGTAGCATGGTTCAGACACTCCGCTCCCCGGCCAGACTGCGTTCAAACAATGCCCGGACCTCCTCCAGATCCTTTGTCTGGCCCAGAGCCCACATCAGTTTGGTGACGGCGGCTTCGGTGGTCATGTCCCACCCTTGAATGACTCCCTCCGCCAGAGCTTTCTGCCCCGCCTGGTAGAGGGCGAAATTGCTGCTCTCGTACAGACACTGACTGCACACCACCACCGCCATCCCCGCCTGGGCGGCGGCGTGGAGCTTTTCAATGAGGTTGCGGCGGATGAAGTGGAGCCCTCCCGCCCCGAAGGCCTCAATGACCACTCCCCGGTAGTGCATCCGCAGCAGCATGTCGAAAATCTCCGGGTCCAGGCCGGGGGTGAGCTTGATGAGAAACACCTGCTCGCACAGCTGGTCCCGGAGGACGCAGGGACCGCCGACGGGGGGGAGGGCCTCCTCCCGGATAGTGAGCCCCGCCCCGTTCACCTGGGCCACCAGCGGCCAGTTGACGCTGTCAAAGGCCCCAAAGGCGGTGGTGTGAGTTTTGACTGCCCGGCAGCCCAGCATCACCCGGCGGTCGAAAGCCAGAAACACCCCAGGATGGCCGGAGGCTGCCATGGCAAAGGCAGTGCGCAGGTTGTCCAGCCCGTCAGTGAGGGGATGCTCAATGGGCAGCTGGGCTCCGGTGAGCACCACCGGAACAGGGATATTACGCACCATATAAGACAGAACAGAGGCGGTGTAGGCCATGGTGTCGGTGCCGTGGGACACCACGATGCCGTCGAAGCTGTTCCGTGCTTCAAAGACGTTGCGGGCAATGAGCCGCCACTCCTCGGGCTGGATGTTGGAGGAGTCCAGATGGAGAATGTCACGGACGGTGAGGTCATAGCTGTCTGGCAGGCCGCCCAGGTAGTGGGACAGGGCGTCGCCGTCCAAACCGGGGGCCAGACCCTCGTCGGTGAGCCGGGAAGCGATGGTCCCCCCGGTGGTGAGCAGTAAAATACGTTTCATTGGTGAAAAAGCCTCCTATTTGCCGACGAAACGGAGGACCGTCTCTCGAGCCTGAGGGGAGTCCATCAGGTCTCCGGCTATGCTGACCTTGTCGAAATTGCGGGCGCTGAGGAACAGTACATCCGGCGGTGCGTTCCCTGTGTGATAACGAAAGGCCGCCGTGAAATTGTCCCGCCCGGTGTTGCTGACTACGATGAATTTTTTGGGTACACTCTCGTACTGTTCCAACAGTTCCGGGTGGCGCTGGAAATAGCACTGGCCCCGCTCGTTGAAAACGAAAAAGTTGGCGCAGGGATAGTCGCAGTAGTTGGGCAAAATAAAATAGGAGATGTCGCTGTGGGCCATGGCGTCGTAGATGCCGAACACCGGGTCACTGAAATAGGGGCACCGCTCCCGTGCCTGAAAGCACTGGTATTCGCACTGCCCGCAGGGGGTGAGGCGGAGGACGGCGCAGTCGAAATGGCTCACCTTGTCCCGGCCGGCCAGCGCCCCCAGCAGCAGCTGGGCGATGGCGGCACAGTTTCCGTTTTTCCGTCCGCTGAAAGAGATGACGCAGCTTGCCACGTGGAGTCCCCCATTTATGTTTTGAAATTTTTTTAGAGCCTGTTTATAGCAGCTGTCTGAAATAGCAATAGAGCTTATTTGGGTATCCACTCTCGGAGAGGGGTGGATACCTTATCAGCAAGTTTGAGAAATGCTCTAATATCCCGAAGAATGCCGGTTAACGAGGAATTTCTCACCAGATGAGGCGGGATTTTACAGGAATAATTGTATTTATTTCAAGAAATCACAACAAAACATGGCGGGAAAAGAGCCAGAAAATGGCGTTTTGAGAGATTTTAAACAAGCTCTTAGATAAGTATACCTGATTTGCAAAGAGCTTGCAAGTATTGTAAATAGCTGGGAAAGCTGTTATACTGTTAAAAACTGTTTTGGAGGAAAACGCTATGAACTATGACCTGCTTATTGTGGGAGGAGGCCCCGCCGGTCTCACCGCCGCCATTCATGCCCGGGCCCGGGACAAGTCGGTGCTGGTGATCTCCAACGACCCTCTGTCCTCCCCACTGTGCAAAGCCCCCGCCATGGCCAACTACCCTGGTCTGCCCGGCGTCACCGGGCGGGAACTGGTGGAGAGGCTGGTGAAGCAGGCCAGGGACCTGGGGGCGGAGTTCCGCCAAGGCCGAGCCCTGTCCGTTATGCCCATGGGGAAGTCCGTCATGGTGTCGGTGGAAAACGACGCCGTGGAGGGCCGGGCGGTGATCCTGACCCCCGGGGTATCCCGGGCCGCCCCTTTGAATGGGGAGGCGGAGCTGCTGGGCCGGGGCGTGAGCTATTGCGCCACCTGCGACGGCATGTTCTACCGGGGTAAATCCGTGGTGTGTGCCGGGGACGCCCCCAATTTTGAGGAAGAGGTGGAGTTTTTGCGGTCCATCGGCTGTCAGGTGGAGGTGAAACGGCTGGCGGGGCTGTCAATCCTGGGAGGGGACGGCGTCACCGGCGTACGGAACGCCAAGGGGGAGGAGACCCCCTGTCAGGGCGTGTTTCTGCTGCGGGCCTCCATCGCCCCCGCCCAGCTGGCGCCCGGCCTGGAGACTGAGGGGGGCTATATCAAGGTGGATGGCCGCATGGCTACCAATCTGCCGGGTGTGTACGCCGCCGGGGACTGCACCGGACAGCCCCTTCAGCTGGCCAAGGCGGTGGGGCAGGGGCAGAAGGCCGCCCACTTTGCCATGGAGGCCATGGGGTAAGTTTGAGGGTGATTTCCTAATTTTTCGTGAACTTCGTTTTCCTGTATTGAAATTCTCATGAAAAGATGGTAACATAAGAATATCAAAGGGGGACTCCCCCCAATACTCAAGTTAAGGAGTGGTCAAAATGGTCAAGGTTATCATGGGCCTGAAGGGCACCGGAAAGACCAAGCAGATGATCGACCTCATCAACACAGCGGTGGATACGGAGCACGGCAATGTGGTTGCCATCGCCCACAATTCCAAGCTGAACTATAAAATCAACTACAAAATCCGTCTGGTGGACACCTCTGACTACAGCATCCCCAACTACGACACCCTGCGGGGCTTCTTGTACGGCCTGTACGCCAGCAATTACGATATCACCCACGTGTTCATTGAGAGCCTGAACAAGCTGGTTCCAACCGTGGGCAACGAGGATGTGGAACCTTTCCTGGATTGGCTGGAGTCTTTCTCCCAGAAGAGCGGCATCAAATACACCATCTCCATCAGCGAGGACGCCTCCAAGGCCAGCGACGGTGTGAAGAAGTATTTTTGAGCAACCAGTTTCTTTGAGACCGGGCGGGCATAAGCCCGCCCGGTCTGGTTTTATCACCTGCGTACGAAAATGATATGGGCCGCGTTCCGGCGCGGTTGGAAAGGAAGATCGTCAATGAGCACGAAAAAGGCCGCCGCAAACTCAGACCCTGTTGTTGCAAAAGAATCAGGTGTGGTCCTGCCTCGGGCCATCCACCTGGTTCCGCTGGACAATATTAACGGCTTCGATGTGCGCCCTGGCTTCTACGAGACCAACGGGGCCACCGCCATCCCCGGCGGGGTGAACTTCACCGTCCACTCCCACGGGGCCAGCGGGGTGGAGCTGCTGCTTTTTCGCCGGGAAGAGTCTGAGCCCTTTGCTGTGCTCCCCTTCCCGGACCACTACCGCATCGGCAATGTATACTCCATGATTGTGTTCAAACTGAATATTGAGGAATTCGAGTACGCCTATCGGGTGGATGGGCCTTACGAGCCGGAAAAGGGTCTGATTTTCGACAAGAGCCGCTATCTGCTGGACCCCTACGCCAAGGCGGTCACCGGCCAGAGCGCCTGGGGCAAGACCCCTCCCCATGGCCAGCACTACAAGGCTAGGGTGGTGAAAGACGACTTCGACTGGGGCAAGATGGGCCAGCCCCTGATCCCCACCGAGGACCTCATCATCTATGAGCTCCACGTTCGGGGTTTCACCAAAGACCCCTCCTCCGGAGTGGAGCATCCGGGCACCTTCGCCGGGCTGATGGAAAAGCTGGACTACCTTCAGGAGCTGGGGGTAAACGCTCTGGAACTGATGCCCATTTTCGAGTTCGATGAGATGCTGGATTACCGGGAGATAAACGGGCAGAAGCTGTACAATTACTGGGGGTACAATACCGTCAGCTTTTTCGCCCCCAACACCAGCTACACCGCCTCCACCGAGTACAATCGAGAGGGGAACGAGCTGAAAAAGCTGATCCGGGCCTGCAAACAGCGGGGCATTGAGGTATATTTGGACGTGGTGTTCAACCACACTGCTGAAGGAAACGAGATGGGGCCCTTCTTCTCCTTCAAGGGCTTTGACAACAACATTTACTACCTGCTTACACCGGAGGGATATTATTACAATTTCTCAGGCTGCGGCAACACCCTGAACTGCAATCACCCCATCGTCCATCAGATGATCATGGACTGTCTGCGCTACTGGGTGACCACCTACCGGGTGGACGGATTCCGTTTTGACCTGGCCTCCATTTTGGGCCGGGATGAAAACGGCGCGCCTATGGTGTCTCCGCCGCTGCTTCAAGCTATGGCCTTTGACCCCATTCTGGGGGACGTGAAGCTCATTGCCGAGGCATGGGACGCGGGGGGGCTGTACCAGGTGGGTACCTTCCCCGCCTGGAACCGTTGGGCGGAGTGGAACGGCCGCTACCGGGACGACATGCGCCGCTACCTGAAGGGGGACCCGGGGATGGCCCAGGCCGCCGCCCTGCGCCTCACCGGTTCCAAAGACATCTATGACGTTACCGCCCGGGGCAACGCCTCGGTGAACTTCCTCACCTGCCACGATGGGTTTACCCTCCACGACCTGTACGCCTACAATTTCAAGCACAACGAGGCCAACGGTTGGAACAACACCGACGGGGCCAACGACAACAACAGCTGGAACTGCGGCGTGGAGGGGGAGACGGACGACTGGGAGGTCAACGCCCTGCGGGCCCGGATGATGCGCAACGCCTTCACCCTGCTGATGTGCTCCCGGGGCATCCCCATGTTTTTGGCGGGGGACGAGTTCGGCAACACCCAGTTCGGCAACAACAACGCCTACTGCCA
>CANOBV010000069.1 GCA_947564255.1 uncultured bacterium | reverse complement strand
TGGTTGATCGAAATCTCTGCAAGATGCTGCGAAAAGCGGTCGCAAAGAAAGCCCCCAAGGACTATGAACCTTGGGAACAAGCCCTGATGGCGGCTGGCGATGAAAAATGTGACTGGACGGACAAGAAATATATCGAACCGATTCTCGCGGAACTAAAGAAATAAATTCGCTCTAATTCCATATTGCAGTACGTTATCTCCATTTTAAGGAGTTTTACATGGCAGCTATCATCGAGACAAAACAACTGACCCACATCTACAGCCAGGGCACCCCCTTTGAGCACACCGCTCTGGACAGCGTGGACTTTTCCGCTGAACGGGGTGAGTACCTGGCCGTCATCGGCCGCACCGGGTCGGGGAAATCCACCCTGATCCAGCACCTGAACGGCCTGCTGAAACCCACCTCCGGACAGGTGCTCTTCAACGGCACGGACATATGGGAGAGCAAAGACCTCACCCGGCAGGTGCGGTGCCAAGTGGGGCTGGTGTTCCAGTACCCGGAGTACCAGCTCTTTGAGGAGACAGTATACCAGGACATCGCCTTCGGGCCCAAAAACATGGGGCTGGACGCGGACGAGGTGGACCGCCGCGTCAAGCAGTCCGCCCGGTTCGTGGGGCTGGAGCCCGGCGTGCTGGAGAAGTCCCCCTTCGACCTGTCCGGCGGGCAGAAGCGGAGGGTGGCCATCGCCGGAGTCATCGCCATGGAGCCCCAGGTGCTGGTGCTGGACGAGCCCACCGCCGGGCTGGACCCCTCCGGCTCGGCCCGGATTCTGGACAACATCCGTACCTACCACCAGGAGAAAAACGCCTGCATCATCCTGGTATCCCACTCCATGGAGGAGGTGGCCCGGGAGGCGGAGCGGCTGGTGGTCATCCACAGAGGGACCATCCCCTTTTCCGGCCCTCCCGAGGCGGTCTTTGCCCACGGGGAGGAGCTGGAGACCATGGGCCTGGGCGTGCCCGCCATGACCAGGGTGTTCGCCCGGCTGCGCTCCATGGGGGTGGACCTGCCCGCCTCGGTATACACCATCCCCCAGGCCCGGGAGGCAGTCTTATCAGCCCTCCACAGGAAGGAGGGAACGTGATGGCCCTGCGCGATATCACTTTGGGGCAGTATTTCCCCGGAAGCTCCCCCATCCACACCCTGGACCCCAGGGCCAAGCTGGTGGCCATGATCTGCTATATCGTGGCCCTGTTCCTGGGGAAATGGTTCGTCACCTACGCCATTCTTCTGCTGGCGCTGGCGGCGGTGGTGAAGGTGTCCACCGTGAAGCCTAAAGCGTTGGTTCGGGGGCTGAAGCCGGTGGTGTTCATTCTGGTGTTCACCGCCGTGCTCAACATCTTCTACACCCCCGGCGAAGCGCTGGCGTCCTTCTGGATTTTCACCGTCACCAAGGAGGGTATCCTCCACGCCTTCTTCATGGTGGTGCGCATCATCATGCTCATCACCTGCACCTTCCTGCTCACCTATACCACCTCGCCGCTGGCTCTCACCGACGGGCTGGAGTCCCTCATGGGACCGCTGAAGAAGATTCACGTCCCCGTCCACGAGCTGTCCATGATGATGTCCATCGCCCTGCGGTTCATCCCGACGCTGATCGAGGAGACGGACAAGATCATGTCTGCCCAGAAGGCCCGAGGCGCGGATTTCGACTCGGGCAATCTCATTCAGCGGGCCAAGGCGCTGATTCCCCTGCTGGTGCCGCTGTTCATCTCCGCCTTCCGGCGGGCGGACGAGCTGGCCACCGCCATGGAGTGCCGCTGCTACCACGGCGGCGAGGGGCGGACCCGGATGAAACAGCTCCACTACCGCCCCGGCGACGTCCTGTTCATGCTGGGGGCGCTGGCGCTGGCGGTGGGTATCGGGGTACTGGGGCACTGGGGGCTTTGAGATGGAGCAGCGAAACATCGCCCTGCGGCTGAGCTACACCGGCACCGCCTACCACGGCTGGCAGGTGCAGAAAAACGCCGTGTCCGTGGCGGAGACCCTGGAGAAGGCCCTGGCTTCCGTGGTGTGCCACCCTGTGAAGGTCACCGGGGCGGGCCGCACCGACGCGGGGGTCCACGCCCAGGTCTACGTGGCCAACTTCCGCACCACCTCCGGCATCCCGGTGGAGCGGCTCCCCCTGGCGGTGAACACCCGGCTGCCCGACGACATCTCGGTGTTCAAGGCCACGGTGGTGCCGGATGGATTTAACGCCATCGGCTCCTGCCTGAAAAAGGAGTACACCTATAAGATCTACAACTCCCGCATCCGGGACCCGTTTTTTGTGAACCGGGTGTGGTTCTACCCCAAGCCCTTGGATGAAAGCATCATGGCCCAGGCGGCGGGGCAGTTTGTGGGCACCCACGACTTTGCCGCCGTCCGCTCGGTGGGCACCGAAACCCGCACCACCGTGCGCACCGTCCACTACTTTGACATACAACGCCACGGGATGGTGGTCGACTGCCGGGTGTGCGCCGACGGCTTCCTCTACAACATGGTCCGGGCGATGGTGGGCACCTGCATCTACGCCGCCGAGGGCAAGCTGGACCCGGCGGAGATCCCCGCCATCCTGGCCTCTCGCAACCGCACGCTGGCCGGGCCCACCGCGCCGCCGGATGGACTGTATATGACGAACTTATGGTATGAGGAAGATGTGCTGTGAATAGCAGCGGACTGCGGACCGGCGGCGCGGCAGACCTGCGAAAGCAGGTTCGCCGCAAAGCGGCGCAGCCGAGGCGGAATTCATTTCCGCCCGGCTGTTACAATCCCCGCCGGATGGACTGTATATGACGAATTTATGGTATGAGGAAGATGTGCTGTGAACATTTTTGAGGTAAAGACCGAAAAAAAGCGCTACCTTCCCCTCCTCCTGCTGGGGGACGAACAGGAGGATATGATCGACCGCTACCTGGACCGGGGCGCCATGTATGCCCTGGACGAGGCCGGCGTCAAGGCGGTATGCGTGGTCGTCGACAAGGGCGGCGGTACGTTGGAGCTGAAAAATCTTGCCGTGTCCCCTTCCTGCCAGCGCCGGGGCTATGGCAGGAGGATGGTGGAATTTCTGGCGGAAACCTACCGGGGGCGGTACGCCCGCCTGCTGGCGGGCACCGGCGACAGCCCTCTTACCATTCCCTTTTACGAGGCCTGCGGCTTTGTCCGCTCCTATGTGGTTCCCAATTTTTTCACCAATCACTACGACCACCCCATCTATGAGGGCGGGCGTCGGCTGACCGATATGATATACCTCACTAAAGCATTATAAAAGCGGAGTTTTTATGGAAGAACAAAACCGGCAAAAACCGAAAATTCAGCCCATCAGGCCGGAGAACAAGGCGCCGGAACAGGCCCGGCCGCCCCAGTCCAAAAGACGGCCGCCCCGTTTTCTGGTGCGGCTGGCCGCTACCTTGGTGGTGCTGGCCGCCGCGCTGGCCCTGGTGGCGGTGGTGGCTTTCCGGGACAGCCTAAACCTGGACAGCGTAAAGCGGTGGTTTACCTACCGCTCCCTCATCCGCAGCGACAGCGGCCGGGCGGAGTCCTTTGTCTACGACGGGGACCTCACCGACACCTTTGCCGTGCTGGACGGGGACTTGCTGGTGTGTTCCCGCAACGCCGTCTCCCTCTACTCCGGCAGCGGCACCCAGTATATCAACCAGTCGGTAAGCATGGAAAACCCCGTGGTGAGCACCAACGGCTCCCTGGCAGTGGTGTACGACGCCGGGGGTTCCTGCCTGTACATATTGGGACAGCGGGCCCTGGTGTGGTCGGCGGACGATCTGGAGTCCATCCTGTCCGCCCGTCTGAACAAAAACGGCCAGCTCACCGTGGTCACCCAGTCCAGCGGCTACCGGGGAACAGTGACAGTGTACGACGCCGCCTATACCCCCGTGATGAGCGTCAACCTGACCTCCGCTTTTGTAATGGACGCGGCGCTGTCCGACGATGGCCGCACCCTCGCCATTCTCACTGTCGGCCAGTCCAACGGCGCTTTTTCCACCACCCTTGAGCTGGATGTCATGGACTATTCAGATGGGGCATATTCTCCAGAATTCACCTGTCCCCTGGGGAGCGGCGTGGTGCTGGAAACCAGGCACACCAGCACCGCAGTTTGGACTCTGGGCGACCGGGGCCTTACCGTCACCAGTCACGACGGCCGCTCCTCCGGCGTAAGCTGGGCGGACAAGCACCTGCGGCGGTACTCCCTCAGCGGGGACGGCTTCGCGGCGGCGCTTTTGGGCAAATACCGGGCGGGCAGCCAGGCGGAGCTTTGGGTGGTGGACGAGCAAGGCCAGCGCCGTACGCTGCCGCTCAACGAACAGGTCATGTCTATCTCCGCTGCCGGACGGTATCTGGCTGTGCTCACCGGAGACCGTCTGGACATCTACACCGACCAGCTGGAGCTGTATGACAGCCTGGAGGGCACCCAGGGAGCCCGAGTGGCGCTGCTCATGGCGGACGGCTCCGCCATCCTCATCTCGGCAGACAGCGCCGGATTCTATGTCCCCTGAGGACCTGCATTCACCACTTCAAACGCCGTCCGGGCGGGAGGAGAAGCTTATGGGAGACTACATATTCGACATCATCATCGTAGTCCTGCTTGCCTTGTTTGCGTGGCGGGGCGGAGCAAAGGGGCTGGTCCTGTCCTTGTGCGGACTGGCGGCGGTGTTCGCGGCTTTTTTTGCCGCCCAGTTTTTGTCTGAACGTTTCTGCACTCCGGTGTCCAATATCCTGCGCCCCATTGTCATCCAGACGGTCCGGGGGGCGGGCGCGGAACCGAAGACGGACCCCGAAAACCCGGAAGCCGCTTACACCATAGAGGAACTGGTGCGCTCTATCCAGGCGGAGGGCCTGTTCGAGGGCTTCGACCGTTTCCTGGAACAGGGCGCGGCCAACAAAGAGCTGTCCAAAAATGACCGGCTCACCCCGCTGGAAGCTCTGGCCGGCTACCTGTCCAAGGCCATTGCGCGGGCACTGCTGTTCGGCATCGTGTTTCTCGGTGTGCTGCTGGCGTGGTTTCTCCTCAGCCACGCCCTGGACCTGGCCTTCAAGCTGCCCATTTTGGCCGAGGTCAACCTGGTCGGAGGAGTAGCGGTGGGCCTCGTCAAAGGCGCCTTGTTCACCGCCGTACTGGTCTGGCTCGGCCAGCTGGCAGGCATCGTCCCCACCCAGCCGGGCACTCCCGTGCTCTCCCTGTTCACCGTTCAACGGCTGGGAGAGCTGTTGGACAACCTGCCCGTCTGAGCCCCAGCTCCCGGCAAATCCCCAACGACTTTCCAAGGGAACGGAGATTTCCCTCCCCTCGTCAAAATTACCACTCTAAAATTCATGACATGTTCATATTTATCTGATATGGTACTGCAAACTGCGATCACATCTGTGAGAACTTGTTCTCCCTGAAAGGAGCGGCACAATGCGTCCTACTTTATGCACCCGCTGCCGGAAAAACGTAGCGGTGATCTTCATAACAAAAATCGAGAACGGCGAGACCAAAAACGAGGGCCTCTGCCTGAAGTGCGCCCGGGAGCTGGGCATCAAACCGGTGGACGACATGATGAAAAAAATGGGGATTTCCGACGAGGACCTGGAGTCCATTTCCACTGAGATGATGTCCGCTTTCGGCGGCGCTGAGGAGGCCGACGGCCTCGCTCCGGCTTCGGAGGAGGACAGCGGCGACGACCAGGAAGAGGATGAGGGCCGTACCGCCACCTTCCCCTTCCTGAACAAGCTGTTCGGCGGCTCGTCGGACAGCGCCCCTGACCGTGACCCCATGCAGCGGGGCGGAGCCGCCAAGGAAGACAAGGCCTCTGCCAAAAATGAGCGCAATCAGGCCCCAAAACGCAAATTTCTGGAGAATTACTGCATCTCTCTCACCCGCAAGGCCCATGAGGGCAAGCTGGACCGCATCGTGGGCCGCGCCAACGAAATTGAGCGGACCATTCAGATTTTGAACCGCCGGCAAAAGAATAATCCCTGCCTTATCGGCGACCCCGGCGTGGGCAAGACCGCCATCGCCGAGGGGCTGGCCCAGCGCATTTATGACCGGGACGTGCCCTATAAGCTGCTGGACAAGGAGGTCTACCTGCTGGACCTCACCGCCCTGGTGGCGGGCACCCAGTTCCGGGGCCAGTTCGAGAGCCGGATGAAGGGCCTCATCGACGAGGTGAAGAAGCTGGGCAATATCATCCTGGTCATCGACGAGGTCCACTCCATCGTGGGCGCGGGGGACGCGGAGGGCTCCATGAACGCCGCCAACATCCTCAAGCCCGCCCTGAGCCGGGGGGAGATCCAGGTCATCGGCGCCACCACCCTCACCGAGTACCGCAAGTACATCGAAAAGGATTCCGCTCTGGAGCGCCGCTTCCAGCCCGTCATCGTGGAGGAGCCCTCCATTGAGGATTCGGTGGAGATTTTAAAGGGTATCGCCCCTTATTACGAGTCCTTCCACCATGTGGCCATCAGCCCGGACATCTGCCGTCAGGCGGTAACCATGAGCGAGCGGTATATCACCGACCGCTACCTGCCCGACAAGGCCATTGACCTCATCGACGAGGCATCCTCCGACGTGAACCTTCACAACAAGGCTTTGGCAAGGCTTGCCGAGATCGACAAGGAGCTGGCCGACTACGCCAAAGAGATGGAAGTGGTGCTGGCCTCCACCGGTGGGCAGAACGACCCCAACCTCCTGGAACTGCAAAAGCAGGAGCAGCGTCTCAAGCGTCAGCGGGAGACCTTGGAGACGGCGGTGAACCGGGATGACGCCGAGGCTCCCAACCGGGAGGACCCCGCCTTCCAGGAGCGTCAGGAGGGCCGCAGAAAACAGATCGCCGAGCTCCAGGAAAAGCTGTCCGCCGTCAGTGCGGAGAAACAGGCGGTGCAGACCGCCGCCAACGACAAGGCTTACCAGCGGCTGGCCGAGCTGAAAAGCCGCCAGGCTCAGCTCACCGGGGAGCGGGATATTCTAACCGCCAAGGGAGACCCTCCGCTGACCGCGGCACACCTGGCCCGGGTCATTGAGCTGTGGACCAAGATCCCCGCCAGCTCCATTCAGGAGCAGGAGTTTGAGCGTCTGGCCAAGCTGGACCAGCGGCTGAAGGAGCACATTGTGGGCCAGGACGACGCGGTGGACGCGGTGTCCAACGCCATCCGCCGGGGGCGGGTGGGCATTTCCGCCAAGCACAAGCCGGTGTCCTTCATCTTTGTGGGTTCCACCGGCGTGGGCAAGACGGAGCTGGTGAAGCGCCTGGCCGCCGACCTGTTTTCCTCCCCCGAGTCCCTGATCCGGCTGGACATGAGCGAGTTCATGGAAAAGCACTCCGTGTCCCGGATCATCGGCTCCCCCCCGGGCTACGTGGGCTATGACGACGCGGGCCAGCTCACCGAGAAAATCCGCCGGAAGCCCTACACTGTGGTGCTCTTCGATGAGATCGAGAAGGCCCACCCCGACGTGCTCAACGTGCTGCTGCAAATTCTGGACGACGGCCATATCTCCGACGCCCACGGCAAGGTGGTCAACTTCGAGAACACCGTCATCGTCATGACCTCCAATGCGGGCAGCGACATCAAGGGCGGCTCCCTGGGCTTTGACCGCTCCGCTAACCAGCTGGGGAAGGAGAAGGCCATGAAAGGTCTGGAGTCCTTCCTGCGGCCGGAGTTCATCAACCGGGTGGACGAGATCGTCTACTTCAATCAGCTCACCGAGGACAATTTCAAGGCCATCGCCCGCATCATGCTGTCCGAGCTGGATGGGGTAATGAAGGATAAAAGTATTGCTTTCACCTACGACGAGAGCGTACTGGACTATCTGGTGAAAAAGTCCTACTCCGCCGCCTACGGGGCCCGGAATCTGCGCCGTCAGATTCAGAAGGATCTGGAAGACCCCATCGCAGCCAAGCTCATCCAACGGTACGCCGACCCCATCACTAAAATCAGCCTGTCGGCTGAGAGCGAAAATCTGAATATTGTCACCGATTGAGGAGGCAGGGCGGCGGGAATTCCCGCCGCCCTGCGATTTGTTACACTTTTGATACCAGTTTTTAAGGTAACCTTAAGATTTGCCCGGTGGCATCGTTCATAATCCTGTGATATGATATCATTGTTATTTTGATGGAACGGAGGACTTTCTTGCATGAACACTGAGCTCAATGAAAATCAGCAGGCAGTGGAGGTCAAAAAGCCCGGGAAGGGCGGAACCGCGGCCAAAATCATTGCTGCCGTCCTGTTGGCCGCCTGTCTGGTGGCCAGCCTGGGTCTGAATATCTACCAGGCGGTGGTGCCCAATCAAAAGTCGTCGGACTTCATCGACTACATATTGGAGCGTATCGCCGAGGAAGAGGAAAAAGAAAACGAGTACATTGAGGACGGCTACAAGGTAGGGGGCGAGTACGAGATCCGCTCCACCACCCACATCTCCGACGCCTACAAAAGCGGCGACGACAGCCAGCTCAGCAAAGAGGACAAGGACACGCTGAAAATGGCCAAGGACGTATTGGACGAGGTCATTGAGGACGGCATGAACGACTATGAAAAAGAGGAGGCCGTCTACAAATGGCTGGTAGCCAACATCGGCCATGGCCGCGGCGGTGTCATCAGCCGTCCGGGAATGGACCGCTCCGCTTTTACCCCTTATGGTGTGCTCACCAGCCGTTCGGCGGTATGTGTGGGTTACGCCACCACCTTCCGGCTCTTTATGAACATGCTGGGGATGGACTGCCACATCGTCCATAATGAGTACCACTCCTGGGACCTGGTACAGCTGGACGGCGACTGGTACCATGTGGACGTATACAGCGACTCCCACGGGGTGCTGTACGGCAATTTCAACATGACTGACGAGGTGGCCCGGAACGGCCATAACTGGGACGAGTCCGCCCTGCCCGAGGCAAAGAGCGTAAAATATTCTCCCGCCGTGCAGAATGCGGTGGAGGTGGACGGGATCATGGGCGTTCCCGCCGCCATGAAGGACGCTCTGGACGGCAAGAGCAACACCCTGTTCTACAAGTTTAAGAAGCCCCTCACCGAGGAGGAGATGAAGACGGCGGACTTCCTGGTGAACATTCTGGACTCGGTGCTCAGCGGCGGCATGCTGGAGGAGGGAGACAGCTATTATTTCCGGGCCTCCTGGTATCCCAGCGACAGGGAGGACGACTACATCCTGGGCCTGCTGCTGGAGAGCCGCAATTCCGAGGAGGAGACGGGTATCGACATGGATTCCCCGGAGGCCAAGGAGATCATCAAGCTGGTGGCCGAGGCCTTTGGCCTGGACCCGGCTATGCTGGGCGGAGACCCGGAGGACGGCGATTACCCCGTTGTCGACATCCCGGTTGCCGGTGTGGAGGAGGTCGTTACATGGGAAGGCGGCGGCAGCGTGAAGCTGCGCTGACCGGACCGGCGCACAGGAGGTACGTATCATGAAACACGTGAAAAAAGGGCTCTGCCTGGTCCTTGCAGCGCTGATGCTGATGGGTGTGCCGGGCTGTTCCGGCGGCAAAGACGACAACGGGCCGGACCTGGACCCGGCGGAACTGCTCCAGGCCATGATGGCGGCGGACACCACCCTGCCCGCGATGGTGACCAAGTCCTCCCAGGAGGAGGGGGCGAAGGACAACTTCTTCTACCTGTCTGATTTAGACTACGGCAAGGTGGAGGCCTACTGCTACGCTTTCGCCGACGTGGGAACGGCGGAGGAGATGGCGGTGGTGAGGCTGAAGGACAAATCGGACGCCGCCGCCCTGATGGAGTCCCTCCACGACCACGTGAAGTCCCGGCAGGGCACCTTTGAGGAGTATGACCCGGAACAGGTCCCGCTGACAGAGGACGCCGTGGTGATCCGTGAAGGCCGGTACGTGGCACTTATTGTCTCCAAAAAGAACGGGCTGGTCCAGAAGGAATTCCAAAAATTTTTCCCCGAGACGGAATAGACAGTTGAAATTTCCTCACCACCGAACAGCCCCACCCTGAGCTGCGCGGACAGCACAAAACCCTGCGTAGGAAAAAGTTGAATTTTAAACGGAGAGGCGCAGCAAGAGCGACGCCTCTTCGTTTTTAATTGAATCCACCCATAACCGTAGAAATAAATGAAATCCTCAATCAACTCACTTGCATATACCAACGACCCCATTGCAAGGCTTTCCGGCCTCTAAATGTCCACGCCTGCGGCGTTCCCGTTCGCTGGCGGCTTTCTTCTCCCGGCGCACAATGACAGCGCACTCGTCACAATACTTTCCCCGGTTGGAGCGCGGCACGAACATCGTCCCGCACTCGGCGCAGGGCCGCGCCCGTCCTCGGTGGAGCAAGGCGGCACACAGCCCCTTGTCTGTTGGCAGGACGGCGGCGCGGAACCATTTGCAGACCAGGGAATAGGTGATACTCTGGACGCAGACACAAGGCTCCCAGCCGTTATCAAGAGCAAGGCAGTTGCCACAGTCATAATTGCAGCACTCATGTACCAGCCGCCGGACGGCCCGGTACTGCTGGTAGGTCAGCCGGGGTATGTCCTTCACCGCTCCGCCTCCCGCCGTTTCTGCCGGGTCCGCTCCTGCTGGCGTATGGCAACATCGGCGTTCCGCTTCACCTGTTGCAGCCTCTGTAAATCGTCCTGGATGGGCTTGTACTGCTCATACTCGGCTGTGTACTCCTGGTGAAGCCTCGCCTGCTCCTGTTCCCACGCATGGGCGGGGATTTTACCAGCAGAGGAACGGTGCTTATCCAGCTTGCGGCGCGCCATGTGGAACGTCCGCAACTCGCCCTCATGCGCCCTCTCGAAGTCCTCACGTTTGCCCTTCCACTTGATACCCTTCCATTCGTCATAGACGGGCTTGTTGTCCCGGTAGAGGTCAACAAGGCGAAGCAGTTCCTTCAATTCGTTCAGACGGGTGTGCTTGGCTTTCATGGACGTATTGATGGCCTCCGCCCGCTCACCTTGGGCGACAATATGGGCCTCCAAATCTTCCAGAGTGAAGATGCCTTTCTCGGTCAGAAAATTGACGGCCTCGGCAAAATCTTTGAGGTTCCCAATCCTGGCGTTGCGGCTCCATGCTCCGGCGTTCCGGCCCTCATAGTAGTCGGTCAGCAGGGCGGCAAGGGTCGGGGCCTGGGGCTGGCTCAATTCTTCTTTTATGGCCTTTATCCAATCCGTCAGGCCGGCGATTTTCTTCCGAATATCCCGCAGGATATTGTTGGCCTTTCTTATCCAGCGGTTCAGATCGCCCTTGTCGGTGGTGATGCCCTTGGCCTCCATCTGGCGGACGGCCACGCCCTCATGGACAGTAGGCAGCAGGTCAAGCCCCTGCCGCTCATAGGAGCGGTGGTCGATGCGGCACGTCAGCCCCTTTTCCTCAAACTTGGCGTTCACCATAGCGGCCCACGCCTCCCGCCAATGCTCCAATGTTTCCGGGCTTCCCCAGTCGGTAGTGGGAACAGCGTCAAAGAGAGGCTTGCCGTCCTCGCCCATGATGCGGTTCCCGTCCTCGTCCAGACGGTAGACACGCCGCTGCTTAAAGCCCCATTTGCCGCTTTCCTCGATAGGCCGGATAGGGCAGAGAACATGAAAGTGCGGGTTAGGAATACCGCCGTCCTCCTTGTCCGGCTGGTGGATGGCGAAGTCGGCAATCATGCCCCGGCCCACAAGCTGCTCGGACACAAATTGCCTTGCAAGAGCGATGTTTTCTTCCAAAGAAAATTCGTTCTGCAAGGCAATGTCAAAGCTATATGCAAGCTGGGCTTTCTTGCCGCGCTCGGCCTTCTCTACGGCGTTCCAGAGGGTAGCGCGGTCTTGGTACTCGGCGGGGGCCTGGGGCGGCAGGAGAATGTCTGTGCAGACCACGCCGCCCTTGTGGGTGTAGTCGCTGACCTCGCCGTAATACTCGCAGAGCGCACGATACATGGTCGCAGACCATGTATAGAAGTGCGCCCTTGCTTCGCGGCGGGATTTTTTAGTTGCTCCTAATTGTAAAGCAATAATGGGTAATCGGTTCTTGCCAAACCTCCAAATCCGATAATTCTTTCAAATCGTCAGCAGTAAATTCGTCAAGAGCGATTGTGCAATTTCTGATTTTGGGACGAACACCATCCCCCACCCAAACGTGCCAAATCTCCACTGCGGATGTATGCTCCAAATGTTCCCGGATATACTGAATTACTTTTTCCGCCCGGCCTTTCGTATAGTCCCACTCTAAGTAAACTCGATACGGCTTCTCCGTATAAATATCTTCCGTGGAACTGTCAAGCGGCCAAATTGCAAAATCATCGTCAAGCTGGCTTTGTGTATCAATAATGTCCGACCATAAAAGCACATCAGGCTTATTGCGGTCAAATTCAGCTGCTAAAAGCTGATTTCCGGATAATCTTCGATATAACTCATATCCATGCTGGTTTTTG
>CANOBV010000068.1 GCA_947564255.1 uncultured bacterium | reverse complement strand
CCCCCGCCTTCCAGACCATCAGCTCCATGATTATGATGCCCCTGACCTTCGTCTCTGGGGCCTATATCCCCACCACCATCATCCCCGGTTTTCTTCTGCCCATCGTCTACCTGAACCCGCTGACCTATACCACCTCTATCTTCCGCTATATCGCCCTGGAGGCCCACACGCTGACCACCCAGGAGCTGGTAGCACAGGGCATGGCGTTCGACCTGGGTGGATTTGTCATCACGCCGCTGATGGGGCTGGCTATCACCATTTTAATCGGGGCGTTTTTCTTCGTGCTGTGCGTCCGCAAATTTGACCGGGCGGACTTCTCAACAATAAAGATTGCCACAGGAATGCGAGGCGGCGGAGCCGCGGCAAGGAGGTAGTGTATGGAATTGCAACTGGAAGCTGTCACAAAAAACTACAAGAGCAAACAAGTCCTGAAGAGGATCTCCCTCACCATGGGGGCGGGGGTCTACGGCCTGCTGGGCCCCAACGGAGCGGGAAAAACCACCCTGATTCGGATACTGGCCGATGTGCTGCGCCCCACCAATGGGCGTGTCCTGTATGACGGAAAGGATATTCATACCGTTGGGGATGAATACCGGGCGAAAATCGGCTATCTGCCCCAGGATGTCAGCTTTTACGGCGACTTTACCGGCAGGGATTACCTGGAATACTCGGCGGCGCTGAAAGGGATGGAAAAAGCCCACGCGAAAAAGCGGATCGAGGAATTGGCCCGCAGCGTCGGCCTTTGGGACGATCTGAAACGGAAATGCGCCGCCTACTCCGGCGGGATGCAGCGCAGGCTGGGCATTGCCCAGGCCCTTCTGGACGACCCGGAGATTTTGATTCTGGACGAACCCACCTCCGGCCTGGACCCCTATGAGCGGATCAAGTTCCGCAACATTATCTCCGCCTATGCGAAGGACCGTCTGGTGCTGCTCTCCACCCATATCGTATCCGACGTGGAGCATATTGCCGCGCAGATCATGATGATGGAGTATGGCGATATCCAGCACATCCACACGGGCGGAGAATATGTCCAGATGATGGAGGGCCGGGTCTGGCTGGCAGAGATGCCCGCCGAACAGCTTATGGACTATCAAAACCGGGCTGTCATCAGCAACGTCCGGGCGAAGGACGGCCGCATGGAGGTTCGCATCATTTCGGACGCACAGCCCGCCCCGGACGTGGTACAGGCCGTACCAACGCTGGAGGATGCCTATCTGTATTTGTTCAACTACTTGCCTGGAAAGGCCGGGAGGTAACATCATGTCATTGTTTCGATTTGAACTGCGAAAGCTGCTGCTTAACAAGAAAACCCTGCTTTTGCTGCTGTGCCTGTTCGTCCTTTACAGCGTGGTCGGTCTGACCTCCACCATGTTCCTGATCGGCGGCAATGACAGCTACCGTGCCTACGAGGAATCAGCCGCTGGCTGGGAAGGTCCCTTTGACAGCGAAAAAGCCGCGGAAGCGGAAAAAATCTATCAGGAAGTCAGCGCCCGGTACGGCACGGACGCGCGAATGATCGCTCGGAGCGTCAAAGACCAGCCGGAGATCATTCTGGCGGTGAACTACCACACCTATGCCGAACAGGTGGAAGAATACTGGAACGGCACGCCGCCGGAGAGTGCCGAGGAGCCCTATGGGATCGCTCTTCTGCAAGGGAAAATTGCGGAATTGGAAAGCCAGGGGAAGCAGAACACCTATGACTATCGGGAGCTGTCCGCCGCCCTGGAACGGCTGGAAGAGCTGGGGGAGCCGGAGTTTGCCAATATCCTGCTGTGGGAAAACCTGTTCAACAACTGGGGGGAGCATATGATGCAGTTCCTTCTGTTTGTGCCGCTGACCTTTGTCATTGCCCCGGTGTTCGCCGTAGAGCGCTCCAGCGGCATGGATAACCTGATTTTAAGCTCCCGGAACGGAAGGCGGAAGATCGTCACAGCAAAGCTGCTGAGCGTACTCGCCGCCTCCACGGTTGTGGCCGCGCTGTATCTGGCCGCCACGTTTCTGTTCGGCTTTCTGCCCCATGGGAGTTTCCACGGCTGGGACGCCGCCATCCAGTCCGTTCCCACCTATGCCCGCTCCATGTTCCCCTGGAAGGTCTGGCAGCTTGCTGCGGTCGGGGCCGCATGGCTTATTTTTACCAGCGCGGTCTATAGTCTGCTCATCTGCTTGATTTCCTCCCGAATGAAAAGCCAGATGGGAACTGCGGGGGTCAGCCTTGCGATTCTGTTTGTGAATGTGGGGCTGGCGGCAATGGGCGATACCGTGACCCAGCGGCTTGGGGCGCTGGTGGACTTCGGGCTTGCCAACGTCACGTTGATGAAAGAGGTGTTCGGCGGATATAAGGGTTTCAATGTGTTTGGAATGTGCGTCAATTACCCGGTGATGGCGGTTTTCGTTTTAATATTCTTTGCCGCTCTTGCTGTTTTAGGGATTTACTGGGGACAAAAGGGCAGAACAGTTGCTTAAAATATTTTTTTGAAAAGCACGCTGACAAGCGTCCTTTTCAATGGGCCGCTTTTATATCTCTGCCGTTTGCCATGACAGCAATATGTCCAAATGCACTATTCCATTTTTATATATTTTTTATAAAAGACCAATGTGACACACAAGTCTCTTCATAAAAAGAGCATAAAAATCCCCCGCAAAATCAAGAAATGCTCCCCTTGTTCCCCTTCCTCACTCAGCCTATAATTTAAGGTAGACAGACCCACAGGACAGAATGCCAGGAAAGACAGGTGAGCAAATGAACGACGTCATTGTCTCCATGAAGGAGATATGTAAGGCCTTCCCCGGCGTCAAAGCGCTGGACCATGTGAGCTTCGAGCTGCGCTCGGGCGAGGTCATGGCCCTGCTGGGAGAGAACGGCGCGGGAAAAAGCACCTTAATGAAGGTGCTCAGCGGCGTGTACCAGCGGGACGAAGGGGAACTGGAGATCTTCGGAAAGCAGTACGGCGACCTCACCCCCAAGCTGGCCCAGGAGGTGGGGGTGGCCATCATCCATCAAGAGCTGAATATGTGCAGGCACCTGTCCGTGGCGGAAAACATTTTCCTGGGCCGGGAGAAACGGCATGGCATCGCCTTGGCCAACAGCGAGATGGAGGCGGAGGCACGGCGTATCCTGGACGAGCTGAAGATCGACCTGGACCCCCGGCAGGTGGTGGGAGAACTGCCCGTGTCCAAGCAGCAGATGGTGGAGATCGCCAAGGCCCTGTCCACCAACGCCCGGGTGCTCATCATGGACGAACCCACCTCCGCTCTCACGGCCCGGGAAATCGACGACCTGTTCCGCATCATTCGGGAGCTGAAGGAAAAGGGCTGCGGCATCGTGTACATCTCCCACCGGCTGGAGGAACTCCAGCATATTGTGGACCGGGTGACCATCATGCGGGACGGCCAGTACATCACCCGCATGGACTTCCAGGACACCAGCCTGGACGAGATCATCGCCTACATGGTGGGCCGGGAGATCAAGGAGAAGTTCCCCCGGGTGTCCTGCGAAAAGGGCAAAAAAATCTTTGAGGTGAAAGATCTCAACGCCGGACGCATGGTGCGGGACGTGAGCTTTTCCCTGTACGAGGGGGAGATCGTGGGCTTCGCCGGGCTGATGGGGGCGGGGCGCACGGAGACCACCCGGGCCATTTTCGGGGTGGACGCCAAGGACAGCGGCCAGATTTTCCTGGACGGAGCGGAGGTGGCCATCCGGCGGCCGCTGGACGCCATCCAAGCCGGTATCGTGCTGGCCCCGGAGGACCGAAAGAAGGACGGGCTGTGCACCAAGCTGTCCATCCGGCAGAACATTGCCCTGCCAAACCTGGACTTTTTGTGCAACCGGTTCGGGGTGGTGCGCCGGGACAAGGAGGACGAGGTGTGCGCCCGCGCGGTGGAGGACCTGAAGATCAAGACCCCCAACGTGGAGACCGACGCGGCCAACCTCTCCGGCGGCAACCAGCAGAAGGTAGTGGTTGGCAAGTGGCTTGCCCGGAACTCCCGGGTGGTCATCTTCGACGAACCCACCCGGGGCATCGACGTGGCCGCCAAGGTGGAGATCTACCACCTGATGAACCGGCTCAAGCAACAGGGCATCGCTGTCATGTTCGTCTCCTCCGAAATGCCCGAGGTGATGGGCATCGCCGACCGCATCGTGGTCATGTGCGACGGGCGGGTCACCGGCGAGCTGTCCGCCCAGGAGGCCACCCAGGAGAAGATCCTCTCCCTTGCCACCCAGTTTGAGAAGAAAATCGCCATCTGAGGAGGGCTGAGACAATGAATGAGAGAAAGCAGAACCCCATCAAGCGCATTTTGAGCACCCGGGGCATGGGCGGGGCCCTGACGGCCTTCGCCGGGCTCATCGCCATTTACATCGCCTTCGGCATCATCAACCCCACGGTGTTCTCCGGGCAGAACATCATGAACCTGCTGCGCTCCATGTCCAAATACCTGCTCATCGGCATCGGGCAGAGCTACATCCTCATCACCGGCAACATCGACCTGTCCATCGGTTCGGTGGCGGGCATGAGCGCCATGATCTCCGCCACCCTCATGACCAGGGGCGTCCACCCCGTCGCCGCCATCCTCATTGCGTTGGTGTGCTGTTTGGTCATCGGCGTGCTCAACGGGCTGCTGGTGGGCAAATGGAAGCTGCCTCCCTTCATCGCCACCTTGGGCACCATGTTTGTGGCCCGGGGCGTGGCCTACATCGTCAACTTCAACCGCAACACCGACGCCATCGCCTCCGGCATCGGCAAGGAGGCGGCGGACGCTTTCGGCAACTTCTTCTACTATGGGTCTACCCTAGGCATCTACAACACCTTCTGGATCGCCATTGTCCTGTTCGTCGTGTTCTTTTTCCTGCTATCCAAGACCCGCACGGGCCGACACATCTACGCCATCGGCTCCAACGCCGACGCCGCCAAGCTGTCCGGCGTCAGCGTGCTGGCCACCACCACCAAGGCCTATCTGGTCAGCGCCTTCTGCTCCTGCGTGGTGGGCCTGATCCTGTGCGGCCAGGCCGGCATGGGCAACATGGAGGCCGGCAACATGTATGAGATGTACGGCGTGGCCGCCGGCGTCATCGGCGGCGTGTCCCCCCTGGGCGGCACCGGCATCCTGCTGGGCACCCTGGCCGGCGCGGCGGTGTGGCAGACGCTGGAGAACGGCCTGAACATGATCGGCGCCCAGGTGGGCATTCAGCGGCTGGTCATCGGCATCATCGTGGTGGGGGCCGTGTTCCTGGACGTGGTCATCCGCAACGGCGCCTACCGGAAAAAGACCGTGAAGCGCGGCTCCGCCCCCAAGGCAGATTAGCCACCGACAGGTGCTAATTGATAAAAATAAAGGAGGAACAATGAAAATGAAACTGAGGAAGCTCACAGCGGTCCTGTGCGCGCTGTGCCTGATGCTGGCCGGGCTGGCGGGCTGCGTCAACAAGCCTGCCGACGACGGCAAACAGAACGACGGCGACACCATGATCGCTCTGATCACCATGGACTCCATCGACCAGCACTGGATCACCCTGAACGAGGGCGCCCAGAAGGCGGCCAAGGAGCTGGGCGTCAACGTCCAGTTCATGTCCCCCAACACCAAGGACGATGCCCAGCAGATCGAGTGCGTCAACAACGCCGTCAGCGCCGGGGCCAAGGCCATCATTGTGGCCGCCAACGGGCCGGACGCCATCTCCTCCGCCCTGAAGGAAGCCCAGGGCAAGGGCGTGAAGATCGTCTACGTGGACTCCCCCGCCAACGTGGAGGCGGAGGCCACCTTCTCCACCGACAACAAGGCCGCGGGCAAGACCGCCGGCGAGGAGATGAAGAAAGCCCTGGAGGCCAAAGGCGCTACCTCCGGCAAGATCGGCATCATCAACGTGAACGCGGCCACCGACTCCTGCGTCATGCGGGAGGAGGGCTTCCGCTCCGCCTTTGAGGGCAGCGGCTTCGAGCTGCTGGAGACCCAGTACGGCGAGGGCGATGCGGCCAAGTCCCAGTCCATCGCGGAGAACTACATCACCCAGGGCGTTGTGGGCATCTTCGGCTGCAACGAGGGCTCCACCACCGGCGCGGGCAACGCCATCAAGGCCACCGGCAAGGCGGACATCATCGGCGTGGGCTTCGACAAGTCCGACGCTATCCTGGGCCTGATCGACGACGGCTTCCTGCTGGCCACCATGGCCCAGAACCCCGACGTGATGGGTTATGAGGGCGTGAAGGCCGCGGTCAAGGCCATCAACGGCGAGAGCCTGGGCGGCAAGGTCACCGATACCGGCGTGTCCGTCCTGGCCAAGGAGGGCGGCGCTCCCTCCGGCAATGGCGGCGCCACCGCCAGCCAGGAGTGGAAGATCGCCCTGATCACCATGGACTCCATCGACCAGCACTGGGTCACTCTGAACGAGGGCGCCCAGGCCAAGGCCAAGGAGCTGGGGGTCACCGTCACCTTCATGTCCCCCAACACCAAGGACGATGCCCAGCAGATTGAGTGCGTAAACAACGCCGTGGCCGGCGGTTACAACGCCATCATGGTGGCCGCCAACGGGCCGGACGCCATCTCCTCCGCTTTGAAAGAGGCCCAGGGCAAGGGCGTGAAGATCGTCTACGTGGACTCCCCCGCCAACGTGGAGGCCGAGGCCACCTTCTCCACCGACAACAAGGCGGCGGGCAAGACCGCCGGCGAGGAGATGAAGAAGGCCCTGGAGGCCAAGGGCGTCACCTCCGGCAAGATCGGCATCATCAACGTGAACGCCGCCACCGACTCCTGCGTCATGCGGGAGGAGGGCTTCCGCTCCGCTTTTGAGGGCAGCGGCTTCGAGCTGCTGGAGACCCAGTACGGCGAGGGCGACGCGGCCAAGTCCCAGTCCATCGCGGAGAACTACATCACCCAGGGCGTTGTGGGCATCTTCGGCTGCAACGAGGGCTCCACCACCGGCGCGGGCAACGCCATCAAGGCCACCGGCAAGGCGGACATCATCGGCGTGGGCTTCGACAAATCCGACGCCATCCAGGGCCTTATCAGCGACGGCTACCTGCTGGCCACCATGGCCCAGAACCCTGACGTCATGGGTTCCAGCGGCGTGGAGGCCTGTGTGAAAGCGCTGGAGGGCGAGAGCCTGGGCGGCGCGGTCACCGACACCGGCGTCTCCGTGCTGACCAAATAAACGCCTCACCGATACCACCGTTCCCAAGAACGCCGGACAAAGCTCCGGCGTTCTTGTGGAATTTTCCGAATAACGGTAGTATACTAAAGAACTGGAACATCAAATCGGAGAGGAGGCGCGGCCATGCTGAGAGTCGTGGTGGCGGACGATGAGAACAGAGTGTGCCAGCTGATCCTGATGCTGGCCGACTGGGACAGCCTGGGGATGGAGGTGGCCGGGGTGGCCTCCAACGGCCTGGAGGCCCTGGAGCTGGTGGAACGCCTCCACCCGGACATTTTGGTCACCGACATCCGGATGCCGGGCTGTCACGGCCTGGAGCTGATCCAGCGGGCCAAGGAAAAATTCCCCCAGCTGGAGATCGTCATCATCAGCGGTTATGCTCACTTTGAGTTCGCCCAGACCGCCATCAAATATGGGGTGGGGGACTATCTGCTCAAGCCCATCAAGCGCGAGGAGCTGATGTCCACCCTGGAAAAGCTGGGCCAGCGGTGCCGCCAACGCGCCTGCGCCGCCACGGAGATGGAGCGCCTGCGCCAAGCCAACCAGGAAAATGTAGACCAGCTCCGGGCCCGCCTGCCCCTGGACCTGCTGGGCCAGCGGTTGGAGGCGGTCACCGAAGAGCTGCTGTGGGACACCTACCGCTTCCGCGCCAAGCCGGGGCTGTGTCAGGCGGTGCTGCTGAAAATAGACGGCCCCTCCGGCTCCTTCTCCGCGGCCACGCTGGAAATTGTCCAGGATAAGGCGTTGAAGATTTTTCAGCGGGAGCTGTCCCCCCTGTGCCACGAGGTGCTGCTGGCCTTCCAAAAGGGCTGGGGCTGCTGCCTGCTGAACTACCCAGAGGAGCGGCAGGAGGCCGTCCGCAAGCACCTGCGGGGTTGTCTGGACCAGCTTCTGGCCCAGCGGACCATCTTCGGTCCGTTGGAATTCTCCCTGGCCCTGGGCCCCATTGCAGACCGGGTGGAGGACCTGCCCGGCTGCGCGCGGGCGGCCCGCTGGGCGGCGGCGGACCGGCTGTTCCAGGGGACGGGGCGGCTGCTGGAGGGCGGTTCCTGTCCCCCGGCGCTGGACCGCGACCAGCTGCTGGAGCAGTACCGCCGTATGATGGAGCGGGGGATGGAAGGCACCGACCCGGAGCTGCTGGACCAGGCGGCGGACGAACTGATCCAAGCCGTCCGGGACACGCCCGGTGCCCGGGGCTGGGAGGTGCTGGGACTGGCGGCGGGGGCGGGCCGGCTGTTCCTCCAGCGGCCTGAGATTGAGGACCGGGAGCGGCTTCAGCAGAGGTTTGAGTCGGACTGCGACCGGTGCGGCCAGTGGGAACAGCTTTTTCAACATCTGAAACGGATACAGCGCGAGCAGATTCAGTCCATCCAAGAGCGGCGGCGCAGCGACGCCATTCGGCCTATCCGTGAGGCAAGGCAGTATGTGCAGAAGCACTACAGCCAGCCGATTACCCTGGAGGACGTGTGCGACATGGTGGGCTTTACTCCCAGCTATTTCAGCGCCCTGTTCAAAAAGGAGACCGGGGAAGGGTTCGCCAAGTACCTCACCCGGGTGCGGATGGAGCGGGCCAAGGAACTGCTCCAGCGGACCAATCTGCCGGTGGCGGAGATCTGCGTTCAGGTGGGCTACAGCGACGTGAAGCACTTTACCCAGAACTTCAAAAAGGAGACCAATCTGAACCCCGGCCAGTATCGAAAGCTGTACGGATGAGAAAGGAGGGCGGACGCCGTGGAACGAAGGTCGTTTTATCTGTCCCATCGGACCGGAATGCTGGCCCGGACGGTGTTCGTCCTGCTGGCAACACTGCTGGCGGCGGCGCTGGTCCGGGCTGTCCGGGGAAACCGGCCTGTGGCGCTGCTGGCGCTGTCCCTGGCCGTCCTTTTGGCGGCGGCGACAGCGGCGTATTTTTGGATTGGAGCGCCTTTCCGGCGGCGGGAGCGGGCGCTGCGCCTTATCATGGAGGGATACGCCGAGGGGAAGGAAGAACAGACTGTTCTGGACTGCGCCCTGTCTCCGGCGGAGGAACAGATGCTCCAGCAGATGCGCCAGGTGCTGGACCCCGCCCAGGTGTTCAGCCTGAACAAGCGTCAGGCCCAGTACCTGGCCCTGCAAAACCAGATCAATCCCCACTTCCTCTATAACACCCTGGAGAGCATCCGCAGCGAGGCCATGCTGGCCCAACTGGACAGCGTGGCCGACATGACTGAGGCTCTGGCCACCTTTTTCCGGTACACCATCAGCAAGGTGGAAAACCTGGTGACCGTGGAGGAGGAGCTGCAAAACTGTGAGACCTACTTCCGCATCCAGCAGTACCGCTTTGGCAGCAGGCTGCATCTGGACATACAGTGCGACCCGGAGGACCGGGAGGAACTGTACCAGTTCCGTCTGCCAAAGCTGACCCTTCAGCCCATTTTGGAGAACAGCATCATCCACGGCACCGAGCTGAAGATTGGCGCCGGCCACCTGACGATCCGTCTCCAGCGCACGAAAAAGCGTCTGCTCATCAGTGTGTCGGACGACGGTGTGGGCATGGACGAGGATACCCTGAGCAAGCTCAACGGGCGGCTGGGGAAAGGTGGACTGGCCAACTCCCAGCCCAAGGAGGACGAGGGCCAGGGCGGCGTGGCCCTCGTCAATGTGGATAACCGAATTCGCCTGCTGTTTGGGGAGGAGTACGGGCTGTATGTGTACTCTATGATAGGCATGGGCACTACGGTGGAGATTACCCTGCCCTGTATCAGCAATGACTGGGATGTGAAAAATCCGGGGGTACTGGGATGAGAGAAGAAGTGCTGCGCCTGTCCCATGTCACCTGTCAGGAACAGGGAAATACGCCCCTGCGGGACTTCAGCCTCAATATTTTTGCCGGGGAGATCATGGGCCTCATCCCCTTGAACTGCGGCCACAGCATGACGGCCCTCACCGAGCTGCTCCGCCGCAATCTCCCCCTCCAGACAGGCAGCATTTACTACCGGGAGGAGCTGCTCAATTCCTGGTGCGCCCCCGCCCCCAGATATAACCAGATCGGCGTCATCCAGAACGACAGCTGCCTCGTGGAGGGATTGACCGTGGCGGACAACATATTTGTTCTCCGGCCCGCCTTCCGCACCTGGCTGATCCGGCCCAGGATACTGCGCCAGCAGCTTCAGCCTATCCTAGATCGTTTGGATGCAGACATCTCCGCCGACGCCTACGTGGGGGACCTGACCCACTTTCAGCGGTTCCTGGTGGAGCTGGTGAAGGCCATCGTGGCGGGCTGCCGCCTGGTCATTCTTCGGGAGGTAAGCACCTTTATCAGCGATTCGGAGCTGTCCCGGCTCCACCAGATTCTCCGGCGCTATGCCAAAGAGGGAATCTCCTTTCTGTACCTGGGGTTTCACTATGAGGAGCTGACCCGCATCTGCGACCGAACCGCCCTGTTTTCCAACGGGCGCGTCACCAAAGTGCTGGAGCACGAGGCCATGAACCTGTCCATCATCGACTCCTACGACGACATGGTTCGCCGCCAGCTCCACCGCCAGCAGGGCCGGGAGGAGCGGCCCCCGGTGCTGCGGGTGGAGGGGCTGTCCGGCGGCGCGGCGGAAGGACTGTCTTTTTCTGTGGCCCCGGGGGAATGCGTTGTGCTTCAGGACCTGCAAAACCGGGTATTTCAAGACCTTATCAATTTGTTTCATGGTGAAATACCCATAGAGGAGGGCCGTATTTACCTGGACAGCGCGCCCTATGTGCCGGGACTGGACCGCCGGATCGCCGTTATCCGGGAGCGGCCGGACCGCTCCATGATCTTCCCCCAGCTGAGCTGCTTAGACAATGTGGGCATCACCCTGGACCACCGTCTGCCGGAGCTGTGGCGCAGCGCCCAAGTGCAAAAGGGTCTGCGTCAAGCCTGCGCGGAAGTATTGGGGGATGAGGTGTTCCGACATTTGCCGGAGCATCTGTCCGTTCGCCAGAAATACGATTTGGTATACCAACGCGTCCTGCTTCAAAACCCCAAAGTGGTGTTCTGCGTCCAGCCCTTTCAAGGGGCGGATCTGGAAATGCGCATCCACATCTGGGAGCTGCTGGAGCAGCTGTTGAAAAAGGGCATTGCGCTGGTCATTCTGGCCATCAACCTGGCCGACTCCCTCTCCCTGGCCTCCCGGCTCATCCGCATCCGCCAGGGCGCGCCGCCGGAGGTGTACGAACAGTCGGAGTTTGGCCATATCCCTTTTCACGCGCCCTGGCTGAATTTGTATCAAGGGTTCAAATGACCAAATGAAGTTTAAGAGACTTCTTACGACCAGAAGAAATCAAGATAAAACAAGGACATAATTTCAAAATAGAGAGGAAAATGCCTTATGAAACGCTCTGAAATCAATGCCGCTTTGAAGGAACTGGAGGCCATGTGCGCCCAGTACCGCTTTGCCCTGCCTCCCTTCTGCCACTTCACCCCGGAGCAGTGGCAGACTCTGGGCCGCGAGTACGACGAGGTCCGGGAGTGTATGCTGGGCTGGGACATCACCGACTACGGCAAGGGAGACTTCGACCACTTCGGCTTCTCCCTCATCACCATCCGCAACGGCAACCGCGCCATGGCGGACAAGTACCCCAAGGTGTACGCGGAAAAGCTTCTGTATCTGAAGGAAGGCCAGTACGCCCCCAACCACTTCCACTGGTACAAAACGGAGGATATCATCAACCGGGGCGGCGGGAACGTGCTCATCCGGGTGTACAATTCCCTCCCCGACGAGGAGATCGACTACCATTCCGATGTGACTGTCCACACCGACGGGCGGACCTACACCGTCCCCGCTGGCACCCAGGTCCGCCTCACCCCCGGCGAGAGCATCCACATTCAGCAGCGGCTGTACCATGACTTCACCGTGGAGGAGGGCGGCGGCCCGGTGCTGCTGGGCGAGGTGAGCCAGTGCAACGACGACAACACGGACAACCGCTTCAACCCGCCCGTGGGCCGCTTCCCGGAGATCGAGGAGGACGAGCCTCCCTACCGGCTGCTGTGCAACGAGTACCCCGCGGCGAAGTGAGGCGGGCCATATCAAACGTCGCCGCGTGGAGCGAACTGCTCATTGACTTCACCAACCAAAGCGCCGAAGAGTTTGGCTGGGAGTAACTATAGGGGTGCGAGGTGTACGGACACATTTTGCCGCCGATGAGAGGACGCCGCCCTGCCGGGTCACGCTTTTGTGGAACATCCCGGTGGCAGGGAAGGCCACATCGCATATCAGCCCGCCGAATCAGAGCTTTCGTCATAGGCCGTCCATTTTAACCATCCGCAAAGAAACATAGAAAAAGCCCCGCAGTACAAGGCTTTCTCTGATAAAATGAGGGTAGGAATACTGGACAGTCCAAATAACTGTTCAATATTCCTACCCTCATTTATTTGGTACGCCCGGAGGGACTCGAACCCCCAACATTCAGAACCGGAATCTGACGC
>CANOBV010000067.1 GCA_947564255.1 uncultured bacterium | reverse complement strand
GAGTTTTTGGAGGATCTGGTCCGCAGAGTGCTGGCGCGGACCGGGGAGGAGAGGGCCGCAAATTCGCTGATCTTTAATAATTCTTTCATTCTCCTATCCTCATTTTCTTCTTGACTGTATAACCATTATATAGTTTATACTTTTATATATCTGAAGTCAAGAACGGCTTCAAAATATGGTGAGGATCATTAGGAGGCACAGCAATTATGAGTGAACGCAAAGATTTCTTTCGATTTGTGGTCCCTTCCATTTTGGCATTTGCCCTGTCCGGAGTCTACACCATCGTGGACGGCTTTTTCATCGGTCGGAGCTTGGGGGACGTTGGACTGGCCGCGATTGTTCTGGGATACCCCATCGCCGCCGCTATCCAGGCCATCGGAACCGGCATCGGCCTGTCCGGGGCAATCCGCTATACCATCACGCAGGCCAAGGAAAGTGAGGAACAGCGGTCGTGCTTCGGCGGAACAACGCTGCTGATGCTGGTAATCAGCGGGCTGATTACCTTCCTGCTCCTGGTCTTTTTCCATCCCCTGCTCCGTCTGCTGGGGGCAGAGGGTGAGATTTTGCAGTTGACCGCCGAGTATATCCAGGTCATTGCCATAGGAACCGTGTTTCAGCTTCTGGCGACCGGATTTGTTCCGTTTATCCGCAATATGGGCGGGTCCACCTTTGCCATGACCGCTATGATCGCGGGATTTCTGACCAATGTTTTTCTGGATGCCGTCTTTGTCCCTAAGCGGGGGATGGCTGGCGCGGCCTGGGCCACTGTGACCGGGCAGGCCGTTACAATGCTGGCAGCGGTTGGTTTTTTTATCAAAAAGAAAGCGGCATTTTCCCTGCCGCCTCTCTCTGACATTCCCCAATTTTTTGGCTCAGTAGGTAAGGTGGCGGTTGCTCCCTTCGGTCTGACGATCTCCCCCACCATCACCATCATCCTGATGAACCGTTTTCTTCTGCTGTATGGGAACGAACAGGATGTAGCCGCTTACAGCTGTATCAGCTATGTGGTCTGCATTGCCTACCTGCTGCTTCAGGGCGTGGGCGACGGCAGTCAGCCGCTAATCAGCAAGCACTACGGCGAGGGCGATATGACAGCCACGAAGGGTGTCCGCAGTCTGGCCTATGAGACGGCCTTTGCGATTACGGTTATATGTATGGCGGCGCTGTTTCTGGCACGGAACTCCGTCGGCCTGCTGTTCGGGGCGTCCCTGGACGCCAGCCAGGAGGTGGCGCACTATCTGCCGCTGTTTTTGGCGGCGATGCTGTTCGTCTCCTATGTGCGGGTCACGACCTCCTATTTCTACGCTACGGAAAAAACCGGGCTGTCCTATGCTCTGGTATTCGCGGAACCGGGGTTTCAGCTGGTACTGTTCCTGCTCCTGCCGCTGGGGCTTGATTTACTGGGTGTGTGGCTGGCCGTACCGCTGGCCCAGGTGCTGGCGTGGGCGGCAGCTCTTTGCGCCAAGGCTCTCAATAGTCCTTGAATTGTAAATAAGACACACCGTCCATATCAGCACCCGGTTTTTGAAAAGCTCGGCAGTCTCAAAGACTTTGACCGTTTTCGGGCAGAAGGCCCTGCCCATCAGAACAGCGCTTTTTCCAGTGCGTCAAGCAGCGCCTCTTGAGTCAAAGGTTTATAAAGAAACCCCTGGGCGCCGATACAGCCGGCCTCTTGAATGGTGCCGCCGCAGGTCAGGGAGGATACCATAATGATCTTTGCCTCCGGATGTTCGCGCAGGAGAATTTGAGTGGTCTCAAGGCCGTCAATGCCGGACATGATGATGTCCATAGTCACCACATCCGGACGTACCTCCGCATAGCGGGCGATGGCTTCCTCACCGTTCTCACAGTAAGCGGCTACCTCGTAGCCGGTACCCTCCAGCAATTTACAAATCTGGAGTTCCATAACCCGGGAGTCATCCACCACCATGACCTTTTTCTTCATAAATCAGTTCCCTCTTTCCAAATTCGTTCTGAACCAGTCCGCGCACGCTCACAAGCGCGTTCTGGCCCAGACTACATCACGACGATTTCGCCGCACACCATTTTGGCAACACACTGCCGCTCCTCATGCCGCAAACGGAGCGTCTCTTCACCGAAACTGATCTCTGTCCCCGCATAAGCGACGCCGCACTCCAGACGGCCCTCTTCCCGGTCCCTCAGTTCCGCTTTGATATCCTGTAAATCGTCCTCAAGCTGCTGGAGCCGGAGCTCCGCCGTGTTCAATTTCACCCGGGCCTTGCCCAGCAGGCTGGCCTTTGCCGGACTGTCCAGCTGGCACTCCAGCCTTTCCAGCTCTATCTCCAGCTCCTTGAGTTCGCGCTGCACCTGTTCCCGCTCAAAGTTGGTGCAGGGCAGTCCCCCCAGGGAAATAGAAGTCCGGCACTCCGACTTGGAGCCGACGGCGGTGGCGCTGACTTTCTTTGCGGCCCAAACCCGCCCCCCCATAATGCTGCCCCGCCCGGAGCGGACCAGTACCTCGCCATCGCAGTAGACATTGCCGTTGATGATGGCGTCGGTCTGGAGATTTTCCTGGACGTAGATGGTAGAATTTTCGATATACTTGGAAAAAATACACCGATGGGCACGGACGGTGGTGGTGCCGTCCCCCAAAATGCCCTTCACCACAGTGAGATCGCCGCCGGCCTCCACCGTACTGCCGGCTTCAATGACGCCGCCCACCCAGATGTTTCCCATAGCCCGGACCGTAAAACCGCTGAGCACGTCGCCTTTGATATTGACATCACCCAAAAACTTGATGTTTCCGGTGGAAAAATCCACGTCGCCCGGAATATCCAACACGGGCTTGACCTGGAAGCTGCGGCCGGTAAACTCCACGTGCCCCGACATGGAAGCCACCAGAGCGTCGCCATCCTCACTGAGCTCAGTGTTACGTCCTTTGGGAAGCGGTACGGACTTTCCGCTCTTGGCCGGAATCTCCTGGTCCAATACGGTCCGGCCCGGCTCACCTTCGGTGGGGCGGATCAAGCGGCAGATCTCCTGGCCCTCTTTCACGTTGTGAATCAGATTCAAGGCGGCGTAGTCCACCTGGTCGTATTCATCCACCTCCAGCACCCGCTCAATGACCCGCGGAACATAGTCCACGATATTGCCGTTTTTTCCGTCAAAGGCGGGTTTGCCCCTGGCAGCCAAAAACAGATTAAAATAACGGTTTTCATCGTGGGACAGCCGGTCCGTCAGGCGCGCGTCCACCCCATAAATGATACCCTGTTCCTCCAGGGCCTGGCAGAGAATGTCCCGAGTCAGCTCCTGTCCCTGCCCTGTGGGAGGGAAAACCAACACCCAGGCGTAAAGCTTGTCGGAGGAGACAAACAACCAGGGGAAGGCATCCAAGCCGTGGGGCTTATCATCCTCCGTTTCATCTTCTTTATCCTTTTTCCGCTTACTTTCACTTGACTTTGTGGATTTCAGCCGGAAATTACACACGTTTTTCAACCCTGCCTGGAGGCGGCTTTTCTCCCGGCGAATCAACTCCTCCGGAAGGGCGCCGTCCTCATCCAGGCAAAGCCGGGGCGCAGGCAGATAACCGGCCTCTTTGCGCCGGATGTTGTAAAGCTGATACAGAGCATGGTCTCCAGGCAGTTTCAGCAGGGCAGGATCGTCGGAAGCGGGAGATTGCTCCTCCGCGGCAGCCTGCTCCAGCGGTTCCTGCTGGACAATGGGGTCTCCAGACGGCGTCTCTTCCGGTTTCGGGCCGAATAGGATGGATGCGATTTTGTCTTTCAGTGACATGATACGACCTCCCGTTCCAGGCAATGGTACATTATACCATCATTATAACAGGGCTGTTCCCTGTTGGCAAGAGACAGTTGTATAATGTATAAGCTGCTTTCTATGGCATCTCCGGGCGCGCGGGACGGTGCGCCGAAAAACGCAAGATTCAGTTGTCAGTCAGAGTAAAAAATGCTATAATTTTACCGGCTGAGCTGCGGGGCTTCCCCCGGGCTGGACCACGAACGGGAAGGACTTGATATGATGAGACGAAATTATCTGCTCCTGCTGGCAGCGGTGTGGCTGCTGCTGGCAATGGGCTGCAAAGCCCAGGACCCTCCTTCTGAGACGGCCGCTTCCGGCGGCGGGAAAGTGGAGCTCACCGTGTGGGGAGCTGAGGAGGATGAGGCGCTTCTCCAGCAGATTTTTCAATCATTCCAAAGTGAATACGCCGGACAGGCCAGTTTTGATATCACTTTTCGCCCCCAAAGCGAGTCCAGCTGCAAAGACGCCCTGCTGGGCAATTTGGAGGACGGCGCGGACGTGTTCGCTTTTGCGGATGACCAGGTGGCCGCCTTGGCGGCGGCGGGGGCACTGGACCCGGTGGAGAATGCCGGAGATATCCGTGCCGCCTGCCTGCCCCGGGCGGCGGAGGCGGCCAGCGTGGAAGGGACCTTGTACGCCTATCCCTTAACGGCTGACAACGGCTATTTTCTCTACTATAACAAGGAGTATTTTACCGAAGAAGATATTGAAAGTCTGGACCGGATGCTGGAGGCGGCGGAGCGTGCCGGCGGCCTGATATCCATGGACTGGTCTTCCGCTTGGTATGTCTATGCCTTTTTTGGCAATACCGGACTGGAGGTAGGGCTCAACCCCGACGGCCTGACCAACTACTGCACCTGGAACAGTACCGATAACCCCATCCGGGGAACTGATGTGGCCCAGGCTATGCTGGACATCGCGGCCAGTCCCGGCTTTGCCAGCCGGACGGACACGGAATTTATGGACGGTGTGCGGGACGGTTCGGTGATTGCCGGGGTCAGCGGCGTATGGAACGCGGTGGCGGTTCAAGAGGTCTGGGGCGAAAACATGGGCGCGGCCAAGCTGCCCACATTCACCTGCGCTGGAAAGCAGGTGCAGATGGCCTCATTCTCCGGGTGCAAGCTCATAGGCGTCAACGCCTATTCAGAGCATCCGGACTGGGCCGCAAAGCTGGCCCGGTGGATTGTCGGGGAGGCCAACCAGCGTCTGCGCTTTCAGCTCCGGGGCCAAGGCCCGGCCAACACCGCCGCCGCAAACTCGGCGGAGGTTCAAAGCGCCCCGGCAATTGCCGCCTTGCTGGCCCAATCGGAGTTTTCCCAGCTTCAGCGCGTGGGCGGAAAGTTCTGGGACCCGGTGTCGGAGTTCGCGGCCAGTATGGCGGAGGGGAACCCCTCCGGCGCGTCCCTTCAGGCCCAGCTGGACCGGCTGGCGGAGGGCGTGACGGCACGGTAGCGCATCCATTACAGTGATTGGGAGGAGACCGTATGAAAGGAAAGCTCACGCTGCAGCAGCGCCTGATCCTGCCCATTATTCTGCTGGGCCTGGTGATGCTGCTGTCCAATGTCCTGGCGGCGTTCAGCATCAACAATGTCAACGCCAACGCCGGAACCATTGTGGATGAATACATGGCCGGCGAAACCCGGCTGGAGGAAATCCGCCGGTCCATTATGGATATACACCGCCTGTCCTTGTCCCACATCGTGGCGGCGGACCATGCCACCATGATCCGGCTGGTCCGGGAGATCAAGGACGAGGAAGTCCGTCTGGACGGTATGCTGGCGGATTATCAAGAATTTGTAGCGGATGAGGACATGGGAAACTACCGGGCGCTGCTGGAGGACTACAGCGCTTTCAAACACGCTCTTGTCTACCTGGTGTGCGCCAGCGCCGACAGCAAGACCCAGGACGCCTACGCCGTGGCCAATGGAGACGCGGCGCTCTGGAGCGAAAAAGCCGAAGAGGACATCGACGCCCTGTACGCCTCCGTCACCGGCCGGGCAGAGACCGCCCGGGGGCGGCTCTTTATGGTGTATGTCACATCTCTGGCCACCAGCGCCGTCACCCTGACCATCGGCATTATTCTGGTGGCGGCCGCATTCCGCATTGTGCGGAAATACGTCATTGCCCCCATCCACGAGGTGATGGGCACCCTGCAGGGCAGCTCGGAGCGCATCAGCGGCGTGGTGGGAGAGGTACGCCGCCGGGCCCAGACCTCCGACAGCAGTGTCCGTGACCTGTCCGCCCTGACGCAGCAGCTGTCCGCCGCCATAAAGGAGGTGGCAGGCAGCGCCGCCGCCATCACCGCCAGTGCCGCAGGAACCCGGGAGGACGCAGGGGATATGGCGCGGGAGTGCTCCGCCATCACCGCCTACTCCGTGGAGATGCGGGGACGGGCGGAGGAGATGGAACGGTCCGCCCAAGCCAGAATGGAGGCCATCCGGACCAAAACGGAGGAGATTATGGCCCAGCTCAACGGCGCCATTGAGCAGAGCAGGAGTGTGGACCAAATCAGTATTCTGACCAAGGACATCCTGTCCATTTCCTCCTCCACCGACCTGATCGCCATCAATGCCTCCGTGGAGGCCGCCCGGGCTGGGGACGCCGGAAAAGGCTTCGCGGTGGTGGCGCAGGAGGTCCGCCGTCTGGCTGACTCCTGTTCCGAGACCGCCGGACACATTCAGGAGGTGAGCACGGTGGTCACCGGGGCGGTGGATTACCTCACCGCCAGCGCCCGGGAACTGGTAGACTACCTGGGCCAAGCGGTGCTGACCCAGTTTGAGCAGTTCGTCCAGTCCGGCCGGCAGTACCGGGAGGACGCCTCCTACGTCCACCAGTCCATGGATGCCTTCAACAGCCGGGCGGACCGCCTGCAGCAATCCATGGCGGATATCGCGGGGGCCACCAGCAGCATTTCCGGCGCCATTGACGGCGCGGTCTCGGGCGTGGCCGGTGTGGCGGGCAGTACCCGCGTTCTGGTGGACGACATGGCGGGCATCACTGTGGGTATGGACACCAACCAGGAGATTGTGGGCGAGCTCCAGCGGCAGATGGACGTATTTGCCAATCTGTGACCGCGGCAGAATCAGCGGTTTTGAAAATTGCTCTAGGCCCAGGCCTCGGCCAGCAAACCGGCGGCCTGGGCCAATTTCTGCTCAGACAGGCCGGCAAAGCCCAGCACTACGGTGGATGGCCGGGGAGAAACGGCGTGACAGTAACGGCTCAGGGGATGGACCCGGACGGATTGTGCCGCCGCCCGTTCCACCAGCTCAGTTTCGGAAAAACGGGGCAGGGTGAGCAGGAAATGGAGCCCCGCCTCCGCTCCGGTGATGGACGCGCCGGGGATTGCGGACAGCGCCTGGGTGAACAGGGCGCATTTTTTACGATACAGGTTTCCGGTGCGCCGCAGGTGCCGTCCATACAGGCCCTGAGTCACAAAACGCCGCAGACTCTCCTGCTCAAACCGGGAAACGGTGCAGGCCCCGTGGGAGAACGCGCACTGATACCGCGCCAAGAGCTCCGGGGGCAAAATCATGTACGCCACCCGGATGGCCGGAGCTATGGACCGGGAAAAAGTGCCCATGTACACCACCCGTCCCCCCCGGTCCAGCCCCTGCATGGCCGGAATCGGCCGGGAGGACCAGCGAAATTCACTGTCGTAGTCGTCCTCGATGAGAAAGCGGCCGGGGACAGATGCCGCCCAATGGAGGAGGCGGCTGCGCCGTCCGGCGGGCATGGTCACCCCCAGAGGGAATTGGTGGGACGGGGTCACATAGGCCAGCCCTGCTCCGCTGGCCGCCAGGGCCTCCGGGTCCATTCCCTCACAGTCCACCGGAATGGGGATGGCGGACCGCCCGTGTCGGGCTGCGGTGGCATAGGCGGCGGGATATCCCGGGTCCTCCAGCGCCACGGCCCGTTGTTCCGGCAGCAGCTGAAGGAGCAGGGAGAGCAGATAATCCGCCCCCGCCCCCACCACCACCTGCTCCGGAGAACACCGAACCCCCCGGTACTGGGCAAGCAGCTCCGACAGGGCGGTGCGCAGGGGCCGGTCCCCCTGAGGGTGGCCCCGCTGAAGCAGACCAGGGTTCTCGTACACAGCCTCTTTCGTAATCCGCGCCCAGGAGGAGAACGGAAAAACAGACGTGTCTACCGCCGACGTGGAGCAGTCACAGACCCACTGGGAGGGAGCGGCGGGAACCGCCTCCGGAACGGCGGCGGGGACGGCAGGGGCGGCGGGAAGCAGGTGAGCGCAAATATAGCCGCTTCTCGGCTTGGCCAATACATACCCCTCCGCCGCCAGCAGGGAATAGGCGGTCTCCACCGTGCTCATGCTTACGCCGGCCAGGGCGCACAGACGCCGCTTGGACGGCAGCTTGACCCCCGGAGACAGCATCCCGGACTGGATGGCTCCGGCGATGTGCCGGTAGAGCTGTTCATACAAGGGAGATTTATTGTCAAACACAGGGAGGGGAAAAGAACCGGCCATATAAAATCACCTCGTTGGTTGGAGCCATTGAAAAACCCGGAGACCCTGATTCTGCTTGCGGCGTCCGCGTCAATCGGCGCGGACGCCGCTTGTTTGCCATCTGACCCCATAAAAAAGATGAAAACTGGGCATGGAAACCATGTCAGTTTTCCGTATAATAACACCAAGACCAGGGGCTGTCAAGGCCCGGAAGGAGTTGGAACGAATGAACCAATCCAAAAACAGGAAAACCGTCCTGATGATCTGCGTGGTGGCCGTGATGGCGGCGCTGGTGGCCGTTGGCTCCAAGGTGCCGGATATCCAGATCCCCTCTCCCCTGGGGACCAACCGCTTTCATCTGGGCAATGTGATGTGCGCTCTGTCCGGGCTGCTGCTGGGACCCTGGTGGGGGGCGCTGGCTGCGGGGCTGGGCTCCGCCATTTTTGACCTGTTTGACCCCCTGCGCATTATGGAAGCCCCCATCACCTTCCTCACCAAGGGAGTGTACGGCCTGGTGGCCGGGGCGGTATTTTTCAAAGTGTTCAAGGGAAAGAGCAATTACGTCAACGAGGCGGTGGCCAGCGCCCTGGCGGCGCTGAGCTACATCGTTCTCTATCTGGCCAAGAGCTTTTTCTACAACGGCCTGCTCCTCAAGGGGCTTTCCGCCGACGCGGCGTGGCTGGCCGTGCTGGAACGGGTTCCCGTTTCCGCCTTTAACGGCATCGTGGCGGTGATCTTCGCCCCCATTCTGGGGGTTGCGCTCCACAAGGCCCTCAAAGCGGCGCACCTGGACAGCGCGATGGCGGGTACGTAATTTCATAATTGATTTGAGCAGAAACCGCTCCCACTCTGTTTGGGTTCTCTTTTGAGAGGACTCAAACCGGGCGGGCGCGGTTATTTTTCGTCCGGCGCAGCAGGGCCTCGTGCATAACCACCATAACAGCGAGGATAGCCAGCAGGTAAGCCGGAAACAGTCCCGCGCTGATATGGCTTGCAATCAATCCAAAAAGGGGCGGCATGAGGCAGGTACCCACGTAAGCGCTGGCCATCTGGACGCCGATGACAGCCTGAGATTTGTCCGCCCCGAAGTGGTCCGGCGTGGAGTGGATGACACAGGGATAGATGGGAGCACACCCCAGCCCCACCAGCACCAGCCCTGTCAGAGAGACATACACATGAAGAGGCAGCAGCATAGCCACGGCGCCTATGGCAATAAGGCCTTGTCCCAGCCGGATCATTTGGGTGTCGCTGAACTTTATGGTGAGGAAACCGCTCAGGGCCCGGCCAGTGGTGATGCCAACGAAAAACAGTCCGGCATAACCAGCCGCCGTCTCTGCGGAAATACCCTTGTACAGGTTCAGATAGCTGCTGGCCCACAGAATAGCGGTCTGTTCCAATGCGCAATAGCAAAAAAAGGCTGCCATGACCTCCTTGGCCCCGGAAATGCGGAAAATCTGAGGCAGGGTGAGCGGCGGCACGGTTTGGCTCTCTGCCGCTTCTGTTTTGGCGCCATGGACGCGCCAAAGAGGCAGGCTCACCACCAAAACCAACGTGAGTGCAATTTGGAGCAGGCCGATATAACGATAGCCCATATTCCATCCTGAGCCGCCGGACAGGGCAAGGCCCATGACGTAAGGCCCCACAGCGGCCCCCAGCCCCCACATGCAGTGGAGCCAGCTCATGTGGCGGCTGGCGTAGTGGAGGGCCACGTAATTGTTCAGCGCCGCATCCACGCTGCCCGCCCCCAGGCCATAGGGGATTGCCCACAGACAGAGCATCCAGAATGAACTGCTGACGGAAAACCCCAACAGCGCCGCCGCCGTCATACCCACGCTGATGGCGGTGACCTTCCCCGTACCCAGTTTTTTGGTGAGCCGGTCGCTCTGGAGGCTGGACACCACAGTGCCTATGGAGATGATGATAGACACACACCCCGCCCAGGACATCGGGACGTTTAAATCGGCATGCATTACCGGCCACGCGGAACCCAAAAGAGAGTCGGGCAGGCCAAGACTGATGAAAGACAGATAAATAACGGCTAAAAGCAAATGCGCCATACTTGTATTTCCCCTTTTTAAGGCATGATATGTCAGATGGGCAAATTGTATTTCCTGAAGAAGAAAAAACGAGAAGCGGAGGATGAGAATAAAAAAGGCCCATGGAACTCATCCACAGGCCCTTTTTATGATTGCATTCAAAATGCCTTGTGCGCCAGACAGGAACTGCAGCCACAAGCAAAGGTCAGCTTACTTCAGCTCCACCTTGCCGCCGGCCTCCTCGATCTTCTTCTTCAGTTCCTCGGCCTCATCCTTGGACACAGCCTCCTTCAGGGTCTTGGGGGTGCCTTCAACAGCAGCCTTGGCCTCGGCCAGACCCAGGCCAGTGATCTCACGGACCACCTTGATAACCTTGATCTTGGCGGCGGCATCAAAGCCGGTCAGAACCACGTCGAACTCGGTCTTCTCTTCCACGGCGGCAGCGGCGGGGCCGGCGGCAGGAGCGGCCATAGCGGCGGCGGAAACGCCGAACTCCTCCTCCAGGGCCTTGACCAGATCGTTCAGCTCGAGAACGGTGAGCTGCTTGACTTCTTCAACCAGAGCGGTAACTTTCTCGCTAGCCATGATGAAAATCCTCCTAATTATCAAATATTACAGTATGTTGCGTCCCGCTACGGGACAGCGCCGAGCTTTACTCGGCGGCGGGGACCTCCTCTGCGGGGGCTTCGCCATCCTTCTCGGCGATGGCCTTGATCACGATGGCCAAGCTGGTGATGGGGGCCAGCATCATGCCCAGAACCTGGCCCAGCAGGGCGTCCTTGGAGGGCAGCTCAGCCAGGGCGAACACGTCATCCAGCGGAAGCACCTTGCCGTCCATGAAACCGGCCTTGATGTTGAAGCGGTCGCCCATTTGCTTGGCGTACTTGTTGACGATTCGCATGGGGGCAATAGGGTCTTCCTTGGAGATAGCCATGGAAGTGGTGCCGCTGAGCACCTCGTCCAGCTCGCCCAGCTCCACGTCATCCAGAGCACGGCGAAGCAGGGTGTTCTTCACCACGGCGTACTCCACGCCATTCTCACGCAGCTCATGGCGCAGGGCGGTGTCCTCGGCCACGGTGATGCCCTTGTAGTCCACCAGGACGCCGGAATTGGCGGCCTTCAGGTCTTCCACCAGAGCGGCCACGATGGCCTGCTTCTCACTGAGAACCTTTGCGTTAGGCATTGTTTGAATTCACCTCCGGGTAATTTTGTCGCGGCAGGTGATCTTTTTGTATGCACAAAAAAACCGCCGCCTTCGTGTTCCAAACGAAAACAGCGCAAACTTGATGTATCGGCTGCATTCTCGGCAGGACTTACGCTTACGCACCTGCTGTCTTTGAACACAGGTTGTATTATAATGCACAACCGGTCGTTTGTCAAGTATAAAAGAATTGATAATCGGGAGGAAAAAAGATGTTGACAACTGCCGTTTGCTGTGGTAATATAAGCATCGTACCAAGCGGCGGCGCAAAAATGGAATGCGCGAGTGGTGGAATTGGTAGACTCGCTGGCTTCAGGTGCCAGTGCTCGCAAGGGCGTGCGGGTTCGACTCCCGCCTCGCGCACCAAACCCATATAATCCGAACCTTTTCCCGATAGGGGATGGGTTCGGATTATTGGTTTTCTTTGACCGATATGAAAGCACCCACTTCCGAAACGGGGTGGAACGCAAGCCCACCTCCAAGCCGCGAGGCCCCCGGAAGAAGCATACCCCATAAACGCAAACAGGGCGGGCGCAGCCGTTTCCACGGTGCGCCCGCCCTGTTTATGCTTACTCTCTATTTTACTTCTACTTGGAGCGCGCCCACTGTGTTGCAAATAAATGAAGATTGTGCTATGATAAACAAAGTAAGGCGAGAAAAGATAAATAGAAAATTATGGAGAGATATGCATTGAAGAAATTCTTGAAAATCATTTTAATAGTTGTTTTGGCGGTAATTATATTGCTGGTAGTGATATATATAAATCATCAAATCCGGCTCAATCAAGAATCAAAATTGCGTTCGCCCCTTGGACAAACCGTCGAAGTCGATGGGCACAATATGAGTATTTATACTGAAGGGACAGGAGATACAACGCTTGTTTTCATGTCAGGTGGAGGGACTTGTTCCCCCATACTGGATTTCAAGTCCCTCTACGCCCTTTTAAGCGATCAGTATAAAATTGCCGTTGTAGAGAAATTTGGGTACGGTTTCAGTGATGTTGTCGATAAAAGCAGGGATATTGACTCCATACTTGAAGATACAAGGGCAGCTCTTACAGCAGCGGGATTACCCGCTCCGTATGTCCTTTGCCCACACTCTATGAGATCGGAAGAGCACACGTCTGAACTCCAGTCACATCACGATCTCG
>CANOBV010000066.1 GCA_947564255.1 uncultured bacterium | reverse complement strand
TCTCCCCCGCCGTCCGGGTGGTGCGGGCCACGCCGGTGGTGTCCTTCATCCTGCTGGTGTATCTGTGGGTGCCGCGGGGGGCCATTCCCTGGGTTATTGCCGGACTGATGGTGCTGCCGGTGGTGTGGGGAGCGCTGGGCGCCGGACTGGACAGCCTGGACGAAAAGCTGCTGGAGCTGGCCCGGGCCTACCGCTTCTCCCGGCTCAAAACATTGCGGCTCATCTATCTGCCTGCCCTGCGGCCCCAAATCGAATCCGGACTGCTCACCGCCCTGGGGCTGGCCTGGAAGTCCGGGGTGGCGGCGGAGGTGCTCTGTCCGCCTGTCAGGGCTGTCGGCTCCCGCATTCAGCAGGCCAAGGTGGGATTTGAGACGGCGGACCTGTTTGCCTGGACCCTCACCATCGTGGCGCTGTCCCTGGCTCTGGAGAAACTGCTCCGGCGAGGGCTGGGGAGGGGGGACGCGGCGTGATAAAACTGGAAAATATTACGGTGCGCTATGAAGAAAAGCTGGTGCTGGACCGCTTTTCCCTGGACATACCGGCCCGGGGCCTTACCGCCCTGTCCGGCCCCTCCGGGTGCGGTAAGACCACCCTCCTGCGGGCGCTGGCGGGGCTTGCTCGGATGGAGAGCGGCGCGGTATGCGGTGTTGACCCCGCCCGGACCGCCTTTTTGTTCCAGGAGGACCGCCTCCTGCCCTGGCGGACGGCGCGGCAGAATATTGCCGATGTGCTTCCCCGTTCCCGCCGGGCGGAGACGGAAAAATGGCTGGCTTTTGCCGAGCTTACAGCGGAGGGAAGCTCCTATCCCTCCGCGTTGTCCGGCGGCATGGCCCGGCGGCTGGCCCTGGCCCGGTGCGTGGCGCTGGGAGGGGAGCTGTTTTTGCTGGACGAGCCCTTTGCGGGGGTGGACCCGGAGCGGGCGGCGCGGATGCTGGACCGCCTGCGGGCGCTGAATGTGCCCGCCGTGCTGGCCACCCATCAGCCTCAGGTGCTGTCCGCCTGCGACCGGATCATTTCCCTGGACGGGCCTGCGTTGCGGCGTGTCTGAACGGTGCGCTCCGAATTGGAAAAAAGCCTGGAACGTCTGCCAAAGCAGGCGTTCCAGGCTTTTGCTTCTAGGTCTCCCAGGGGTCGAATTCATATACGCCGGGGGCCGTGGGCGGGGCCTGGACCGGCGGGGTTTTGGGCGCGGGCCGGAACAGAGCCGCGATGCCCTTCCGGTTGAGTATAGGGAGCAGGATGGCCATGACCAAGATGACGCCCAGGGCGATGACCGACCCGGTCTCGTTGTCGTCCGGGAGCAGGCTGAGGAACTGACTGAAGCTGTTGAAGGCCACATGGCCCAGGATGGAGGGCCAGATAGAACCCGCCCGCAGATCCATGAAACCAAAGAAAGCCCCGAGCACAAAGGCATAGCCGAACCAGACCGGGTGGCCGTGGCACAGCCCGAAAATTGCGGCGGACAGGTACATGGCCAGCCATCCGGGCATGGCCCGGCCCAGCCGGGTCATGATGAGGCCACGAAAAACAACCTCCTCCACCAGAGGGGCCGCCGCCACCACGGCGATAAAACCAACTACGCCGCCGGAGGTGAGGCCGGCGGAGGCGTCGCCGTAGCTCTCCAGCCAGGCTTCAGGCAGGGAGGACAGCACCAGATTTACCGCCAAAAACAGGGCCGGGGCCAAGCACACGCCTGACCACAGGGTGGGGCCGTCCACCCGCCGCAGCCACAGCGCTTCGCTGAACTTTTTTCGGCGGATGAGGTAGAAAGCCATCAAAATGAACAGGGTGAGCATGTTGGCGACGAGGGAAAAGGCCATGGAATGCTCCGTCAGGGCCTCGAAGAGCAGCTGGCCGTCAAAGGTGCTTCCCTCAATCGTCATTTGGACGATGGAGGCGATGACCACCGGCAGCATGACAAACACCTGGGCGCCCAGGAACAGGGCCAGATAGCACATGGTTTTCAACAGGGCCAGCATGACCTGGGCAGCCCGTTCTCCCGCGTTTGGCTTCACAGCGCGATCCCTCCCAGTACCTTGCCCAGAGAGTCGTGGAGCACCAGGTCGGCCTCGCGGTCATAGGGGGTGGGGTCTCGGTTGATGAGCACCAGTTTATTCCCGCAGTAATAATTGATAAGGCCCGCAGCGGGGTACACCACCAGGGAGGTCCCCCCCACGATGAGGACGTCCGCCCCGGCAATGGCCCGGACGGCCCCCTCCACAACAGCCTGGTCCAGCCCTTCTTCATACAGCACCACATCCGGCTTGACCAGCCCGCCGCACACCGGGCACAGAGGGATATCCGTCCCCGCCTGAACAAAATCCACGCCGTAAAAGGTTCGGCATTTGGTGCAGTAATTGCGGTGGACCGAGCCGTGGAGCTCGTACACCGTCCGGCTTCCCGCCAGCTGGTGGAGCCCGTCGATGTTCTGGGTGACCACCGCCTTCAGCTTTCCGGCCCGCTCAAGCTCCGCCAGCTTCAGGTGGGCGGCGTTGGGCTTGGCGTCCAGACACAGCATTTTGTCCCGGTAAAAGCGGTAGAAATCCTTGGTGCGCCGGGTAAAGTAGGTGTGGCTCAAAATGGTCTCCGGCGGCTCGTCATATTTTTGATTGTACAGGCCGTCCACACTGCGGAAATCCGGGATGCCGCTCTCGGTAGACACCCCAGCCCCGCCAAAAAACACAATATTGTCGCTGCCCTGAATCCACTGCTGCAGCTGTTCCTGGGGCGTCATAGCCGCGTCCCCCCCTGCATGACCTGTGTGCGGTACTGCAAATCCAGGTCCTCAAGCAATTCCCAAATCAGCTCGGAGTCTTTCTTGCGTCCCATATAGTCCTCCATAATTTCAAAACCCGTGTTGGCGTATTCCTGCGCCAGCGAATAGACCTGGTCCTTTTTCGTCATCTCGTCCAGGTCGCCGTCCCCCAGCCTGTTGATAAACAGCGCGTACATGAGGGCTTTGGTACGGCTGTCGATTGATTTTTCCAGGACCAGGCCCCCGGAGTAGATGTTTTCAAGCTTTGTGGGCACTGTGTCAACCCCGACGGCCATGGCGAAGGAGAAGAGCTCGGACCGGCTTACGGCGCTGTCCTGGAGCCCGAAATATTTGGCCTTATCTATTTTATCCACAATTTCCCGGGCCCTTTTGGATATGTTGATTCTGTCCGGATGCTTGGACTTCAGTTCCATGAGCGGCGCCTCCTACTCGATTGTTGTGATGTCCTGCTCCTCGTTCATAGCCAAACGGACGGAGGACGATGCGGCCGGAGCAAACACGCTGTTGATGTTCTCAGAGTATTCATCCGGGGTGAATGTCATGATGAGCTGCTTGTCCCGGCTCACCTGCTGCAGGACGGCGGCGAAATTTGCCCGGTTCTGTCCGGTGACGCGGGATACCGGCGTGTCTATAAAGAGCAGGGAGTTGAACCCTGAGACCTCGTGGAGGGCCAGTGTGAACGACAGCGCCAGCAGTGAGCGCTCGGCCGCGCTGCACGACCCCACACAAGAATACCCGTCCCTGTGGATCAAGTCAAGCTGGTATTTGTCGTCCAGGGTGATGCAGCTGTATACCCCCTTCTTCCATATGAGCCTTGAAAAATATTCCATGGTCCGGCTCTCCATTTTGGAGCGGACCTCCGCCATCATCTCCGCCTCAATTTCGGCGGCGATGGATTCTGCCCGGGAGGCGAACATGATGAGCTGGTTGAGCCGGGCACAGGCCTGGGCTGTCTCCAGCGCCCGGCTCAGTTTGTTCTCAATGTCCTTCTGCCTGGCCGCGGCGGCCTCCAGCTGGTATACCGCGACGGCCTTTTTGTTTTTGTTCGCCTCCAGCAGCTCTTCGTGGGCCTTGCGCTCCTTATGCCAGAGAATCACCTGGTGCTTGTCGTCGAACTTGCTGCGCTCGTCGTCCACGGCCTGGAGATTTTGCTCACACTCCGCCAGCGCATCGCAGACGTCCTTGTACCGCCCGAGAATTTCCGCCTTTTTGCCGGGATAGCTTTCCGCGGTTTCCACAATCCGGTTCAGTTCACTGCGGATGGACATCAGCAGGTTGGAGGTTTCGCTGGACACCTGGATTTTGTCCAGCAATTCCTCAATGTGGCCGCGGGCATGGCTGGAGAGGGGCTGGCCGCAGACCAGGCAGCAGCCGTCGGCATGCCCCAGGATTTGGCGAAGCACCTGTTTGTCTATGTTGGGGGGCAGCGCGTTTTGGGCCTCCTTTTCGGAGATGATGTCCAATGTTCTGCGTGCGCACCCATACAGGGACAGCGCGATTTTCATCTCCCGGACAAAGGCGAACAGTTCCTCGGTGCAGTGCTCGCGCTGTCCCTCAAGGGCGGCCCGCTGCTGGACCAGCTTTTGGTACTTCGCCTCAAGGTCCGGGAGGTTTTCCTGACCGCTCAGCCGCTCCGTATTGGTTTTTATCACCGTTTCGGAAATGGCCAGCTGCTTTTCCAATTCGGAGATGGTGCCGGAGATGCGGTCCGCCTCCTGCCGCGCTTTCTCAAGCTCCTGGGTGAGGGCGCGGATGTTAGGGGCCTTCTTCCCGGCCTCGTTCTGCTTGGCCATGACCACCTTCCCGAGCCTGTCTTTGATACGGGACACGACGTCAACTTGGGAAATCGCGTGAATGCTCTCCTTGATTTTCGAGCTTTTGTCGCTGATAAAGTAGCTGTCAAGCTGTTCGCCGTCAAAGCAGAAGTACTGCCGGATTTTCTTTGGCATGTACTTTTCCACGTAAGCGGCGGCGTCGTTCCCGGTCAGCACTTTGGCGTCGTTGGCGCCGCCGGTGGTGTTTGCGGTGACGGTCAGCTCGCTTCTGTACTCAAAATATGGGTCGAGCCGCACGGTCATCTCCCGGGCGAATAGTATGGTGTCCGCCCCGTCCTCAGCGTAAATCCTGACGGCGATGCCGGCTGTGGACTCCCCGCGCTCCAGGGCTCGGTTTTTGGTTTTCAGGTTGATTCGGGGCAGGCTTTTTGACGCGTCGCCCAGATGGGGCTCATCCTCATACAGGCACCAGGTGATGGCGTTGAGCAGGTTGGTTTTCCCAACGCCGTTGTCGGACACGATGATGTGCAGGTCCCAGGCGGTGGTTTTCGGAAATTGGAAGCAGAGCGATTGATACTGCCGGAAGTTTTCAACTTCGATTCTGGTCAGTCGCATGGCTGTTCCTCCTTGCAATGCTTTTCCAAAAGCTCGCTGTAAGGCTTTTCATACCAGCCGGTTTTGGGCGTGCTCTCAAAGGACAGGATATCGCTCAGAAACCGCTGCATATCAGGGTCGCTGGAAGTTTTCTCCGCAAGTTTTGAGAGAATGGTCTTATTCAACGCCATCGCCGCTCACCTCCGTCAATTTTTGGTCGAGCGCAACCCTGACCTCCGCGTTGTTCAATGCGTTGACGGCCATATCGTGGGCCCGCTGTAATTCTTTCTCAAATATCTTTTGTTCAAACGCCCGCAGTTCGGGAGGCAGGTCCTGCTCCCAATTCGGTTCCACAATAAAATCATAGATCCGGGCGTGGGTTTTGCCCTCCGCCTGCCGGAGGACGCGGCCGATGCGCTGGACATATTCCCTGGGGTTGGAGCTGTTTGCCATCAGGATTGCGGTGTCGGCGCTTGGAATGTCTATCCCCTCGTCCAGACAGCTGATGGCGGCCAGCGCCTGATAGTTCCGCTTCTTAAAGTGATTGATGAGATACTGTCGCTCGCTGAGGCCGCCATATTCCTTTTTGGGCGAAGCGCCCTGCTTTTCGGTGAACCGGTGGGCGGTGATGCCGCACTGCTTCAGCAGGGCCATCACGTTGTCGAGCTGCGCGTCTGAGACGAACAGCAGCGTATTTTCCACCTTGGGCGTTCCGGCGAGGACTTCCGCCAGGGCGGCGTATTTGCCGACGGCGTTTTTTTGAATGTTCGCCCGCGCAAACAGCAGGGACTCATACCTTTTCTGGTATTCGTCGCTGGACTGCGCGTAAGTTGAGAGCTTTTTAATCCGGGTTGAAAGCCGTTTATACGACTGGAGCTCGCCGTCAGTCAGCGAAACAAAAATGGGGTGGTAATAATAGTTGACCAGAAACGGCCTGTTGGTGAGGGGATTGATTGTGGTCAGGGCGTCCGCGATGGAGAACACAAAGGATTTGTCCCCGAAAAAATCGGCCAGTATCCGGGTGCCGTAAGCGTCAAACCAGCGCCTGGGCGTTGCGCTGAGGCCGATTCTGTATTTGTATCGGTCCAGCAGCGCTTGTTTGCCCTTGTGGGCCCCGAGGCCGTGGACCTCGTCGGCGACCAAGCAGAATGGAATGTCGGGGCTGCTGTTTTGAATGAGAGTGGTAAAATCGCCGCTGCTCCCCGTGGCGTGGGTGGTATACACCACCGCGCGGTTGTAAAAGCCCGTGGACACCTGCCTGAGAAGGGTGTCAAGAGCTCTGCGCCAGCCGGAATTGGTCCCGTCGGCGGTTAAAACCGCGTCAAACGCAAATCCCGCCGGCTCAACCTCGTTTGTCCTCCACTGGCTGGAAAGGGTGGTCTGCGGACAGGCGATGACGACCACCAGCTTCTTTTCCCGTTTCAAGGCGTGGTTTACGCAGGCCAGCGCTGTTCTGGTCTTGCCGGTGCCCGTGGCCATTTCAAACAGCAGGCGGAAGCCGTTGTGGAGCCACATCTGCAGCGCCTCTTTCTGATAGGGAAAGAGAGACAGCCGCTCCTCCACACTTTTGCCCTTCCTGCTTTTCAAATAATGCCGCACGGTCAGCCGCTCAATGGAAAAATCGGCGCCCTCGCGGATGAGCCGCTCCTTCACGGCCTGCGGTATGTCCACAACGCGCACGTTTTTTCTCAAACCGCTCCAGAGCGCCGAGAAACGTTCTTCGTCCGATTGGTAAAAGGCGTCCTGCCCGGGGACCCATTCCCGAAACACCTTGAATTCCTCAATGTTTCCCAGCCAGCCGGAGGCCGATTCGTTGATTGAACCGCTGAATGACAGCTTGTTCCCCTGAATGTCCGTCAGCAGACCTATTTTTTGATGAAACAAATTACTCTGCAGCGGCGCGCCCTCTTCATCCGTTACATAGGCCAGACGGATTTCCAGCAATCCGTTTGCCAGCATCCAGCCGAGGGCCTGAATATGGTCTTTTTCAAATTCGTTTTGTATTCGGTCCAGTTCGGACAGCAGCCTGCCCTCAAAAAAGCGCTGGACGGACTGGGCGGCGGAGGTGATCACCTTGGCGTCTTCCGTGCTCAGATTTGGGCTTGTGATAAGCCGCATATGGCCGTGGTTTTCAATCAGTCCGGCGATCCCTCTGGCGGCGACCGCCAGACTGGAGGAGGAGAAAAAACCGGCAATACGGTCATAGGAGGCGGAACAGCCGAGCACAGGGACGTAAAAATCCTGCACCAAATCATCCACGCCGCTCTCATAGCTGGCCTTAAATGCAATTTCAGTGTATGAATTTGGCAAAACGTTCCCATCCTTTGCCGGCAGATTGCCCGCTTACCGCAGGCCGCCGCGCTCCGCTACCAGATTGATCAGCGTTATCACGTTGTTTTTTCGCCTCTTGTGGGTCGCTAACGACAAAACGCCCAGGTCTTCTTCCAGCGTCTCCAGGGGATTGGCGGAGAGGAAATAGTTTTGAACAATGGGGATTCGCAGGCAGAGCTTGCCGACCAGCTCGCTTTGCTCCGGCTTTGAGAGCTGGGAAAAATATGTTCCAAATTCCGAAAGCTTGATGTTTGCCCGCGCGTCTAGTTTGTTGATCAAGACAAGGTCAAGCAGAGCCGCCAGTTTGGCGTGGTTTTCGCCATACTTTTTATTCGCGACCAAGTTCTGCTTGAATGTCGGGTCATGCCGGGTCAAATAGTGACCGATTTCTTCAAAGCTCATCACCTGACCGGCATCGTGCAGCTTTGCCACCACGTCAAACAGCGCGGTGTCCAAATCGCTGATTTGCGGAATGTTTTCCTTGGTGACGGGCTCCCTGTCTCCGCAGCCGGCCAGCAGCGCGATGATTTCACGTGCGGAGGTGTTTTTAATCGCGTTGGCCAGCGCCTTGGCCGCCTCCAGAGAGCCGCAGGAGCACTCGGCGTTTTCGTACCGGAGGCATTCCAAATCGATCTCTTTTGTAAAATAGGCGCGCAGCAGTTCCTCCTTTGATTTTCCGCCGTATAAAAACGCGTTCCAGCACAGGCCCCGCTTTTTGCAGTCGGCGCAGGGGGGTTTGTTGGCGTAGCGCCTGCCGTATCCGTATTGGGTCAGATACATGTTCTGCTGGTCGTACCGCAGGTCAAAATACTTCCTGGCGATGCCCGGATACAGCGTTTCAAAGTCGAGCATGGCCTGATAGGCGGAGCAGTTTGTGCTCTTATCCTTTTTGTAGTTTTGGTTGGCCACGCAGAACTGCCGGAAGGACATTTTCTTGAAAAAGTTGGGCTGATTGCACCACCGGGCCAATTCAATGTAGATGTTTTTCAGCTTGCTGGTTTTATACGCCTCATACCGCATGAGATAGGGGATGGAGCCGTATTTCATGAGGGTGTGGATGCGTTCAAACACATCCACGATGTCGGCGGCGTCTTGGGATTTATAGGCGGCAATGACATACATTTTGCAGACTTTGGCGGAATACCGTTTCCACAATTGGACCTTCTGGATAATCAGCTCCTTGTCCTCAATGTGGTCAAAGGCAAAGATAAAGTCGCCCTGATAGTGGGTTTTGACAAAACGCTTCGCTTTCCGGTCGGTCATAAGGCGCAGGTCAAGGCCCTGCCTGAACTGAAAGGGCCGGCCGGCGGCCTCTATCTCGTCCAGCACGGCTTCCCACTCCGGCAGGGCGAGAAAGTTGTCGTCCCACAGGTAGAGGAAGGGGCGGTTTTCGTCAAGAAACTCGCGCACAGGCGAGTGGCGGAACGTGTGGTCGTACTTTTTGTTGACGCAGAACGCGCATTTCCGAAAACAGCCACGCGTTGTAAATCCGATGGAGTAATCCAGATAATCCGAATAGTGGGTGCGCTTGTGGCCCAGAGCCAGCTGGTGTTCCACATAATCCTTATACAGGTCGTAATAGGGCATGTGATGTTCAATTTCATCGGGCAGATTGGGGCCGCCATCCTCAAAAAAACCCGTTCCCCCGGTGAAGACATGGCCCAATGCCAGCACCCAGTCGGGGATTTTTGAAAACGTAAACACTTTGGAGATATACACTTTGTCAAAATTCTGTACGGATGTGTAGTCGTCATAGATCAACTGAACGTCGTCGCCCCGGTCGCGGTAAAACCCCGCGATTTTCATCAGCGCCAGATTGGGGTGGCGCGTGCCGTTGTCCATCAAATCGGCGTCAAGCAGACCAATCCTCATAACGTGCTCACCACATTTCCTGTTTTTAAATCCATTATAACCGACAACCATTCTTTGTGCAAGATCAACAAATAATTTTGTCGATTCAGCCCTTGTAATCCACGGAATGCACCGTCTCTTTTGGTGATATTGACGATCTGCCCGCGCATTCTCTGGACCTCCGGGAAAAAACCGAGCTCCGGGCGCGGGGAATTGACCCCACGCCCGGAGCTCGGTTGGAAGACTTGCGGCGCGCCGCGGTTTTGCTACGGCTGCTTGCCGATATAGGCCAGGATGCCGCCGTCCACATACAGAATGTGGCCGTTGACAAAGTCGGAGGCGGAGGAGGCCAGGAACACCGCCGGTCCGCCCAGGTCGGAGGCCTCGCCCCAGCGGTTGGCCGGGGTTTTTGCCAAGATGAACTGGTCGAAGGGGTGCTTGGAGCCGTCGGGCTGCACCTCGCGCAGGGGGGCGGTCTGGGGGGTGGCGATATAGCCGGGGCCGATGCCGTTGCACTGGATGTTATACTGGCCGTACTCGCTGGCGATGTTGCGGGTGAGCATCTTCAGTCCGCCCTTGGCGGCGGCGTAGGCGGAGACGGTCTCACGGCCCAGTTCGCTCATCATGGAGCAGATGTTGATGATTTTGCCGCCGCCCTTTTTAATCATGGAGGGGATCACCGCTTTGGATACGATGAAGGGAGCGTTCAGGTCCACGTCGATAACCTGCCGGAAGTCCTTGGCGGACATTTCCAGCATGGGAATGCGCTTGATGATTCCCGCGTTGTTCACCAGGATGTCGATGACCCCCACCTCGGCCTCCACCTTGGACACCAGGGCGTTGACGGCGTCCTCGTCGGTCACGTCGCATACATAGCCGTGGGCGGTGATGCCCTTCTCGGCATAGGCGGCGGCGCCCTTGTCCACCAGTTCCTGCTTGATGTCGTTGAACACAATAACGGCCCCCGCCTCCGCCATGGCGGAGGCAATGGCGAAGCCGATGCCGTAGGACGCGCCGGTGACCAGCGCCACCTTGCCGGACAGGTCAAACTGATTTTTCATGTTCCGCTCCTCCTTATTTCAGCTCGCTGGTGGGGATGCCGTCCATGTCGTCAAAGTCCTGGTTCTCGCCGCACATGCCCCAGATGAAGGTGTAGTTGGCGGTGCCCACGCCGGAGTGGATGGACCAGCTGGGGGAAATCACCGCCTCCTCATTGTGCATGACGATGTGCCGAGTCTCGTCCGGCTGACCCATCATGTGGAACACGGCCTGGTCGGGGGCGATGTCAAAATACAGGTAGACCTCCATCCGCCGCTCATGGGTGTGGCAGGGCATGGTGTTCCACACGTTGCCGGGCATGAGGGCGGTCATGCCCATGGACAGCTGGCAGCTTTCGCACACGGCGGGGTGGACATACTGGCGCAGAACGCGCTCGTTTACCGTCTCCTGACTGCCCAAGTGGTTGTAGCGGGCCTTGTCCATGGGGATGAGTACGGTGGGGCAGGTGCGGTGCGCGGGGCAGGAGTTGATATAGAACTTGGCGGGATGGGCTTTGTCCAGGGAGCGGAATACCAGCTCCTTGGCGCCCATGCCCACGTAGATGCCGTCTTTGCTGTTGAGCTGGTATTCCACGCCGTCCACAGTGAGGGAGCCTGGCCCGCCGATGTTGATGGCGCCCAGTTCCCGGCGGGCCAGGAAATAGGGGGCGGCCAGTTCCTTGCAGCTCTCCAGCCTCAGTTCGCCGTCCACCGGCATGGCGCCTCCGGCAATGATCCGGTCCTGGTGGGAGTAGGTGAGACAGATCTCATCCGCCTCGAAAATGCGGCTGATGTGGTAGTGCCGGCGCAGTTCCGCCGTGGTGTACAGGGCGGAGTCTTCCGGATGGTTGGCGTAACGCACGTCGAATTTCATGGTGAATACCCTCCAAATCTGATTGTTTTTCCGCTCGAGGGCGGCAGGGGCTGTCCCATCCGCCGGAGCCAAGGGATTCTGATGCTCCCATTATAGCCCACCGCCCGGACGCGCGCCATACCATTTCCGACCCCGTATATTCACGATCCGGATATGGGGGCGTTTCGGGCAAAGGCGGAGGGCGACATTCCCTCCTGCTTTTTGAATACCCGGGAGAAGTAGAGCGCGTTGTCGTAACCGCACAATTCGGCCACCTCCGCTACGGTGTAGCCCGTGGCGCCCAGGCCGCTGAGCATGCCCCGGGCCTTTTTCATGCGCAGCTTGGTCGTGTATTCCAGCGGGGTGAGCCCCACCTCTTTTTTAAACAGCTTGCGCACGTAGTCGTAGTGGAAGGGCAGGGAGCGTATGGCCTGGTCCAGGGCAAAATCCGGCTGGGCGTAATCCCGGATGATGAGGCCGCGCAGCCGCTCCACCGGCTGGGAATAGCCGGTGTTGTCCCGGAGAACGATAAGATGGCAGGCGATCAGGTCGCCCAGAGCGGCCAGCACCATGTCCTGCCGCTTGATGTCGGACAGGTAATAGTATTTTGCCTGGACAAAGGCGGACAGCAGGTGCTGCTCCCCGCCGTCGGACACGCGGAACGCGGACTGAAAGGGAAAGGAAGGGTCCCCCATCCGGATGTGGAGGTTAGTGAAGCCCTCCTGGCTCCGGTTGGCGTGGCGCACGCCGGGGGGGATGGCCACCATCTGTCCCGCCCGGTACTCCAGGCGGACCCCGCCCTCCAGCTGGAACACCCCGATTCCGCCGGTGCAGTACACCAGCTCCCAGTGCTCGTGGGCGTGGGGCTGGACCTCAAAGGTGCGGGAGTGTTCGCCTACAAACAAAATGTCGTTCACCGGAGGCCCTCCTTTTTCTGCCGTTCAGTTTTTTCATAAAACGGGAGCGGCCCGCGGGCCCCCATACAGGCCCGCGGGCTGCTGCTTTGCTGCGCGAAGCGGATTAGAACTCCAGGTTCTTGCCGTCCTTGTCGAAGACGTGGCACACGTTGCCGCTGAAGGTGAAGTTGATCTTGGCGCCGTAGCCGAAGGTCTCCTTGTGGTTGCCGGACAGGTCCACGGTGGGGACGATGATGACCACGTCCTTGCCGTTGGCGTTGGCGTGGAGGTGGACCTCGCTGCCCATCATCTCGGACACGTCCACGGTGGCGGAGATGCCGCTGTCGGTCAGGGCCACGTGGCTGGGACGCACGCCCAGGGTGATGTCCTGCGCGGCCACGTTCTTGGCGGCCAGGGCTTTCTGCTTGGCCTCGGACAGCTCCACCTTGAGGCCACTGACCTCAACGCTGTAGGCGCTGCCGTCCTTGACCAGCTTGGCGTCGAAGAAGTTCATCTGCGGGGTGCCGATAAAGCCGGCGACGAACAGGTTGGCGGGATGGTCGAACACCTCCTGCGGGGTGCCGATCTGCTGGATGAAGCCGTCCTTCATGATGACGATGCGGTCGCCCAGGGTCATGGCCTCGGTCTGGTCATGGGTGACGTACATGAAGGTGGTGTTGATCTTCTGGCGCAGCTTGATGATCTCGGCACGCATCTGGTTGCGGAGCTTGGCGTCCAGGTTGGACAG
>CANOBV010000065.1 GCA_947564255.1 uncultured bacterium | reverse complement strand
GATGCCATCGAATTGATCAAACATTTGATGGAAATCGCTGTGGACGGCTTTTTTCGCTTTTGAATGCTTGTGAGTTCGAATCAAGTGTGTTTTCTGAAATCTCCCAATTCGGTGGATCTCCACCTACGGCACGTCATTTTATTTTGCGCCCTTCAGGTTTTCCAATGCGTAATTTTTGTTTTTAATTTTTCTCAATTTTCTGCTTTTATAAGCAAAATCCCCGTACCGAAGTACAGAATTTTTGTCTACTTCTCGTTTGTCAACGAGACTTGGTACGGGTAGTGGGGGTCGAACCCACACGGATCACTCCACAGGAACCTAAATCCTGCGCGTCTGCCAATTCCGCCATACCCGCATATAGGCAGCGGGAACCTCCCTGCCGCCGTTTTTGTCACCAAATCAAGGTTGAAAAATAGTCGTCCGGCGTCTCCGCCCGGCGCATCAGCTCCACCGAGCCGTTCTCCTTTAACAGCAGCTCCGCCGAGCGCAGCTTACCGTTGTAATTGTAGCCCATGGAGAACCCGTGGGCCCCGGTGTCGTGGATGACCAGCACGTCCCCGGTCTCAATCTCCGGCAGTTCCCGGTCGATGGCGAACTTATCGCTGTTCTCGCACAGGGAGCCCACCACGTCGTACACGTGGCCGCGGGGAGCCTTCTCCTTTCCCAGCACGGTGATATGGTGGTAGGCCCCGTAGACGGCAGGCCGCATCAGGTTAGCGGCGCAGGCGTCCACCCCGATATACTCCTTGTAGATGTGCTTTTCGTGGACGGCGGTGGTAATCAGATGACCGAAGGGGGCCAGCATGAACCGCCCCAGTTCGGTAAAAATGGCCACATCTCCCATCCCGGCGGGGATCAGGATCTCCTCGTAGGCCCTGCGCACACCCTCGCCGATGACCGCGATGTCGTTGGCGGGCTGCTCCGGCCGATAAGGAATGCCCACACCGCCTGACAGGTTGATGAACGCCACATGGCACCCGGTCTCCTTCGCCACATCGGCGGCGGTCTGGAACAGCAGCCGGGCCAGGGCTGGGTAATACTCGTTGGAAATGGTGTTGGAGGCCAGGAACGCGTGGATGCCGAACCGCTTCGCCCCCAGCTCTTTCAAACGGCTGAACGCCTGGGCCAACTGGGGCCGGGTCATGCCGTACTTGGCTTCCCCCGGATTATCCATCACCTGGAAGCCCTCCTTGCTCTCCCCCAGGGCAAACACCCCGCCGGGGTTGAAGCGGCAGCACACCGTCTCGGGCACCCTCCCCAGGGTGTCGCGTAAAAAATCCACATGGGTCAGGTCGTCCAGGTTGATATAGGCCCCCAATTTTGCCGCCAGCTCAAACTCCTCAGCCGGGGTCTCGTTGGAGGAAAACATGATCTCGCTTCCGGAAAACCCGCATTTCTCCGCCATCATCAGCTCGGTGAGGGAGGAACAGTCCACGCCGCAGCCCTCCTCCCGCAAAATCTTGAGGATGCCGGGGGTGGGGGTGGCCTTGACGGCGAAATACTCCTTAAACCCCGGATTCCAGGCAAAGGCGGCACGCAGCGCCCGGGCGTTTTCCCGGATGCCCCGCTCGTCGTAGATATGGAAGGGGGTGGGGTATGCCTTGATGATCTCCCGGGCCTGGGCCAGGGTGAGGAAGGGCTTTTTCATCTGTGTATCTCCTTGGGGTTTCTTTTTGTGTTCCTTATCATACCGTATTCCCCGCCCGTTGTCAACTGTCAACGGGCGGTTTGGGCCGGCCGTACACCCTGCCTTCCACATAGGCCATCATGCGGTTGTTCAGATAACAGTACGCCGCCAGCCACAAAACAGCCAACAGCACCAGCCACCCATTTAACCACAGGTAAAGGGACAGCGCGCCGCACAGCGCTGAGTACAGGACAATGAACCAGAAGCGCTCCTTACGCCACTTTTTCTTAAAAAACTCGGTGCGCTCCTTGACGGTGAAAGCGCTCTCCCTGGCCATTGTCACAATATTTTCATCCGCCTTCTCTCGAAAACGCTCGCCGCTCAGCCGCTCTCCGGCCAGAAGTTCATTAACGGTGATCCCCAGCACCTCCCCCAAAGGGACCAGCAGCTCGATGTCCGGCATGTAATTGCCGTTCTCCCAGCGGGAGACGGTCTTGTTGGTGACGCCCAGCTTCCGCCCCAGGGCCTCCTGGGTGAGCCCTTGCTCCTTTCGCAGCGCCGCGATGAATTTTCCCACCTTCACCTGGTCCATGGCGGTCCCTCCTTTGGGAAGAAGTATAGCAGATGGGCCCTGAGAATTCACTCCCCACAGACCGCGAATTCAGAACCACAGGGCCTGTTCCTCCCGGAACTGGGGTTCGGGTCCCTTCTCATAGGGGTCGTACCGGTCCCGGTTGCAGCCGAACTCCTGGAGAAAGCCGATCTTCCCCTCCGCCGTCCAGCGCACCAGGGTCATGCCCTCGAAGGCCTGGGAGGTCCCGTCGTTCATCCGGTCCTCAAAGCTCCACTCCGCCACGGTCTGGTCTCCCTTGTGGAAAAACTGCTTGATGTCCCAGCGCAGAACCGCACCCCGGCTGTTCCACTCCCGGAACCAGTGGCATATCTTCCCCAGCCCGTGGTACTCCGGCCCCCAGCTCTCAATATATACAGCTCCCTGGTCAAACAGCTCCTCCGCACCCTCGTCCGATTGACGAAGCCACATCCCGAACCAGGCCCGCAGCTTCTGTTCCCGTTCGTCCATTCCGTCAGGCCTCCTGTCCTGTTTCACGCAGCAGCCTTGTCCGCAGGGCGGAGTACCGCTTTGTCTGCCGGTCGTTGGCCACCATCCGGGCCATCAGCTCCCCGTCCCCCACCAGGATAAACAGCTCCCTTGCCCTGGTGATGGCGGTGTACAGCACCCCTCGGGCCAGCAGGGAGGGGGGCACGTCGCTGAGTGCCAAAATCACCGCCCGGTACTCGCTGCCCTGGGCCTTGTGGACGGTGACGGCGTAGGCGGGCTCCAGCTCCCCCAGCAGCTCCGGGGGATAGGCTACCAGTCGCCCGTCGAAGGATACGGTGATCCCCCCGGCGGTCACCTCCTGAATGATGCCGATGTCTCCGTTGAACACCCCCAAATCCTTGGCTCCGGTGGCCGGGTCCTCCCAGAACAGGTCATAATTGTTTTTCACCTGCATCACCCGGTCCCCCTCCCTGAAGATGTAGGGACCAAAAGCCCGCTCGCTCTTCCCCTCTTGGGCGGGGTTCAAAGCCTCCTGGAGGGCCCGGTTCAGGGCCGCCGTCCCCGCCCCCCGCTTCCGGGTGGGGGTGAGCACCTGGATCTGTTCAGCGGGAATGCCCATGTTCTGGGGCAATCGGGTTTTACACAGTTCCACAATGGTGTCCACCGCTCTGGGAGCGTCCCGCCGCCCCAAATAGAAGAAATCCCTGGTCCTGTTCTTCAGTTCGGGCACGTTTCCACGGTTCACCCCGTGGGCGTTCATGACGATGGCGCTCTCCCGGGCCTGGCGGAAGATCTCCGTCAGCGACACGGCGGGTACCACCCCGGACCGGATCAAGTGGTCCAATACGTTGCCCGGCCCCACCGAAGGCAGCTGGTCCGGGTCCCCCACCAGCACCAGGCGGCAGTCCCCCCGCAGAGCGGCCAGCAGCGCCGCCATCAGGGACACATCCACCATGGAGGTCTCATCCACGATGACGGCGTCCACCTCCAAGGGGTCGTCCTGGTTCTTGGTGAAGACCAGCTGGCCCGTGAAGGGGTCCAATTTCGTCTCCAGCAGCCGGTGGATGGTGAGGGCCTCCGCTCCGCAGGTCTCCCCCATCCGCTTGGCGGCGCGGCCGGTGGGCGCGGCCAGGGCGGTCTCCAGCCCCAGGGTGTCGAACAGGGCCAGCACCCCACGCAGGGAGGTGGTCTTGCCGGTGCCCGGCCCCCCGGTGAGCAGCATCACCTGCCGGGAGGCGGCCAGTTCCACCGCCGTCCTCTGCTGCTGGGCATACCGAATGCCCTGTTCCCGCTGGATTGCGCCGATGAGCTGCCCCAGCCCCTCCGGCGGCGCAATCTCCGTGCGGCACATCTCCCCCAGCCGCATGGCCACATAACATTCCGCCCCATACAGCCCGGCGGGATAACAGGCGGTGACCCCGGCGATGTCCTCCCGCACCACCTCGCCCCGCTCAATCAGGGCGCCCAGTCCCTCGGCAAGGCAGTCTCCCTCCACCCCGATGAGGGCGGCGGTGGCGTTCAAAAGCTTGTTCTCCGGTAAAAAAACGTGGCCGTTGTCGGCGTTGTGGTCCAGTTCAAAAATGAGGGCGGATTCCACCCGTTGGGGGTCGTCTCCCGCCACCCCCAATTCGATGGCCAGGGCGTCCACCTGGGCAAAGGGAATTTCCAAAGAGCGGTCGGCCAGCAGGTAGGGGTTGTCCCGCACCACATCCACCGCCAAATCCCCAAAGCGGTTATACAGCGGCATGGCAGCGGCCAGAGGCAGGCGGTGCTCGGACAGGAACTCCGCCAGCCGGCGCATCCCCATCTTCTGCCGGAAATCCTCGCTGATGGACCGGGCCCGTTTGGGGGACACGCCCCGAATCTCGCACAGTTTCTCTGGTTCGTTTTCGATGACAGACAGAGCGTCCTCCCCAAATCGGTCCACAATCTGCCGGGCCAGCCCCGCGCGGATTCCCTTTACCGCCCCTGACGCCAAGTACTCGTACACCGCCTTTTCCCCCACGGGGAGGCGCCGGGTAACGGCTTCCGCCTTGAACTGCTCTCCATAGCTGGGGTGGCGGCCCCAAGACCCCTCCAGCTCCAACGCCTCGCCAGGGGCCACCCCGGGCATACAGCCCACCACCGTAACCTCTCCTTTTTCACCGCTGTCCAGCTTGAGCACCGTGTAACCGTTCTCCTCGTTGCGGAACAGTACGGCGGTCACCGTGCCCTCCACCTGGTTCTGTCCAGTCAGCAACCCGATATCCTCAGACATGGCCAGTCCCTCCAATCCAACCAAACGTTTATTCGATTATACCAGAGTCCGTCCCGATTTGCAAGCCCAAAAGGGGACCCCGGCGTCAATGACGCCGGGGTCCTGCTCACTCCTGATACGCGGCGTATACATCCCGCCGGGTGAAACCCGCCGGCGGGCCGAAGTGCCCTCCGGGCAGGGCGGTGACGGAACCATCCGCCTTTGTCCCCTTGGGGAGCAGTCCCTGTTCCACACACCACGCCAGCGCCCCGCAATAGGGGTGCGCACGTTTCCCCGTACGGCGTATGTCCGCCCAGCGTCGGCCCATGGCCTCCTTTTTTGGAGCCAGCAGCATGGCCAGCTCCCCCCAGGTCATGGGCTGGTCCAGCCGTACCCGGTTGTCCGAATAGGCCACCGCCCGGTCCGCCTGCAGGCGGCACAGCTTATCGAACAACGGGTCCCCCCGGTCCAGGTCGGCAAAGGGGCTCTCCTCCATCAGCTCCGCCACCGTCACCACCCGATAGCCATACTCCTTCAACAGCTCCAGCTGCCGACGAAGCCCAAAGGCCACCGGAGTGCGCTTGGCCATGTTGTAACCGTCCTTTTGAAAAATGATCTGCCCGCAGAAGAAGTCCGGGTCCTTTTCCAGGGCCTTTCTCATAGGTTCCACCATGGCGTTTACCTCCGCCTCCAAGGCGGCGTCCGGGTTGGACAGGGTGGAGGGCAGCCACCCCGCCCCGTCGAACGAGGCGGCCATATACTGATAGCCCAGCCGGTCGCACACGTCATAACTGGTGAATCCGTCCTGCATGATGTCCACATAGTGGGGCGGGCGGGTCATTGCCATCTCATAACCGTATTTCTCCCGCAGGAACTGGTCCAGCTTATTCAAATCATCCACCGCCCGGTCCACACTGCCCAGGTACTCACGCCGGCCGTAGACAAAAGGCTTTTTCCCAAAAATGATGTGGCGGTATCCATGGTTTGTAATCTGATGGCCTTCCTCCAGAATGCGGCGGACCAGCCGGTCACAGTGGATCACGCCCCCCTTGTCGTCCTTCCCGATGTCGGGATAGTGGTCAAATCTGACCCCTCCCCAGGCGGCGCTGCCCAGCTTCCCCGCCTGGTCGGGATAGTTCTCACTGGTGTCCCCGATGACGTCGAAGGTTCCCTTGGCATCAAATTCCGCCAAAACATCCAGCAGCACGTCGGTGAGAGGCCGGCCCTCAAAGCGGTCCGGAGCGGCGGGCAGATCCATGGGCCCGTCGTCAAAGGTCATGGCGCACAGGCGCTTTCCTGTCTTGACCCGCTCAATGCGGCGGGTGTAGCTCAGGTGGTGCTTCTCCTCGGGAAGCAGCTTTTTTACCAGCCGTTTCCCCTTTTTCCCAATCTTTACGACGAGCGACATAGCTCAATCTCCCCTCCAAAAAATATCCTGGGCACAGCATTTGGCGGCAAAAGCCGCCCATTTCACATAGCTCAGAGGTTTCGCACCAGTTTTCTTCCGCTTGACCAGCTGGCTTCGGGCGGCGTACCATGCCCGGCTCCGGCGGCCCGAGACCCGGCCGTTTCCTTCCAGCAGGGCCGCTTTCACCGCCTCTAAAGTGAGGGTGTCCGCCTCCACCGCAGTATAGCCGTTTCCCGCCTCCTGGGGGCAGTGGGCGTCGCTTCCCCCAAAGGGGCGCAGGCGGCACACCTGGGCAAAACTCCGGGCCAGGGCGTTGGCGTCGTGGATTTTCCGGTCCGCCCGGCTGTTCCACACCTCAATGCCGTCCAGCAGGGGGACGGCGGAGGCCAGCCGCGCCCCATCCCGGCTGTGTTCAAAGGGGTGGGCCAGCACCGCCAGCCCTCCCTGCCCGTGAATGAGTTCCACCGCCCGAAAAAAGTCACGGGTGTCCACCAGCCCCGTGACAAACAGCCCCAGCAGGTGGCCCATCTGGGTGGACACCTCAATACCCGGAATAACGAGGAAATCCTCAAACAGGGGCGGGTCTGTCAGCGCCAAATCGTGGTCGCAGATGGCCGCGCCGTGGAGACCCTTGGCCTTTTCCATGGCCGCAATCTCCTCAATGGTCATCATCCCGTCCGGAGACCGCTCAGAATGGACGTGCAGGTCTAATTTCAATTCCATAGTTACCTTCTCAACAGCGTATTTCGCAGATACAGGCGGAAAGGGGCGGGGTCGTCTCCAGCGGACAGAGCCTCTTCCGCCCGGAACCAATCCGCCATTCCCTGAAAAAAGGAGCCCGGCTTCCCGTGGCGCAGGTAATCCAGCATGGCCGCGCCGTCGTTCAGCGTAAAGCGCATCCGCACCCCGGTTTTGTAATCCTGAGGAACGTAGTTCAGCCGCTCCCCCGCCGCGGCCCGGGCATAACGCAGAACAAAGGAGCTGTCCGCCCGCTCCGTCATGGGGAAGCTGCCCCACACGCGGGGATTGACCTCCAGAACCCGGTCTCCCTTGAACTCCACCATGGCCATACCCACAAAACCAAAGGAGGCCAGCAGGCGGTAAGCCCGGTCAATCATCTCTTCATCGTAAAAACTCTCACAGCAGGTGGACGGCCCGCCGGAGGCGGGGTACTCCCGAATGCGCCGGTGGCACAGAGCGGCGATGAGCCGGGACTCCCGGTCCAACAGCAGGCTAGCCCCCGCGCCAGTCCCTGTCACCCGCTCCTGCACAATGGGGGCAGGGTCATATTTTGCCATTGCCGCCAGCTTGGCAGTATACTCCTCCACACTGTGGGCAATGGCATAGCGGTCTTTCGCCTTCAGCCCAAATTTTTCCCCGCAGTGGGGCTTAATAATCACAGGGAAGCGGTCCGGCGGACCGTCAAATGCTTTTGGAACGGGTATGCCCAGCTCTTCACAGCGGCGGTGGACCGATTCCTTGTCATTGAGGGCATCCAGCGCCTCCGGGGACGCGATGAGAAAATCGCACACCCGGTCAAACCGCTCCCGCTGCTTTGCCACAGCGTTGAGCGTGGCCGCCCCCGCGCAGAACAGCACCGGGCGCCGGTACTCCTCCAGCAGGGCGTACAGCCTGTCCAGGTAGTCCGGCCCCGAAGCGGAGCCCTCCAGCCAGCGGCCCCCCTCGACGTACCGGGAGGCGAACACCGGCGGCTCCAGCCTTTGGTCTTCCCGTGTCTGGGTGACCACCACCCGGCGCCCCTCCCGTCCCAGCATTCGGGCGGCGGCGATGGAGGCGCGGTATTTTCCGTCCGTGATGACCACAGTACCCATGTCCGCCCTCTCCTTCCCGCACAATCTCCCCCACAGATATCATCTGTAACAGGCCCATTATACCAAAACGCGCAGTTAATTGCAAGGGCGGGCACGCCGCTGTCCATTTCGCAAAAAGCGGCCTGTATGGACCATCCATACAGGCCGCTTCCTGTCAGTGGAGCAAAGACCGGTTGATGGCGCACAAAATCGCCCGCAGGGACGCCCGGTTGATGTTGTGGCTCTTGCCTACCCCGAACACGTCTTTCCCCTGGGGATTTTTCAGGTGGATGTAGCATACCGCCTGAGTGTCCGAGCCGGTAGAGATGGCGTGCTCCTTGTAGTCCACGAACTGATAGCCCTCAATGTGCCCCTCGGGCAGGTCGTGCAGGGCGTTGAAGAAGGCGTCGATGGGGCCGTTCCCCTCGCCCCGGGCAGCCATCACCTTCCCCTTATAGCCCACCTCTCCGTTAAAGGCCACCCAGCTGGCGTCGCCGTGGCGGGCGTCCTCCTGGAAGGAGTGGCGTTCCAGCTGGTAGGTCTTGGGGACGGACAGGTACTCCCGGTCAAACAGGGCAAAAATCTGCTCCGGCTTCAGCTCCTTGCCCACCCGGTCGGACTCCTTCTGCACCACCGCGCCGAACTCGGCGTGCATGGCGCGGGGCAGGTCGTAGCCGAAGCTCTGCATCATCACGAAAGCCGCGCCGCCCTTGCCCGACTGGGAGTTGATGCGGATGATGGGCTCGTACTGCCGCCCCACGTCGGCGGGGTCGATGGGCAGGTAGGGCACCTCCCACATATCGGTCCCGCTCTCGTTCATATAGTGGACCCCCTTGTTGATGGCGTCCTGATGGCTCCCCGAGAAAGCGGTGAACACCAGCTCGCCCACGTAGGGCTGGCGCTCCCCCACCTTCATCTTGGTGCACCGCTCGTACATATCCCGGATCTTGTTGATGTCGTGGAAGTCCAGCCGAGGGTCCACTCCCTGGGTCCACATGTTCATGGCCAGGGTCACCATGTCCACGTTGCCGGTGCGCTCGCCGTTGCCGAAGAGAGTGGCCTCCACCCGCTCGGCTCCCGCCAGCAGGCCCATCTCGGTGGTGGCCACGCCGGTGCCCCGGTCGTTATGGGGGTGGAGGGAGATGACAGCCCGCTCCCGTCCGGGGAGCTTGCGGATGAAGTACTCCATCATATCGGCGAACTGGTTGGGCAGGCAGTTCTCCACGGTGGTGGGCAGGTTGAGAATGACTTTATTGTCCGCCGTGGCGTGGAGATGGTCCAGCACAGCCGCGCAAATGTCCACGGCGTAGTCCATCTCGGTGCCCATGAATGACTCCGGGGAGTACTCATAGCGCAGGTTCATGCCGCTTTCGATCACCGGCTGAGCCATCTCGTAGATGAGGTCCGCCGCGTCGGTGGCGATCTTGGTGATGCCGTCGGTGTCCATGTGGAACACCACCTTGCGCTGAAGGGTGGAGGTGGAGTTGTAGAAATGCAGAATGACGTTCTTGGCTCCCTGGATGGCCTCGAAAGTCTTTTTGATCAGGTGCTCCCGGGCCTGGACCAGCACCTGGATGGTCACGTCGTCGGGGATGTGGCCGCCCTCGATGAGCTCCCGGCAGATCTCGTACTCCGTCTCCGAGGCGGAGGGAAAGCCGATCTCAATCTCTTTCACCCCAATGTCCACCAGGGTGTGGAAATACTCCAGCTTTTCCTCCAGATTCATGGGGTCGATGAGGGCCTGGTTGCCGTCCCGCAGGTCCACCGAGCACCATACCGGGGCCTGGGTAATGGTTTTATCCGGCCAAGTCCGGTTCTGGATGGGCTGGGGGGTGAAGGGGATGTACTTTTCAAATCCGGGCTTCAGGTTCATGGGTTTTTCCTCCTTTGGAAATTTCCGGGGGAATACAAAAACGCCCCCGACATTCAGTCAGGGGCGAAACATTGTCACGCTGCGCCTGTTCGCGACACGCGGCTTTCGTCGAAGCAGAGTCCGCTCACCTATGCCTCCCCCTTCAGGGAAAGCTCCGTTCGCTCCCTTGCTTCTCCTCTCCCCATCGAACCCGCTTCGCTGGGCTTCAATGGGGCCCCAATAAAGGGGCCGCTGCTCACGACGGCTCCGCGCTTCTATTCCGCGGTACCACCCTAATTCCGCGCACGGTCACCCAATGCGCGCTCTCGGCCTCCAGCAAGGCCACGACCTGTAACGGGGTCTCCCGGCCAACCCTACTTGAGGGAAGGACTGATTCAGTCGGCAAAGCGCCGCAGACGCATTGAATCAATGCTTCCCAAGGTTCAGATTGGCGGCTCCGGGGCCAGTATCCACGCGGGTCCTCGCGCCGGTTCACACCAACCACCGGCTCTCTGAGCGGGGGAAAGCCACGTCTTCTTCCCATCAACGCCTTTTGCTTAGAGCATATTATACCGTGGAGCCTTGTCTCTTGTCAAGTCTTTTGTACTACGGCATCCCGCCTTTTTCAGGTTGCCGGCTGCTCTTTTTCCTCCTTCATGCGCCGGTGAAGGCAGGCCAAGGCGTCGGACAGCCCTCCCAGGTGGTCGATGAGCCCCAGCTTCACCGCCTCCTTCCCGTAGATAACGCTGCCCACGTCGGCGGCCATCTCTCCGGTATTGAGCATAAGATGCTCAAAGTCCTCTCGGCTGATGCGGCTGTTCCGGGTTACAAAATCGCAGATTCTGTCTTGAATGCGCTCGAAATAGTGAAAGGTCTGGCTCACTCCAATGACCAAGCCGTTGAGCCGCACCGGGTGGATAGTCATGGCCCCTGAGGGGACGATGAAAGATTCCTTCGCCGCCACCGCCAGCGGCACGCCGATGGAGTGCCCGCCCCCCAGAACCAGAGACACGGTGGGCTTGCGCATTCCGGAGATCATTTCTGCGATGGCCAGCCCCGCCTCAATATCGCCCCCCATCGTATTGAGCAGGATGAGCAGGCCGTCCGCCTCATCGCTCTCCTCCACGGCGGTGAGCAGGGGCAGGACATGCTCGTACTTCGTTGTCTTGGCTCCGGAGCGTTCCTCCTGATGGCCTTCAATGGTGCCCACAATGGTCAGGGTGTGGATGGTGCCGTCCCTGGTCTTGACGGTACTGGACCCCAGGTCCACAATGTCCTGCCGGAGCTGGTCTTGCTCCTCATTTTCCTCGTTATCCGTCGGTCTGGTCTCCTCGGTCATGAAAAACCCCCCTTTTGCGGTAGTTTATCCGCACAAGGGGGGTTTTATCCGTTATAGATGCTCCAGCACCATGATGTTCTCGTTTCCGACTGTCTTGACTAGGTGAAAGCCCAGCTGTTCATACAGCGCCCGGGCGGCCTCGTTCCCCGTGACATAGCACAGCGCCACCCTGGGGAAGCGCCCGTCGGCGCGCATTTCATCCAGAGCCAGCCGGGCGGCGGCGATACCAAGTCCCCGGCCCTGATACCGCCGGTCGATGAAGAGCTGGCTGAACACATACCGCTCCTGTTCCGGGTAATCGTACCACATCAGCATCCCCACAGGGGCACCGCCGTCTAAAATCAGTTTTGCCTGACTGCGCTGCTCCCGGTAGGCGTAAGCTCGGGCCAGAATCCGGTCAGGGTTGGATACGAACTCCTTCTGATCCTCCCGGACAGCCAGCTCCTCCCGCCAATTGTCGGGACCAATGGGCTCCAGCCGCATCATGGTTCAGCCCTGGTATACCGCTTTACAGGCGGCGTAAGTCATATAACAGTCCAGCTTGGACACGGTCTCAAAGGGGGAGTGCATACTGAGCACCGGCACGCCCGCGTCCAGGGTGTCGATATTGCGGTTGGCCATGTAGCAGGCCACGGTGCCGCCGCCGCCCTTGTCCGTGGCGCCCAGCTCCGCCATCTGCCACAAAATACCTTTGTCGTCCAGCAGGCGGCGGATATAGGCCACCGTCTCGGCCCCGGCGTCGGAAGCGCCTCCCTTGCCCCGGGAACCGGTGTATTTGCACAGCCCCACGCCGTAATTCACAAAGGCGGAATTGCGCTTTTCATACACCATATTCACCGCAAAGTTGGGGTCAAAAGCCGCTGTCACGTCGGTGGACAGACAGAAGGATTTTTCCAGACACACCCGCAGGGGCACCTTTTGCGGGGCGCACAGGTCGCCCATGAAGGTTTCAAAGAAACCGGACTGCATACCGCTGACGCCCTCGGAGCCGATCTCCTCTTTGTCGGCCAGCACACACACCGCAGTGCGCACCGGCACGTCCTCCAGGTCCAGCAGCGCCTTCAGTCCGGCATAGCCGCACACCCGGTCGTCGTGGCCGTAAGCCCCGATCAGAGAGCGGTCAAAGCCCACGTCCACCGCGTTAAAGGCCGGAACGGCCTCAATCTCAGCGGAGATGAAGTCCGGCTCCCGGATGCCGTAGTGGTCATACAGCAGCTTCATCACCGCCAGCTTGACCCGGTCCTTGCCGTCGTCATCCTTCAGCGGACGGCTGCCCACCAGAATGTTCAGCGTCTCGGCGGGGATAGCCTCACCCAAGGGTTTTTTAGCCTGCTCCGTCCCCAGATGGGGCAGCAGGTCGTCGATGGTGAACAGCGGGTCGCCGGGGTGAGAGCCCACCGACACATTGACGATGGAGCCATCCTTCATGGCCACCACGCCCCGCAGCTCCAGAGGAATGGTCACCCACTGGTACTTGCGGATACCGCCATAGTAGTGGGTTTTCAGGAAAGCAAGCTCGCTGTCCTCGTACAGCGGAGAGGGCTTCAGGTCCAGCCGGGGGCTGTCGATGTGGGAGGCGGTGATGGACACGCCC
>CANOBV010000064.1 GCA_947564255.1 uncultured bacterium | reverse complement strand
TTTCGTATTTTTACATGAGTTTGTCAGGAAAACACAAATACCGTGATTTTATCTCGGAAACCGTGACGGTATAAACATGAAAAGACCGCTACCCTGGATTCTTCCAGAGCAGCGGCCTTTTTCATTTGTCCATGGCATAGGCCAGAGGACACACCAGCACGAACAGGTTCCCGGCCACATAGATGACCGGCTCCCTGGTTCGTCTGGCGCACTTTTGGTGGAGGCGAGGGGAGTCGAACCCCTGTCCGAAAGCACATCCACAGAAACCTCTCCGAGCGCAGGCGGTCGGTTACATTCCCTTGCTCAGCCGCAGACCGTCAAACTGCTGAACTTGGTAGAGTCATGATCCATGGCACGGTCAACTCTTTCCGTACTCATGTTCACCACTGAGATGACGCCCCAATCCGGCTCGTGGTCCTTCCGGACGGGACGGCCGCGTTAAGCCGCGGCGAGAACTACGTTATCGTCGTTCTTTAATTTATAATTGCCCGTTTTTAGGATGGCAGGCGCATCCGCTCGCTATTTCTGCTTCCGTACCCCCGTCGAAACCAGTACGCCCCCTCGTTGGGGCAAGCTCCATACGCTCATTGCTTTGCCCCGCCTCGTCAAACACGCTTCGTCGGGTTTTGGCGAGATTTTGCGGCTTGCGGCTTCTTTACGAGAATCCAGTGCCGGCAGTATCGCTTGTGTGAAAAACAGACTTTAAATCTTCTCCGGCGCGGGATAATCTACGCCCTGGGTGTCTACGGTAACACTTTTTATCCTTTGGTCTTTCTTCGGACGGTCATTCCAGTCCCGCTTGGCATTCACAATGGCATCTGCCACCTCCATGCCCTCCACCACCTTACCGAAAGCGGCATAGCCGCCATCCAGATGGGGCGCATCGTCTACCATCACAAAGAACTGACTGCCTGCAGAATCCGGGTCCATAGCCCTGGCCATGGACAGCACGCCTCGTGTATGGGCCAAATCGTTTTGAAAACCGTTCTGGGCGAATTCACCTCTGATTGAGTAGCCGGGGCCGCCCATGCCTGAACCTTCCGGATCACCGCCCTGAATCATAAAGCCGGGGATCACGCGATGAAAAATCAAACCATCATAAAATCCGGATTGAACCAGAGAGATAAAGTTATTCACTGTGTTAGACGCGATATCAGGATATAGCTCTGCTTTCATCACGCCGCCGTCCTCCATCTCAAAGGTGACAATGGGATTACTCATAACTACCATCCCTTTCTCTTCATCAATATCATCCATACCGCCCCCGAGAGGCCCGGTCCATTTCCCTCTTGGCGTCCCGCTGGGCGGCGGCCTCACGCTTATCGTACAGCTTCTTACCCTTTGCAAGCGCCAGCTCCACCTTCACCCTGGGGCCGGAAAAATACAGTGACAGAGGAATCAGGGCATAACCGTCTTGCTGCACCTTAGCCTGAAGCTTCCTGATTTCACGCCGGTGAAGCAGCAGCTTCCGGGTTCGCCGGGGGTCTTTGTTAAAAATATTGCCCTTTTCATAGGGAGAGATATGCATTCCGTATAAAAACATCTCTCCGTCTTTCACTGAACAAAAAGAATCCCGAAGGTTGACAGCCCCCAACCGAATGGACTTCACCTCAGTCCCCGCCAGCTCAATACCAGCCTCATACTTATCCTCAACGAAATAATCGTGGAACGCCTTCCGGTTGGCGGCGATCTGTTTGGTCGACTGCTTGCCCATACCTAGCGTCCCTCCCTTACTCGATATCACTGGCAGTATGTTAGCATATCACGGCAGTGCCGCAAATGCAAGAGAAAATCGTTTCCTACAAGAGAAAATTTTTTGTGCTGCAAAGCATACTCACCAGATACGGGCTTGCCTCCGGCATGAGACGGCCCCCAGCACAAAACACTGGGGGCCGCTCATCATATCCGGGTATGCCCGATGAGTGTTACGCAGTTTCTTTCACAGAACGGAAAAATCCACTGGCGATGAGGCACACACAGCCCACCAGCAGGCAGGCCCAGGCCCCAACGGACACATAAAACACATTCCATCCAATGGTATTGCCGGAATTATAGGAGAACAAACCGGCAATAAGCATAATGCGCTGGCCCACAGCGGCTCCAAAGGTGTAGCAATACAGGGCGATGGCGCCCCAGATGGATACACTGCCCACCAGGTCGAAATTGCCGAAGCGGGTTGGAGTGTAGACGGACAGGGCGCAGAGCACCACACCGATAAAACCTGCCGCCACAATCATGGTCATGTTGGTCAGTTTGTTATCCACGCTCATGGTGCCGCTGACAATGGTAAGAATGGTGCCTACCAATCCCAGCAGAGCCGCCAGAATATTAAGGTAACCGCCAATATTCAGTTTTTTCATCTCAGTTCCCCTCCTTCTTCTTCATGGAGGACATGACGTACATTGCGCCGCAGGTCACAGCCAGTACGCCGGAGCCAATCTGAATTCCCTTGTACAAGGCGCGCCACCAGGGCAGACGGGTCTCAATTCGGGTGGTGGAGTTATAGCGGTTCATCAGATGGCTCACAGTCCAGGAGTAGATGTTTTTGTGGGCGGCATCCTTCAGCTTCAGCTGGAGGTTGCGGTCGCCGTCGATGAGCTTGGCGGACAAAGTATAGGGCTGGACCTGATTGACGAACAAAGAGCAGTTCTCCAGCGTGGTGGTCTTGTAGAAGCCGGACTGGCCGCGGGTGTCATAGCAGGTGGTGCCGGAGTTAAGCACGGCGGTCCACAGGTCGGTATCGTCGTAGATGTCGGTGACAGCGTAGCCGATAAAGCCCCATTCGTTGGCCAGAATCTCGGTCATCAGGCCATAGCTGGAGGTGCACTCGATGGCGCCGATCTTGGAGAAGGAGGTCATCAGGCCGCGCATGCCCGCATCGAAGTCGGCGGTGTCGTACTTGCTGGCCTCAAAGGCGATCTGATAGGCCCTCAGTTCCACCTCACGGGCACGCTGCTCGGTCATCCAGGGGGACACGCCGCCGCGCTCGGATTCCTGGTCATTGAACGCGAAGTGCTTGGGAGCGGCCACCAGACCGTACTCCAGCGCGCCGATGGCGAACTCCATGGCGGCCACGCCGGACAGCACGGGGTCCTCAGAGTAGTACTCGCCGTTGCGGCCGTTGTAGGCATGGCGGTGGGTATTCAGGCCGGGACCCCACAGGATGTTGATGCCGGTGAACAGGGATTCAATACCCTCGAATTCGCCCAGCTCCTTCATCAGTTCCGGATTAAAGGTAGACGCGCCCATGGGGGCGTTGGCAAACACCTCAGGGTGCCAGTTGCCGTTGGGGTCGCTGGCGGGAATGGCCCAGGGAGCCCCGGGGTCCTTGGAGGCGTTGAGGTTGACAGCGATGCCGTTTCCCGCGTTCTCCGTCATATAGGTTTCCACGGTGCCGATGGACTCCGCGCCGGGGATGGACGGACCGCCGAAGGTGAAGATATACATAGCCTCTTCCAGCGTCAGCTGGTCAAGCAGCTTGTCCCACATGGGGTCGTCGTAATCTTTGCCGAACATCTCATAGAACTTGACGCCGTTGTCCTGGCCCCACTTGATGTCGGAGGTGTCGTCGTCTGTTTTCAGGTCGTAGATCTTACCGTTCAGCGCGTCGATCAGTTCCTGATTGGTGAGGGTCATGTCGGTGTAGCTCTTGGGGTAAGTGCCCTCCCAGTCGTTGCGGCTGAGGTAGGTGACCTCTCCGGGCTGGTAGTAGTTCCAATCGGCATAGGGCAGCTGGTTGGAGACCTTGTAGCCGGTTTTGGACACGGAGAACAGGGTCTTGGAGATAAAGCTCTCGCTGATGTCCTTGATATAGGCCTGCTCGGCATTGCCCTCGCCCACCATCTTGGTCTCGTCCATGCCTTGGGCGGCCATGATGTGGTTCAAAGCATCATGGGCACCGTTGCCCACAGCGAAGTAGTAGTCGCCCGGGTCCATGATATAGGTGCCTTTGGTGCCGTCGCCATTGTCGTAATTCTCGTCGTAGCTGGCGATAAACTGGAGGTCTACCTTCACGTCCACGGTCTCGGACGCGCCGGGAGCCAGCACCTCGGTTTTTTCAAAGTTGAGCAGCTGGATGGCGGGCTTCTCCACACCGCCGGGCGTGTAAGGAGCCTGGCCATAGATCTGCACCGGGGTCTTGCCCGCCGCGCTGCCGGTGTTAGTCACCTTCACGCTGAAAGTAGCATAGGCGCTGGGAGCTCCGGTCTCGGGATCGGTGGAGATTTCGAATTTGGGCTCGCCCTGGATGTCAAAGTCGAAGGTGGTGTAGCTCAGGCCGTAGCCAAAGCCGTAGGTCACCTCGTCGGCATAGTTCCAGCCGCCCTTGGAGGCATAGGTTCCGGCGGTGGAGTCCGCCTTGCCGGTGCCGGCCACGCAATCGTAGTACCGGGTCTCATAGTAGCGGTAGCCCACGTACATACCCTCGGCCTCAATGGCGTAGGCGCCGGGGGTGAAGGACAGCACGCCGCCGGAACGGGTGATGGTGCCCTCAGTGTTGGCGTAGTACATTTTGCCCATGTTCTGCATGGCGGGTGCGGACATGTTATAAGCGGTGAAAATGTCGAACAGGCCACCGGAGGGGCTGACCCGGCCGCACAGGATGTCCGCCACACCCAGCATACCGTAGCAGCCGGGGGCGCCGATCCACATGATGGCGTCAACGTCGGGGTCGTCCTTCAGAGAGCCGATCTCCACAGAGGCGGAGCTGGAGATGAGGACGATCACTTTGTCGGAGCACTCCTTGGCCAGCTCAATGGCATCCCGTTCATTCTTGGTCAGAGAGAAGGGCTCGCCATGCTCAAAGTCCAGACCGTCGGCCACGCCGCCGGGCAGATAGTCCACGGACTCGGAACTGGGGCGGGCAATGACCACAATGGCGGCGTCTCCGTACTGGGCAAAGCTGGAGCGGAAGCCGGAATCGGCACCCTCAAGCTCGCTGATGGAGGGCTCGCCCGGGTCATACACCTCGGCGGCGGGTTCGTTCTCATAGTGGGTGTACTTCTCGGTCTGGCTCAGGTTCTCATAGACGTCGATCATGGTCTGGTTCAGGTTGAAGCCGGCGCCCTCAAACTCGAACTCATCGCCGGTCCAGGGAGTTCCCACAGTGGCTCCCGGAGGGGCCCCACGGGAACCCACGGACCAGGACATGGTGTTGGCAAAGTCGGTTTTGCTCTGACTCAGCGCCTGCTCCAGGCTGATAAATGGTCCCTGGGCTTTTACGCCAAAGCTGGAGCCCAGCAGGTTCTTATGGGAGCGGATGCCCAGCAGGGTCACGTTGGACCCGGAGCTGAGGGGCAGAGCGTTGTTCTCATTTTTCAGCAGCACGCTGCCCTCCGCAGCCTCCCGGCGGCCCAAGTCGATAGCCGCCGCGATCAGGGCGTTGGAATTACCCGTGCCGTCGGCGTTCAGATACTCCGCCGGGGGTGTGAATTTGTCGTACAGCGGGTCGTCGGCGGTGTTCTCGGAGACAAACTCCTCGCTGAGGGTGCCCAGGTAGGTGTCGATGGTACCCGCGTTGGCCTCCAGCACGCTGCCCAGCACCATGGAAATGCTCAGGACAAAGACCAGCAGTGCGGTCAAGCCCCGCCACAGGCCGCTTTTCTTTTTTGCAAGCATGTTTTCACTTCTCCTCCTCATTCAAAAAATTGTACCCAGCGGCTTTTCTTTCCGGCGTCCTTGCATGTTTGTCATAAAAGCGGTTCAAAATAGCAAGGCTATTTTGAAATGGCGGACTCAGCCCGCCATGAAACCGGCTTCTTCACTTTGTGTTTTCGGGGGCGCAGGTTCCTCCTTTCAATTGGGTCTTCCCCGCCGGGGAAAGCCGCGGCACATACCTTGCGAATCAACTGATTCTGCCGCTATTATATCCGGACCGATGTCCATTGTCAACAGGTTCACACAATTTTTTCCCGTCTTCATTGTCGATCATCACAACTGCATTGACAAAGGCCGACGGGTGGAGTACCATATGGAATGTATAATCTGTACAAACGGGAGGGCTCTGTAATGCAGCGCCAGGATCAACCCACCCGCGAGCGCATTCTAAACGCCGCGGAAAGATTGTTTGCAGAAAAGGGCTACAAGGAAACCACCACCCGGGAGATCGTTCGGGAGGCGGAGGCCAGTCTTTCCTCCCTCCAGGCTCACTTTCAGGGGAAGGAAAATGTCTATTATGAGGTCAGATACCGGGCCATCGAGGAGCTCTACCAGTTCATGCGGCCCAGCCTGGAGGAAGTGGACTACATGGACAGTCAGGGAATGCTGTATGGGGAAACAGCCTGGAACCTCCTGTACGAGCTCATCTCGAAATACGCGGCGTGGTGCTTTGACCCCAAAAACCGGTATGCCATCACCCTGGTCAGCCGGGAGCTGCTGGACGGCGCCCCCGTCCAGGGCCTGCCGGAGGAAAAGATCGAGGCCAGCTTTGCCGCCGCCCGGCTGCTCTTCCTGCGGTATGTGGGGGTGGAGACGGGGGATTGGGCCCTGCTGGTGGGGCACATTGTGTTCCACACCTTAATCAGCATGGCCAACACCAGCCACCAAAATACCCAGCCGGAGGCCCTTCATTTCAGGCTCCCCCAATCCCAAATCCAGGTGAAATACCAGGCAAAAAATTATATTCTCCTCACCCTGCGGGCCTATCTCGATATCCGCAAGACTCAGCCCCAGGAGGAATTCCCCAGAGCGGACAGGGCGTCCTCCACTGAATTGGGGCAGCGCGCGGGCATGCAGATACGGTCGATCCATGTCGAATAAAGTTCAGCTCTCTAAAAATTGATACAAATTCATATTTTTCATTTTGTTTGTGGGAAAAGCTGGATATAGCAGTAAAATCGCCCAGGACTTCTGTTGACATTTCATGAGGATACCATTATAATATGGAAGAATCATTTGATTCTTCCTATGCAAACGGGGGCGCAGGAGGATGAGATTGAGAACAACGGTAAATTTGAACGAAAGCTGGACCTTCACCGGCCCGGACGGACAGCCGCGCCCGGTGAACGTGCCCCATACCTGGAATGCCATCGACGGCCAGGACGGGGGGAACGACTACTGGCGGGGGACGTGCGTCTATGAAAAGGCGTTCCCCAGGCCGGACTTTGGCCCGGACCAGCGGGTGTACCTGGAGTTCCAGGGGGTAAACGCCTCGGCTAAAGTGGAGCTCAACGGCGCGGAGGTAGGTACACACGACGGCGGCTACTCCACCTTCCGCTGGGACGTGACGGACTTCCTCCAGGAAGAAAACCAGCTCACTGTCCACACGGACAACAGCCGGAACGACCGGGTGTACCCCCAGAAGGCGGACTTCACCTTCTACGGCGGCATCTACCGGGATGTGCTGCTGATCGTGGTCAACAAGGACCACTTCGACATGGATTACTATGGAGGGCCCGGCCTCAAGGTGACCTCCACTGTCAACGGCTCCAACGGCCAGGTCCGGGTGGAGACCTTCCACAAGGCGGAGCGCGCCACGGTGGCCGTCCGGCTGCTGGACGGGGACGGCAAGGCTGTGGCCGAGGGAACGGGGGCGGACTGCACACTGGCCATCTCCAAGGTGCGGCTGTGGGACGGGGTGAAGGACCCCTATCTGTACACCTGCGAGGCCACCCTTTTGGTGGACGGCAAGGCGGTGGACCAGGTGTCCGCCCGGTTCGGCGTGCGCACCTTCTCGGTGGACCCGGAGAAGGGTTTCTTCCTCAACGGGCGCAGCTATCCCCTCCACGGCGTTTCCCGCCATCAGGACTGGAAGGGCATCGGCAATGCCATCACAAAGGAGCACCACGACGCCGATATGTCCATGATCCGGGAGGTGGGTGCCAACACCATCCGTCTGGCCCACTACCAGCACGACCAGTATTTTTACGACCTGTGCGACCAGTACGGCATGGTGGTATGGGCGGAGATCCCCTATATCTCCGAGCACATGCCCAACGGCCGGGACAACACCATCTCCCAGGCCAGGGAACTGGTCATCCAGAACTACAACCACCCCTCCATCGTGGTGTGGGGCGTGTCCAACGAGATCACCATCTCCACCAAGGACAAGGCGGACATGCTGGACAACCACCGTGTGCTCAACGATCTGTATCATGAACTGGACCCCACCCGTTTGACCACCCTGGCCTGCTACGCCATGTGCGGACCCTTCAACAAATCCGCCCACATCACCGACCTGGTGAGCTGGAACCTGTACCTGGGCTGGTACGTGCCGGGGCTGTTCCTCAACGATTTGTGGATGGGCTTCTTCCACCTGCGCTACCCCAAGCGCCCCCTGGGCTACTCCGAGTACGGCTGCGAGGCCATGCCCAACCTGCACTCCTCCAAGCCCCGCCGGGGGGACCACACCGAGGAATACCAGTGCGTGTACAACGAGTATATGCTGAAATGCTTCGCCAAGCACCCCTACCTGTGGGCGACCCACCTGTGGAACATGTTCGATTTCGCCGCCGACGCCCGTGACCAGGGGGGCGAGCCCGGCATGAACCACAAGGGCATCGTTACCTTCGACCGCAAAACGAAAAAGGACAGCTTCTATATCTACAAGGCCTGGTGGAGCGGCGAGCCCTTCGTCCACATCTGCGGGCGGCGTTATGCGGACCGGCCGGAGGCCGTCACCACGGTGAAGGTGTATTCCAACCAGAAAAAGGTGGCGCTGTATGCCGGCGGAAAGCTGCTGGAGGAGAAATCCGGGGACAAGGTGTTTGAATTTAAGGTCCCTCTCAGCGGCGAAGTGGAGCTGAAGGCCGTGTCCGGGGACTGTACGGATTCCTGTGTCATCCGGCACGTGGATACGCCCAACCCGGCCTATAAACTTCAAGGAAAAAGTTCTAACAGCGCGAATTGGGTCTAAAAAAGAGGAGGAGAGTCCATGAGTCAAGAACCCAATACCGGCCTGAACCGTGCAAAACCATATCAACTGGTGCTGTTTCCGCTGAACAACGGCGCCACCAACGTGTACTTCGTCCTGATTTTGTCCTATGTGGCCCAGTTCGGGTCCAGCATCCTGAAGCTGGGCATGTTCGCCTCCATCATGGTGACGGTGATGCGGGTGGCCGACGCCGTCACCGACCCCGTCATCGGAGCTATGATGGACCGCACCAGCACACGCATCGGCAAATTCCGGCCCTTCATGATTCTGGGCAGCGCCGTGATGGCGGTGAGCGTGGTCTGCCTGTATATCCTGACCCCGCTGATCCCCGAGTCCATGATGTGGCTGCGCTACGTGGCCTTTGTGGTGGTCTACTTCGTGTGGGTCATCGGCTACACCTTCCAGACCTCCTGCACCCGCGCCGGCCAGACGGTGCTCACCAACGACCCCAACCAGCGGCCCATGTTCACCATCTTCAACACGGTGGGCTCTCTGCTGGGCATGGGCGTGATGCAGTTCATGATCCCGCTGGTCAAGGGAATGTACGACGTGAAGGACGACGCGGGCAACGTCATTGTCTCCGGCTACTCCGACCCCACGGTGTTCCGTATCATCACCCCCATCGGCATCGCCATCTCTGTGTTCCTCACCATCCTGGCCATCATCGGCATCGCCGAGAAGGACAACCCGAAATACTACGGCATCGGCGGGGACAAGCAGGAGAAGGTGAAGATGTCCGAGTATATCGAGATCATCCGGGACAACAAGCCCATGCAGCGGCTGATGGTGGCTGGCGCCGGGTGCAAGCTGGCCTTGGCCATCGCCACCAATACCACCGTCCTGTTGGCCCTCTACGGCATTTTGATGGGCAATTACAACTCCCTGTATCTGCCCATGATGGTGCTGGGCTACGTGTGCGCGGTGCCCTTCTTCCTGCTGAGTATGCGCACCTCCCAGAAGCTGGGCCAGCGGGCCTCCCTGATCCGCTATGTCTCCGTGGCCCTCATCTGCTACGTGGGCGTGCTGGCCCTGCTGCTGTTCAGTCAGAACGGCGACCCCGCCCGGATGCTGTCCTTCCCCTTCCAGGGCGGCGGGGCCATCAACTTGTACACCATCTTGTTCATCGTGTGCTTCGGCATCGGCTACGGGGCCTACTACGCCACCGCCGACATGCCCATCCCCATGGTGGCCGACTGCTCCGACTATGAAACCTACCGCTCCGGCAAATATATCCCCGGCATCATGGGCACACTGTTCTCTCTGGTGGATAAGCTGGTGTCCTCCCTGGCCCAGACCCTGGTGGCCTTCATTTTCCTGATCTTCGCGGGTCTCAGCGACCTGCCCACCGACAGCACCCCCTATTCCGGCGGCATCAAGGTGGCGGTGATCGTCATGTTCTGCGTCATCCCCATGCTGGCCTGGGCGGCCACCCTCATCGCCATGAAGGGCTACACGCTGACGGGCGAGAAGATGAAGACCATCCAGGCGGTGAACGCCGCCCGGAAGGAGGCCGTGGCCAACGGCATGACCCTGGAGCGGGCCATGAAGGAGATTACCGACGATACGGTGAAAACAGCGTAACTTTGCGAGGACTCTTCCTTTTTCTTTGAAGAGGAAGTGAAAGCGAAACTTCTAAACTGGATATCGCTCTAAAGTCACAAAACAAGGAGGGAACGGCGTATGAAAATGACATGGCGCTGGTACGGCGAAGGGAACGACCAGATCAAACTGTCCGATATCAAGCAGATTCCCGGCGTGGAGGGCATCGTGTGGGCGCTCCATGACAAAATGCCCGGCGAGGTGTGGCAGCCGGAGGAGATTGCCGCGGTGAAAAAGCAGCTGGACGAGTATGGCTTCAACATGGATGTGGTGGAGAGCGTCAACGTCCACGACGACATCAAGATCGGCCTGCCCACCCGGGACCAGTATATCGAAAACTACAAGCAGACCATCAAGAATCTGGCTCCCTTCGGCGTGAAAGTGATCTGCTACAACTTCATGCCGGTGTTCGACTGGACCCGGACGGATTTGTTCCACCCCGTGGGGGACGGCTCCACCGCCCTGTACTACGAGGCGGCCAAAATAAAGCAGGACCCCAAAGAGATGGCGGACTACGTCATGTCCTTCACGGAGAAGTACCATATGACCTTCCCCGGCTGGGAGCCGGAACGGATGGCCAAGCTGGACGAGCTGTTCGAGAAGTACCGCCCCGTCACCAAGGAGAAGCTGTGGGACAATTTCAAATACTTCCTGGAGGCCATCATGCCCACCTGCCATGAGTGCGACATCAAAATGGCGGTGCACATGGACGATCCCCCCTGGGATATCTTCGGCCTGCCCCGGCTGCTCACCAGCGGTGCGGCCATCGACAAGTTCCTCAAGATGGTGGACGATCCCTACAACTGCCTGACGCTCTGCTCCGGCAGCCTGAACGCCGACCCGGACAACAACGTGGCGGACATCGTGCGAAAGCACTGCGACCGCATCGCTTTCGCCCACATCCGCAACGTGAAGCACTTCCCCAACGGGGACTTCTCCGAGGCGTCCCACCGGGACTGCGACGGCGACACCGGCATCCTGGACATCCTGAAAGCCTACCACGACTGCGGCTTCGACGGCTACATCCGCCCCGATCACGGCCGCCACCTGTGGACCGAGGGTCCCGGTACCGTGCGGCCGGGCTACGGATTATATGACCGGGCCCTGGGTATCATGTATATGCTGGGCGTATGGGATTCTTTGGATAAGTTCGACAAAGCGTGAGCGAAAGCGGCCCGGCCATGCGCCCAACGCGAGCGTGACAATGAAACGAGGAGGAAATTATCATGGATTTACCCTTGAATGTGGACTTTTCCGGCAAAGTCGTCGTGGTCACCGGCGCGGGCGGCGTGCTGTGCGGCACCATGGCCAAGGCCTTTGCCCAGGCGGGGGCCAAGGTGGCGGCCTTGGACCTGAACGAGGACGCTGTGAAGAAGCTGGCCGATGAATGCAAAGCGGAAAGCTTTGTGTGCGAAGGCTACAAGGCCAACGTGCTGGAACCGGAGGCGCTGGAGGCCGTCCACCAGCAGGTGCTGAAGGACCTGGGTCCCTGCGATATCCTGGTGAACGGCGCAGGGGGCAACAACCCCCGGGCCACCACCGACAACGAGTACCAGCACGAGCACCAGGAGGGCCAAAAGGGCTTTTTCGACTTGGACGCGGGGGGCGTGGACTTCGTGTTCAAACTGAACTTCCAGGGCACCTTGCTGCCTACCCAGGCCTTCGCCAAGGACATGGTGGAGCGCAAGAGCGGCGTGATCCTCAATGTCAGTTCCATGAACGCCTATATCCCGCTGACCAAGATCCCCGCCTACTCCGGGGCCAAGGCCGCAGTGTCCAACTTTACCCAGTGGCTGGCCACCCATTTTGCTGGGTCCGGCATCCGCTGCAACGCCATCGCTCCCGGCTTCCTGGTGTCCAACCAGAACCGGAAGCTGCTCTTTAATGACGACGGCACCCCTACCGCCCGCTCCGCCAAGATTCTGAACGGCACCCCCATGGGCCGCTACGTGGAGAGCGAGGAGCTGCTGGGCGGCGTGTTTTTCCTATGCGACGACAAGGCCGCCTCCGCCATCACCGGGGTCGTCCTGCCCATCGACGCAGGCTTCGCCGCCTACTCCGGGGTGTAAACGATAGAATTATCCAATAAATTTGGTTGAATTGTAAAGCAAAATGGAAAATCAGCCTGTTATTCCTGCCTAAACGGCGCATAAAACGCAGCGGGGGCCGGACCATTTGGTCCGGCCCCCCAGCCTGTCGAAAAAGTCTGCCGAAGGGCAGACTTTTTCGCATAAAGATGATAAAATAGGAAGCAAAGAGTGAGGAGAGATGTTGGAGCGAGGAAAAAACGAGCGCGGCGTGATAGAAATGGTGGATACGGAAAGCCTGGTGCCGCAGGAGCATCTGCTGCGGAAAGTAGATACAGCGGTGGATTTTGAGAAGGTGTATGAGATTGTGGAACCGCTGTACAGTGAGGACGGGGGGCGGCGGAGCATCAACCCGGTGGTGCTGTTCAAGCTGGTGCTGCTCCAGCAT
>CANOBV010000063.1 GCA_947564255.1 uncultured bacterium | reverse complement strand
TTGGCGGTCTTGGCGAACTCCACCAGGTTGGCGGTGGCCTTCTCAATGCCGCCGTTGGTGTAGGGCGGGTTGTAGTAGACCTGCACCACTTCCTTGCCGGCCACAGAGCCGGTGTTGGTGACCTTCACCTTCATGGTGATGTTGGCGCCGTCGTCAGAGAAGTCGGTGATCTCCTGCTTAAAGGTGGTGTAGCTCAGGCCGTAGCCGAAGGGGTACTGGACCACCTTGTCGTAGTCGATGAGGCCCTCGGCGGCGGCGGTCTCGTAGAACTTGTAGCCCACGTAGATGCCCTCCACGTAGTTGACGAAGGCGGGCAGGGTGGAGGTCTCCTGGCCGGTCATGAAGTTGGTGCTCTTGTAGGCGTGCTCGTCCATGTTGTCGTAGAGCATGTAGCCGATGTTGTTGAAGCTGGGGATGGCGGTGAGGTCGTACACATAGGTGTCCACCATGTGGCCGGAGGGGTTCACGTCGCCGGCCAGAATCTCGCCCAGGGCGGTGAAGCCGGCCTGGCCGGTGCCCGGGCACCACAGCGCGCCCTTGATGGAGTCGTACTCGTCGATGAAGCCCAGCTCGAAGGCGTTGGCGCTGTTGTAGATAACGATGACGTTGTCGAAGTTCTCGCACACCAGCTTGACCATCTCCTCCTCGGGGTTGGAGAGGTTCAGGTAGGTGTCGCCCTCGTCCCAGTCATTACCCTCGTTGACGGTGTCGTCATAGCGCATGGAGGAGTCGGCCTTGTAGGTGCCGTTGACCAGGGCGGTCATGTCGTTGGGCAGGTCGGCGCCCTCGCCGCCCACCCGGGCGATGAAGATGACGGCGGTGTCGGAGAAGGACTTGGCCCCGTCCAGCAGCTCGCTGGAGTACTGGTCCGCGCCGGGCTGGGGCAGGGTCCAGTTCTGGTCCCACATGCTCACGGCAGGCAGCATCACGGGCTGGCCCTGTCCGTTGTCCTTGTAGGCGTCCATCTGCTGGAACTTGGCGGTGTAATCGTTGTAGAAGCTGATGAGGTCTTCGTTGTACTCAATGCCCGCCGCCTTCAGGCTCTCCAGGAAAGTGACGGTGGGATAGGCGGTGTTCAGCGCGCCGGAGCCGGTGCCGCCGTAGCAGGGGTTGGTGGCGGACCAGCCGAACACGTTGATCTTCTTGTTCTGGAGGGGCAGGATGCTGTCCTCGTCCTTCAGCAGGGTGATGCCCTCCCGGCAGATCTCGGTGACCAGTTCGGTGGCCTCCGCCGTGGTGGCGTCGTCGATCTTGGACACGGGTTTGCCCGCCACAGAGGTCAGCAGGGTGGCCATGGGGCCGGTGCAGATCAGGTTGACCACGATCAGAATCACCAGCAGGGCGGCAATCCACGCGTTGCCCCGGACCAGCGCCTTCAGGCCCTTGGGGACCTTGACGGCGGCCACGGTGACCGCGATGGCGGCGATGAGCGCCACAGCGATGACCACAAGATGGGGGATCATTGTGCTCACTACTTTTGCGACGTCATCCCAGTTGATTGCTAACATTTCTTTTCCTCCTCATTCACTTTTTGCGTACCCTTTCGGCACGCAGTCTATAACCAGCCCTTCTCCGCATCCGTTTGGGCGCGGAGAAGGGGCAAGCTATCGCAAGGGGGTTCTGCAAGGGATTATCTGCTCTGCTGGGCCAGCCACTGGAAAAGGGTGGTTTCCTGGCCGTCAATGGTCTCTACGCACTGGTCGTTCAGGGTGTAGATCCAGGACCAGTGGCCCATGTACTGATAGGGCTTGCCGTCGGCGCCCTTGTAGAGGCCGGTGGTGTCGTGGACGTCGTCAAACAGGGAGTAGTGGACATCCTTCGCCCCGGCCTTCACCAGCCGGTCATAGAGGTCGTTGGAGAAGTTGGCCTTGGGGATGGGGCTGCCGTCCTCGTCCAGCTTCAGGTTGTAGACCATATAGTTGGCGGGGTCGCTCTCACCCTCGAAAATAACGACGGTGCCGTCGTTTTTGGCGGCGGTGAGCCAGACGGGCAGGTCCTTGATGGACTCCACCATCTCGTCGGTGAGCCAGGCGGCGTCATAGGCCTCGCACACGGGGTAGGCGGCGGCGAAGAACTCGGGGAACTCCACGATCATGTTCACGGTCATGTAGCCGCCGTTGGAGCAGCCGCCCACATAGATGCGGTCGGTGTCGATTTCGGGATGGTCGGCCAGATACGCGTCGATAAGAGACTTCAGCGCGTCGGTGTAATAGGAGCGGCCGGTGTCGGTGTTCTCCGTATTGCGGTAGGTGGCGGTGCCGTCCAGGTCCATCCACATGGTGGGAGTCTGGGGAGCCAGGATGGCGGCGCCGGTGTCGCCGAAATGCTTTTGAATGTCATTTGTGGCCAGATTGACCACCTTGTTGCCGATGATGGAAATGGTGGGGTCGGTGCCGCCCTCGCCCGCGCCGTGGAGCCAGATGATCAGCGGGGTGGAACCCTTTTCAGCGTCCTCATGGGGGAGCCAGGAGGCGTAGCCCAAGGTGATCTCCTTGCCGCCGCCGGTCCAGGTGTGGGTGCCCTGGGTGAAATCGTCGGCCAGCAGGGTGACGTTTCCGGCGGCGCCCTTGGCGTCGGTGGGCTCCATGGACAGGGGCACGCCGTCCTTGGTGGACAGCGGGGCGGTGAGGGACACCGCGTAGCTGGTGTCCACAAAGCTGTTCAGACCGCTGATAAAGTCGTAGTTAAAGGGGGACCCGGCGGTCTCCTCGGGGCCGATTTTCATCTCCAGGGCCACCCGGGTGCCGGCCTCGGCTTTGTTCCCGTCCTCGTCGCACACATAGGCGGCGGTGACGGTGCGCTGGGCGGGCTGGGGGGCGGGGGCGGTGGGCTTCATGGCGGCGAAGTCAAAACCGGGCACGGTGCGCACGGAGACGGCGCTGAACTTCTCCGCGGTGACGCTGGCGGGGTCCAGCTCCACGCCCAGGTCCAGAATCACTTTGCCGATGGCGGGGCCCCAGTCCTCGGCGGTGGTGACGGTGGTGTACTTCACGCCGCTCAGCCGCTGGAAGCTGCTGGAGACGACAGCGTTGAGGGCGACCACCAGGTCCGCCCGGGTGGCGCCGGAGACCTCCGGGGCTTTCACGCCGAGCATGGCGCAGAAACGGCTCAGGATTTCATTGATCTCTTTTGCGGTGAGGATGTCGTACTGGCCCTTCTCGCCGACCAGTCCGGCGGTCTTGGCCCAGGCCATGCTCCCGGCGGACCAGCCGTCGTCCACCAGACCCTCCGCAGCGGCGGCGGTGTCGGCGCCGGCGGCGCGGGCCAGGAAGGTGGCCAGCTCGGCGGTGGTTACGGCACGCTCCGGCCCGAAGGATTCGGCGCCGACGCCTTTCACGACGCCCCGCTGACTCAGCTGGGCCACCGCCTCGGCGTAGGCGCTGTCCTCCGGCACATCCTGGAAAGCGGCCGCGTTGGCTGTGCCGACGCACAGGACAAGGGTGACGCTCAACGCGATCAGGCTCCGTAAGACGCCACGTTTCATGAACAATTCCTCCTCATTCACTTTTTGGCGGGACTGCCTCCCGCCCTGTGCCTGGAGTGTAGCATATTTTTTTCGCCTGTGGGTCCGATTTGCGCAAACTGCACGGTTTTCCGTCTGAACTGCATTTGGTACTATGCGTTTTTTACAAATCAGAGCCCCGCATTATTGTGATATCCTACAAAAACATGCCTTGGAAAAGGCTTCCAAAGGGCAAAAACCGCTATTCGGGCCTTCTGCGCGGCACTTTTCTTTTTTGGCGGGGTATGATATAGTAAATAAAATCGAAAAATGCAGACTGCGCGTTTTCAACCGTCGGGCGATTGACCCGACGGCGGTCGAAACACTGTGCGAAGGGGGGCTGGGCCGTGGCGGACCGTCAGAACGATTTCTCTCAGGGGAGCATTCCCCGCAATATCATGAATCTGGCCATCCCCATGACGGCGGCCCAGCTGGTCAACGTGCTGTACAGCGTGGTGGACCGGGTCTACCTGGGCCACCTGCCGGACAGCGACAGTCTGGCGCTCACCGGCCTGGGGGTGACCATGCCCATCGTGTCCATTCTCATGGGCTTTGCCAACCTGTGCGGTACAGGAGGCGCGCCCTTGTGCTCCATCAGCCGGGGCAAGGGAGACGATAAAGAGGCGGAACGGGTGATGGGAAACGCGTTTGTTCTGCTCCTGCTTCTGGGGGCGGTGTGTACCGCTTTTTTTCTGGTGATGAAGGAGCCGATCCTCTACCTTTTTGGGGCCAGCCCGGATACCTTCCCCTATGCCGACGGGTATATGACCATCTACCTGTGGGGCACGCTGTTCGTGATGGTCAGCCTGGGGATGAACCCGTTTATCAACGCCCAGGGTTTTGGAAAGGTGGGTATGATGACGGTGCTGCTGGGGGCGGGGGTGAATATCGCCCTGGACCCGGTGCTCATCTTTGTATTCCACATGGGAGTGCGGGGCGCGGCGCTGGCCACGGTGTTCTCCCAGGGGCTGTCGGCGGCGTGGGTGCTGGCGTTCCTCACGGGGAGAAAGGCCATTCTGCGCCTGCGCAGGGAAAACCTGCGGCTGGATAAGGCGCGCACGGGAAAAATAATCTCCCTGGGCCTGTCCGGTTTCTTTGTGAACATGACCAACAGTCTGGTGCAGGTGGTCTGCAACGCCACCCTTCAGCATTACGGCGGCGATTTGTACGTGGGGGTGATGACGATCATCAACTCCATTCGTGAGGTGTTCATCATGCCGGTTCAGGGGCTGACCAACGGCGCCCAGCCGGTGGAGGGGTATAACTACGGCGCGAGGCGGTACCAGCGGGTACGTCAGGCCATACGGTTTACCGTGGGGGTGACGCTGGCCTATTCCGCCCTGTTCTGGGCGGCGGCCATGCTCTTCCCTCAGCCCCTCATTCACATATTCAAAAGCGGTCCGGACATTTTGGAGGCGGGTGTGCCCGCCATGCGCGTCTACTTTGCCATGTTCCTGTTCATGTCCCTGCAGATGGCGGGGCAGGGCGCCTTTGTGGGCCTGGGCCGGGCCAGGCAGTCGGTGTTTTTCTCCCTGCTGCGTAAGGCCATAATCAACGCGCCGCTCACCCTCATCCTGCCTGTCTGGATGGGCGCGTCCGGGGTGTTTGTGGCGGAGGCGGCGTCCCAGCTCATCGGCGGGCTGGCCTGCTTTGTCACCATGTACTTTACCCTGTACCGGCCGTTGGGACGGATGGAAGACGGAAACCCCGCCGCGTGAAGCGGCGGGGTTTCAGCGGCCTGTCTGTTCTAGCGGTCTTTCTGCTCGTGATGCAGGACCCGCCCGGTGGCGGCGTCGATGCGGTACTGGTACGCCGTACCGTTTTGCCGGAATTCCACGCGGTAGACCATTTGGCCTTCCTCCCGGGACATCCCCAGCCGGGTGAACATCACCCGGGAGGAGGATAACCCCGCGTGGCTCAGGGCGATGGCTTTGGCCCGCTGCATTCCGATATACATGGTCTCCGGCGCCTGGCTGGAGGACGGTTCGGGGGCGGCGCTGGCCGGGGGGGTGTTTTCCGGAGGCGGGGCGGCGGATTCGTCCGGCCGGGGGGCCGTTTCCGCCGGGGCGGTATCCACAGGTTCAGGGCTGGATTCGGGAGGGGCGCTTTCGGGGGCGTAGGTCACGAAGGTCCCGACCTCCTTGCTGTGGACCGCTCCGGTGTTGGCATTGATCTGGTATGTGTAGCTGGCGTTCCGGGTCTGAAATCTGAACCGGTATACCCAGATACCGTGGTCCTCCCCCAGCTCCGCTTGGGAGAACTGGGCCTGGGAGGCGGCCACGCCGGCATCGGTGAGGGCGAGGAGCCGGGCCTCCTCCAAGGTTTTGGAAGGGGTGAGGCCCATGGGGCGTTCCGATTCCTGGGGGACGGACGCGGTTCCGGTGGGCTGAGGGGCTGTGTCCGGAACGTCCCGGTGGGAGTAGACAATGTATACAACGATGGCGGCCAGGGTGGCCAGGGCCACCAGAAGGCAGAGAATGGTGAGGCGGGCCTTTTGTGGGGTGCCGAAGAGGGATTTGAAATCCGGCATGTGGATCGCTCCTTTGCGGTGTGGTGCAGGAGATATTATAGCAGATCGGACGGCCGGACGACAGTCCAAAATTAGGAGAACGCTGAAATGGACGCGGAGACGGCCGGCGGCGGGATTCACCTTGTATTTTTTGCGCATGGGAAAAAGATATTGCCATTGTGGGTGCGATGGTGTATAATAGGCGCACTGAAATTTTGTATTCACTTTTGAGAGGAGTGGCCATGACTTGGATGACACCAAAACAAGGATCCTCTCGGCGACCATGAAGGCGGTCAGGCAGTATGGCCTGGAAGGCGCCCGCGTTCAGAACATCAGTGAACTGGCCGGAATTTCCCCCGGGGCCATGTACCGCTATTTCAAAAGCAAGGATGAACTGCTGATAGCCTGTTTCACCTATGTGGACCAGCAGGCGGCTGAGATTTTTGAGCATTTGGACTTCAATCCAAAGGCCATACCCGCAGACCCCATGGGGGCGGTAAAAAGCCTTTGGCTCCCCTATTTCCGTTTCTGGGCGTCTCGTCCGGACGAAACGGTTTTCTATCACCGGTTTCGGGACAGCGCCGTGTTTCCCAAGTATGACAAAGTGCGGGACGCGAGCTATTTTGGCACCTTTGGAAACATGGTCCGCGCGTTTATGAGGGTTTTTCCGAGCCTTCGGCGGGTCAATCAGGATGTGCTGTGGCTCCATGTGCTCACCAGCACCGTGATGTACGCCAAATATGTGGTGGAGGGGCTACTTCCCAATGACCAGGAGACGGAGGACACCGTATTCCAATTTTTGACCGTGGGCTTGAGTGGCTATCTGAAGCCCGGGGAACCCAAACAAAGTACGTAAGACGCGCCGCCGCAAGGCGGTTCGTTTGCGCCGCTGTAAAAAATAAACATTTATTTTGAAGACCCGCCTGAAGGCGGCGTGTTTTTCAGCCCCCAAAAAATAAATGTTTATTTATGAAAAGGGAGGGCGACAATATGAAATTGAAAGCAAGGCAGGCCGATACCCGCAGCAAAATTGAAATCACCGATGATGATGGGAACGTGATGTACTACCTCCAAAGCAGGGCGTTTTCGTTTCACGATACCTCCTGTTTGCTTGACGCGGACGGAGGGGCGGTTGCCACAATTACCAGGAATGCCCTGTCCCTCTACGATACGCATTTGATTGTGATGAACAGCGGAACGGCCGTTGAACTGCGGGCGAAACGACTGCGCTGGACAAAAAACGCGCTGGATATCGGGGACCTGGGCTGGCGGTTTGCGGGCGGTCTTGCCCAGCGCAGTTATCAATTGACAGACGACCGGGGGCAGGTGCTGGCGCGCACCCGCATGAAAAGGGCTCCGTTCCATAAAGCCTGTGAGGTGGAGGTGCTGGACGAGGAGCGCATGGACTTGGTCGTGGCGGTTCTGGTGGTACTGAATAAGATTATGGCGGGCCGGGCTGGGGCGGAGGCGGGATTCCTCGGCAGGGCGGACCGGGACGGCGCTCAGAACTGAATACCTTCCTCTGTTTTGAAACGGGCGCTGATTGGCTGCGCCCGTTTTGCTGTGCGGGGGCCATTGGGGCCGCTTTTCGGGGCGGGGCAACCGCCGGTTGCTAAAATTTCCAAGAGCCGTTGGTTGCCATTTCTCAAGCAAACCGCTAAAATGGGACCAGAAAGGAGGCTGAACCAATGAGCCTGGCGGAAAAGATTGCGGCCCTGCGGGGGGAGCGGAAGCTGTCCCAAGGAGACCTGGCGGAAAAGCTGGAGGTATCCCGCCAGTCGGTGAGCAAATGGGAGACAGGCCAGTCGGTACCCGAGCTGGATAAGCTCATCAAATTGGCCGACCTGTTCGGGGTCAGCGTGGACCAGCTGGTGCGGGACGGGGAGGCCCTCAAACCGGAGGCGCCAAAACCGGAGGTGACGGAGCGGGTCATATATGTGAAGCAGCGGCTGGCAAAGACTCAGATACTGGGTGTGGTGCTTTTGGTGACAGGGCTTCTCAGCGTGATTTTGGGCGCAGCCATATCCGGAAATTCCGGCACGTATATGGCGATGGCCGGAGCCGGCATGGTGGTGCTGGGACTGCCCTTTTTGCTGGCGCGGAAGCACCCGTTTCTGATTACTGGGTGGGTGGTGTTGGCGGTAAGCTGTCTGATCCTCAACCCTTATACAAGCGTTTCGCCTTGGGGATTGGGTGGTGGAACATATAACCTGTATCTCTATTTCACCAGGCCGGAATTGCACTATGCGACCTGTTTGTTTGCGGCAATCGTCGGTATCGGCCGGGGGCTTTGGTTCCTGGTTCTGGTTGCATACACCGGTTGGCTGGGCTGGAAGAGATGGAAGAGCCGGAAAGAAAACACGGGTGGATAATCCAAACAGAACACCTCCGCCGTTGGCGGGGGTGTTCTGCCGCATGGTTCTTATTTGTCCAGTTCGCCGTACCGGTGCAGAATCGCCGCCAGCTGGGCGCGGCTGGCCTGCCCGGTGGGGTGAATGGTGCCGCTGGAACCGCCCTGGATGAGGTTGTTGCCCACGGCCCACTGCATAGCGGTTTTGGCATAAGCGCGCACCGACGGGGCGTCCTTGAACTGGGACAAGGAGGCCAGCCCCTCTGCCTCCCGTCCACAGTAAACCGTTTCGTAGCGGTAGAGCAGGGTGACCAGCCCCTGCCGGGAGATGGGGCCGTCGGCGTCAAAGTCTTTTCCGGTCATACCGTCCAAAAGGCGGTGGTCGACAGCCCAACTGAAAGCGTCGTCGTCCCCGCCGCCGGACATGCGGTAGAGGACCTGCGTCATTTCCCGGCAGGTCACAGTCGCGTCGGGGGAGAAGGCCGCAGCGTCGGCGCCGGTCATGATCCCGGCGGCCAGTACGTACTGAACGTCTTTATAATACCACGCGCCGGGGAGAACATCGCCATAGGGCACAGTCTCGTGCCAGGGATTTTCCGGTCTGGGGTCGGTGGGGTCCCAGCCGTTATCCTGTTCCGGGGAGATATTGGACACCAGCTTGTCCGGCTTGCCCAGGGGGCCGGGGGAATCGGCGTCGTCATAGATGGTGACCTTGGTGCCCCTGGCACAATTGTCGTAGATCCACTTGGCATCCGCGGTCTGGAGCCGGACGCAGCCCAGGGAGGCCGGAGCGCCCAGCCCATTATATTCCTCCGTCATCAGGGCGGAGGGGTCCCGCTTGGTGTAGCACACGGAGTGGAACAGGATGTTCCCCCGGATCTGGGTGGCGTATTGGCCATAGGAACTGTCGACCATACGCAGCCAGGTCCACCGCCCGCCGATGGTAAAGGTTCCGGTGGGGGTGGCGTGGCCCTTCCGGCCGGTGGAGCAGATCATGGCCTTCACCGGGACGGTGTAATAGCCCTCGTCGTCCAGTTCGTAGACGGTGACGGTGCTCTGGGCCCGGTTGACCATGATGTAATAGGGTTTGCCGTTGCCGGCCATGGGACCTGCCGCCCACGCCGTATGAACGCCGGAGCACAGCAGCAGCGCGGCGCAGGCCAGGGCCAAAAACAGACTGGTGATACGCTTCAAATGGGATACCTCCTGCATTGTCTTTATGTATAATGGAATGGCCTCCCCAAAGGGAAGCCATCCCATTATATATGGTAACGGAGGAAAATGCAAGGGGAAACGGGGCTATACGTCCTTTGCCCCGTAGAAATACCGGGACAGCAGGAAGGACAGGGCCAGCAGGGCCACGCCCGCCGCCGCCGCGACGGCGGGCAGGACGGCAATCTGCCCCAGGGTGGGTTCGGCGATATCCAGGGACTTGAGCCATTCCAGCCCGCCCAGAGGAAACAGGAACGCAGCGACGAGCAAAACAACTCCGCCCATGATGCCGTAAAACATCATTCTGGCCCGTTCCGGGCCGAATTTGTACAGGAAGGGCAGCATGATGGCGTTGACCAGCACCGACATCAGCCCCATGATGGAGCAAGTGATCAGGAACTCTGCGGGCTCCTCCATCCGCCCTGCGGCCCACAGCGCCACGCCGCACACGGCGGTGAGGGCCGCGCTGGCCAGACAGATCAGCAGCACGCACAAATACCGCGCCGCCACGGTTTTGGTGCGGCCCACGGGCAGCGCCAGGTTGTAGGTGTCCCATTGGCACTGTTTGTCGTAGGCGAACACGTTCATGGGCAGCAGGGCCACCATCACGATCATCAGCACCCCCACGATGTCCGCCGACCACACGCCGGTGAACGCGATACCCGCATAGATCAGCAGCATCACCAGATAAGAGCGCAGGGATTTGCGCAGAATGAGAAAGTCCTTCAAAATCAGGCCGGTCATGCTTGCTCCCCCTTTACCACAAATACCATCAGCTCGTCCAGGGTCACCGGCTCCACCGTCAGCCGGGGGTAGAGCCGCTTAAAGTCCCCCTTGTGCCGGATAAGGGCCTCGGTGGAGTACTGGCTTTTCCGAACGGCCACCACATAGCCCTTGTCAATCTGCTCCAGGTCGGCTTTGGTACACACCAGCCGCCCGTAGCTCTCCAGCAGCCGGTCCTTCTCGTCGCACATGAGCAGCTTGCCCTGGTGGAGGTAGGCGATGTAGTCCGCCACCTTCTCCAGATCCGACGTGATGTGGCTGGAGATGAGGATGGCGTGGCCGTCGTCGGAGATAAAGCTCAGGAACTCGTCCAGGATTTCGTCCCGGACCACCGGGTCCAGTCCCGCCGTGGCCTCGTCCAGCAGCAGAAGCTTGGGCCGGTGGGCCAGCGCCGCCGCCAGGGACAGCTTCATCCGCATACCCCGGGACAGCTCTTTGATGCCCTTGCCCCCGGCCACGCTGAACTTGTCCAGATAGCTCTGGAAGAGGGCCCTGTCCCAGTCCCGGTACACCCGGCTGAGGACGCTGTTCACGTCCTTCACCCGCAAATACTCGGAGAAAAAGCAGTCGTCCATCACTACGCCGATGTCCTCCTTGGCGTGGTCGGGGTCGGTCCCTAACAGCGTAACCCTGCCGCCGCTGGGCCGGGTGATGCCCAGCATGGACTTGATGAGGGTGGTTTTGCCCGCCCCGTTCTCCCCGATGAGGCCCAGGATGGAGCCGCCGGGGACGGTGAGGTCGATGGGACCCAGGGTGAAGGTCTTGTATTCTTTGACAAGCCCCTTGATTTCAATACAATTTGTCATAACTACTCCTCATTATACAGCGTGTTCAGCATTTCGGTGAGCTCCTCCAGCCCTACGGCCCCCGCCCGGGCGGCGTCCACCGCCTGGGACAGGTGCTCCTCGATCTGGCACAGCACTGCCTCCCGCCGGGTCTCCCGGTTCTGGGGGGCCACGAAACAGCCCTTGCCGGGGACGGTGGTGAGAAAGCCCTCCCGCTCCAGTTCCTCGTAGGCCCGTTTGGTGGTGATGACGGAGATGCGCAGGTCCTTTGCCAGCAGGCGCATGGAGGGCAGGGCCTCGCCCTCGGGGAGCTGGCCTGAAAGGATGAGCCCTTTCAGCTGGCGGACGATCTGCTCATAGATCGGCACGCCGGAGGAATTGCTGATGATGATGTCCATGGTACACCTCATTTGGGTTGTTTTTCTCCCCCGCCTCCGGCAGAGGAGAGGGAGGCCCCCTCGTTGGGTTTTGGGAACCACTGGCCGGCGGCCCCTGATATTTTGTATATATACGATATACACAGTATAGACGGGCTGGGACCGTTTGTCAAGAGGGGGAAGAAAATTTTTCGCCGAAAACTTTCGGGGATAATAAAAAGGCCCCGCCGGAGCGAGGGCCTTTCTTAGAATCTGTATTCACAACCTCAATCCACCGTCTGGGCAGGTCTTTTCCCGCCATGCCTCGTTGTGATTTCTTGAAATAAACACAATTATTCCTGCGAAATTCCGCCTCGCCTGACGGGAAAATCCCTTGCCAATCAGGCGGTTTCGGCTGTGAGTACAGGTTCTTATACTGTTCAGTTATAGGCCCGGTAGAGAAAGACGACGATCTCCCCCCGGCCGCAGGGACGGTCAGGGGCGAAGGTATCATCGCTGCCGTAGCCGTTGGTGACCTCCTTCTCCACCGCCCAGTTCACCGCCGCAGCGTAGGGGGCGTCGGCGGCGACGTCGATGAAGCTGGCGGTTTTGCCGGCCTGGGGCTTGTTCCGGGCCTGCCAGATGTAGGACACCGCCTGGGCGCGGGTGCAGGGGGCGGAGGGTTGGAAGGAATTGTCAATGAAGCCCTTCTCATAGGCCCAGTTGACGGCGTCCTGGTAATAGGGGGCGGCGGAGACGGGAGCCTGGGCGGCGGCGGGCCTGCCCTCCGCCCGCCACAGGAAGGTCAGGATCTGGTCGTGGGTGCACTGCGTGGCGGGGGCAAAGAGGGTGTCGCTGCCCGCTCCGTTGGTGATGCCCTCCCGCACCGCCCACTGGGCCTCCTTGGCGCACCAGCTGGGAGTGTCGGTAAAGGTCGGGATGGGTTCGGGTTCGGGCTTGACGCTCTGCTCCGGCGAATAGGCGGTGGGGCTGAGGGGCAGGTAGCCGTCGGTGAACAGATCCTCCTGATCCTCACGGTAGATGTAGGTATACTGCTTGCGGTCGGCGGAAACCGTGTATTTCCGTCCGCTTCCGGACGCGCCGGCCAAGAAGAGGCTGTCGGGCGCGCCGGTGTCAAGGTAAGTGATGTCCGCCGTGTAAAACGCCCCGTCGATCCAGACCACGTTCCACATATGCGCCTCGCCGCCCTCATGGCCCTCGGCAAGGTAACACGCTATGTCTCCATCGAAATCAGACAGGTCGCACAGATACTTGAACGCCTTGGCATAGCCCTCGCACAGCACATTGGTGCTGGGATTCTCGTCAAACACGTAGATCAACTGCCATGGGTTGCCATAAGTATGATCCTCCCCATATGGATCCTTATCCTTCTTCGACAAATTAAGGGCATCATAATTGTAAGAGTTCCGGGCGCAGATCGCGTCCTTGTAGGCTGCCAACTTTTCATAGTCGGACTTGCCTTCATTAGCCTGTACAATGGATTTTGCCGTATCTCTGACAGAGTTGGCCTGGGCGATCTTAGCCGGGTTTACTGTAATTTTGCTGTCACCTCTGTAGTCCAGGG
>CANOBV010000062.1 GCA_947564255.1 uncultured bacterium | reverse complement strand
GGTCGGCCTTATCCCCCACCGCGCCGATCATCTCCACGCCGCACTGGGCGATCTCGCGGCTGCCGCCCGCATGGGCCAGGCGGTCGCGGAACACGGTCTGATCGTAGTACAGCCGCTGGGGCAAAGCCAGGTGTTTCAGCTTGGTGGCCGCCACCCGTGCGATGGGAGCGGTACAGTCAGGCCGCATGACCATGATCTTCCCGGAACGGTCGATGATTTTCAGCATGGCCTCCTGAGGGATTGGGTTGCCGGACTGGACGAACAGATCGTAAAACTCGACTTCAGGGGTGATAACCTCTGTATAACCCCGGCGGCGGAACAGTTCCACCAGGGCGGACTGCACTTGGCGGCGCTCCAAGCACTCGGAGAACAGGCGGTCCCGGGTGCCCTCGGGGGTGTTGATGTGGATGTTCATGGGATTGCCTCCAAATTCTTTAGTTCGCTAATGCGATAAATTTTACCACCCCCCCGCCGTTGTGTCAAGCCCCGTCTTTTTTCTTGTAGAAATCAAAGATCTCTCGGTAAATCTCCTCAGACTGCTTCTCATCTCCATAAGAAAGGGGATCGCCCGCATATGAAAACATCCTGAACGGATCTTCACCGCTGACTGCCCAGGGGAGTACTCCCCACAGAGAATACGTTTGCTCTCCAAACTTCTTTTTGTCTGGGCACGTATTATAATGGTTTTCCAGCAGGAGCGCCAGCTTTTTCCCAAACATCTCACGGTCAACAGCATTCCAATCAATCTGTCCCTCAATCACAGCAATCGCGTGCCAGATATCGCCGTTCAACTCCAGTTCCAACAGTATCTCGTTCCCTTCGTCGGCGAGAAAGGCCGTATCAAGCCTGTGTTGATATTCTCCCTCTGTGACAATCCCAACCAACCGCAGAAACAAATATGCCAGCAATTCCTCCATGCCTGTCCGCCCCCCTTAAAACAGGCTGAACTGGCTGCTGTCCGGCAGATCCCCAAAGGCCCCCGCGTCCTTGAGCTGTTCCAGATGGGTACTTGACACCTTGGTACAGGCCAGGGAAAACTCCTCAATGGACAAGAAGTCCTTTCCCTGCCGCTTGTCCATGATGTCCCAGCCCACCGTCTCCCCCAGCCCGGCCACCGACGTAAAGGGCGGAATCAGCGCCCCCTTCTCTTTGTCCACCAGAAAATTGACGGCATGGGACCGGCAGATGTCCATCCGGGCAAAGCTGAATCCCCGGAGGTAGAACTCATAGCATACCTCCAGCGTGGTGAGCATGTCCTCCTCCACCGCCGACGGCCTGTCTTTTTTCTCCTTAGCGTTCTTTTTCGCGTTGATCTCCGCCATTTTGCGCTTGACCGCTTCCATCCCCCGGCACATGTACTTTTCGTCAAAGGCTTTCGCCCGGATGGAGAAATAGGCGGCGTAAAAGGCCAGCGGCTCGTGAACCTTAAACCAGGCAATACGGAACGCCATCATCACGTAGGCCACCGCATGGGCCTTGGGAAACAGATAGGCAATTTTTTTACAGGACTCAATGTACCACTCCGGCACGCCGTGCTCCTTCATCTCGTCCTCCGCCCCCTCGGGCAGGCCCCGGCCTTTACGCACCGCCTCCATAATCTTGAAAGCCCGGGTGTCTTTGAATCCCTTGGAGATGAGGAAAATCATGATGTCGTCCCGACAGCCGATAGCCTCGTTGACTTTGGCCGTCCCGGAGGTGATCAGGTCCTTGGCATTGCCCAGCCACACGTCGGTACCGTGGGAAAAACCGGATAGCCGGATGAGAATGTCGAACTGGTTTGGGTGGGTATCCTCCAGCATTCCTCGAACAAAGGAGGTGCCGAACTCCGGGATGGCCACCGCCCCCGTGGGCCCTAGGATGGGGTCGCCGGTAAAGCCCAGTTCCTCCGAGGTGGTAAACAGACTCATGGTCTTGGGGTCGTCCAGAGGGATCTTCTGAGCGTTCACCCCGGTGAGGTCCTCCAGCATCCGAATCATGGACGGGTCGTCGTGGCCCAGCATGTCCAGCTTGAGCAGGTTGGACTCCATGGAGTGGTATTCAAAATGGGTAGTGATGATGTCCGAATCCTTGTCGTCCGCCGGGTGCTGGGCTGGACAGAAGTCGTAAATCTCCTTGTCCTGCGGGATAACCACCATGCCGCCGGGATGCTGGCCGGTGGTGCGCTTGACCCCCTCGCAGCCCTTGGCCAGCCGGAGCACCTCGGCGAAGGGGGCGTCCGGCCTGCCCGCCAGCTCCAGATATTTTTTTGCGTAGCCGATGGCCGTCTTTTCCGCCACTGTGCCGATGGTGCCCGCCCGGAATACGTGGTCCTTGCCGAACAGTTCAAAGGTGTATTTATGGGCGCTGGACTGGTACTCACCGGAGAAATTCAGGTCGATGTCGGGCACCTTATCGCCGCCAAAGCCCAGAAATGTCTCAAAGGGGATATTAAAGCCGTCTTTCTCATAATCGGCTCCACAGACCGGACATTTCATGTCCGGCATATCCGCCCCGCAGCCATAGAGATGGGCCGGGTCTTTGGCATAGTCAAAGTCGGTGTGCTTGCAGCTGGGGCAGCGGTAGTGGGCCGGCAGGGAGTTCACCTCGGTAATCCCCGACATGAAGGCCACCAGAGACGACCCCACCGAGCCCCGGGAACCCACCAGATAACCGTGCTCCAGGGAATTCTGCACCAGCTTCTGGGCGGACATGTAAATCACGTCGTATTTGCAGCGGATGATGTCCACCAGCTCGGCGTTGATGCGGTCTACCACAACCTGGGGCGGCTCTTCTCCATAAAGCCGGCGGGCTTTCCCCCAAACCAGGTCTTTCAATTCTCCGTCCGAGTTCTCCAGCTTGGGGGCGAACAGCCCGTCGGGCAGGGGGCGCACGTTGTCGCACCAGCCGGCGATCAGCCGGGGATTGTCCACCACCACCTTGCGGGCCTTCTCACTGCCCAGGTAGGAAAACTCCTCCAGCATCTCCCCGGTAGTGCGGAAGTAGAGCGGATTGGGACTGTCCGCGTCCTCAAACTCCTTGGCGGCCAACAGCACATGGCGGTATACCTCGTCGGTGGGCTCCATAAAATGGACGTCTCCGGTGGCGCACACCGGCTTGTCCAGCCGCTCTCCCAAAGCCACCACCCGGCGGTTGAACGCCCGCAGGTCCTCCAAGTCCCGGGCCAGACGCCTGCCCTCTTTGTCCGGCTGAAGCATATATGCGTTGTTGGACAAGGGCTGAATCTCCAGATAGTCGTACCACGAGGCGATGCGTTCCAGCTCCCGGTCCTCCCTTCCCGCCACCACTGCCCGAAACAGCTCCCCCGCCTCGCAGGCTGAGCCGATGATCAGCCCTTCTCTGTTCTCATCCACCAAGGATTTTGGCATGATGGGAAAACGGTTGAAGTGCTCCAAATGGGCTTTGGACACCAGTTTGTAGAGATTGCGAAGACCCAGCTGGTTTTTCGCCAGCAAAATCAGGTGGTACGGCATGCGTCGGCCCCGCCCGCCCCGCTTTTTCCCCGCCAGAGCGGCGTTGACGGCGGCGGCCCGCTGGATGCCCCGCTCCCGGAGCATTGTAATCAGCGCTGCCAGAATCAATCCGCAGGTTTCCGCGTCGTCATAGGCCCGGTGGTGCTGAAAAGGCGGCAGGCCCAAAGCATTTGCCACCGTGTCCAACTTATGGTTGGGCAGCTTGGGGCACAGGTATTGAGCCAAAATCAAGGTATCAAAGTACAGCGGGTCGAATCTCCGGCCCGAACGGCCGCAGTACTCCCGGATGAAGCCGGTGTCAAAGGCGGCGTTGTGGGCACACAGGGGCAGGTCTCCCGCCCAATCCAGAAAGGCGTCCACCGCTTTCTCCGGACTGGGCGCATTTTTCAGCATCTCGTCGGTGATACCGGTGAGGGAGACCGTTTTCGCGCTGAGAGGATGTCCCGGCTGAGCGAAGCAGGCAAACTTGTCCACCACTTCTCCCCCTCGTATCCGCACCGCGCCGATCTCAATAATGGACTCAGTCCGGGCATCCAGGCCGGTGGTCTCCAGGTCAAAGGCCACAAAGTCCCCGTCCAGAGGCATGTCCCCCGGCCCGTGGACCGCCGCCTGTTCGTCTACGTCGTTGATATAATAGGCCTCCACGCCGTACAGAACCTTGATTTTTTCCCCCCGTCCGGAGGCATTGTAAGCGTCCGGGAAGGACTGCACCACCCCATGGTCTGTGATGGCGATGGCAGGATGCCCCCACTCAATGGCCCGCTTCACCACCGTCTTGGTATCGCACAGCGCATCCATGGTGGACATCTTGGTGTGCAGGTGAAGTTCCACGCGCTTTTCCTGCGCGTCGTCCTTTCGTCCCTCCGGCTTTGGCACCTCATTGATGCCATAGGGCTCCAGCACTAGGTCGTTATTGTCAAACCGCCCCAGCGTCAGCCGCCCTTGGACCTGAAGCCGCTGCCCTTTTTTCACCTGGTCGATGATGGGCTTCGCCTCCTCGCCTTCCATAAACCGGGTGACCCGGATAGAGCCTGTCAGGTCGGTGATGTCAAAGCACACCACCCAGGCGCGGCGTCTGGGCAGTTCCCTGTGCTCCACGTTAAATACCTCGCCCTCCACCAGCACGCTGCCCATATCCAGCGCCAGCTCATGCATGGGAACAGGGTTCTTCTTCCCGCTGATTTTGCCATAGATCTGCTTCAGCCGTTTTTTCCCTCCACCGGAAGCGGGTGCGTCCGCCCGCATCAGCTTACGTCGCATGGCCTTCATCTGGGCCTCCAGGTCCTGGGGCGGCTCCGGCCGGAGCGCAGACGGTTCCGGCGAGGCGGAAACAGCCTGTTCCGGCTGGTTCACGGTTTCCCGGACCGGTTTTTCCTCCGGTGCCGGAGTTTGCCCCACCACAGCCGGCGGCATCTCCACTTCCACAGTGGCCGCAGCGAGACCCAGGGCCTGTTTCAACGCCTCCGCCGCCTGGGACAAAATTTCCTGGGGCACAGCCGCTCCGCCCGCAGTCACCTCCATGGTCCGTTGGACCCGGTGCACCCGCACCTGGACGGGATATCCCCCCAAAACGGCCAAAACCCCTTCCGGGAAGGGGCAGTTGGCAAAGGTCTGTTGAAAGGTGGGCTGTCCAGCCGTCATACGTACACGCTCCTTATCTGTCACTGGCCTTGAGGGCATAGCGGGCCATGTCCACTACACCCTGGTTGTTTTTGCCCGCCTTCTCCCGCACGCCGTCAAAAGACATGCCGCACTTGCGCATGACCCCACCGGAATGGGGATTGTTGGTGTCGTGCTCGGCCACAATCCGCTCCACGCCCACCTGGTCAAACAGAAAATCAAGCACCGCGCCCAGGGCTTCGGACATGATCCCCTGATGCCACCAACGTTTGCCCATGCAGTAGCCGATCTCCGGGATGCCTCCGCCCTCATGCCAGTGCGCCACGCTGATGTTCCCCACAGGCTTTGGACCGTGCACGTTGATGTTCCCCACGGGCTCCGGGCCGTGCTCCTTCAAGACGATGGCCCAGTTGTAATAGGCATTGTCCGCGTACTGGGGCACCCACTGCGACAGAATGCCCTCCGTCACCGACACGTCGGTGTGGGTGGGCCAGGTAAGATATTTGGTCACCTCATCGTCGCTGGCCCAGTTGGCGAACATGGCCGGGGCGTCGGATAACTCAAACCGCCGCAGAATCAGCCGCTCTGTCTCTATGCGCTGCGTTCCAATATGTGTCATGGTTTTCTCCTTTATAATGTATCAATCAGCTTCATCAGCTCGGGCACCAGCCGGTCCTCGGGCACCTTGTTGGCCACGATCTCGCCGCGCTTGAACAGCACACCCTCGCCGCGTCCTCCGGCCAGCCCCACGTCGGCGTGGCGGGCCTCGCCGGGGCCGTTGACCACGCACCCCATCACCGCCACGGTGATAGGCTTGTCCACGCCCTTCAAAAGCTCCTCCACCTGTCGGGCCATGGGAATGAGGTCGATCTGCGTCCGACCGCAGGTGGGACAGGAGATCAGTTCGGGCCCCTCTCGGCGCAGGCCGACGGCCTTCAAAATCCGGCAGGCGGCGTAGACCTCCTCCACCGGGTCGGCCGTGAGGCTCACCCGCAGGGTGTCCCCGATGCCCAGGGAAAGCAATCCGCCGATACCCGCCGCCGCCTTCAATTCCCCCATTTCCCGGGTGCCCGCCTCGGTGACCCCGAGATGCAGGGGATAATCATACCGCTGAGCCATCAGCTGATAGGCCCGCATGGTGACAGGCACAGAGGACGCCTTCAATGACACGCAGATATCCTCAAAACCGTACCGCTCCAAAAGTTTGACGTGCCCCAGGGCGCTCTCCACCATGGCCTCCGGGGTGGGGCCGCCGTATTTGGCCAGCAGTTCCTTCTCCAGGGAGCCGCCGTTCACCCCCACCCGGATGGGGATGTGCCGCTCCCGGCAAGCCTTCGCCACCGCCTCCACCCGTTCGGGCGCCCCAATATTTCCCGGGTTAATACGGATTTTATCAATCCCCTGCTCCGCCGCCTCCAAGGCCAGCCGGTAATCGAAATGAATGTCCGCCACCAAGGGCACCGGGCTGCCCGCTTTCAGCTCTCTTATGGCCTTTGCCGCCGCCATATCGGGCACCGCCACGCGGACGATGTCGCACCCCGCCGCCGCCAGCGCCCGAATTTGGGCCAGAGCAGCCTCCACGTCGTGGGTCGGGGTGTTGGTCATGGACTGGATGGTAACAGGGGCGCCCCCGCCGATGGAGACGCCTCCCACATTGATTTTTCTGGTCATCGTAAACACCTGCCTAGACAAATATCTTCCAGACGTCGTGGAGCGCCACCACCGCCATCAGCGCCAGCAGCACCACAAAGGCCCCGGCGTGGACATAGCCCTCGTACTTTTCCGGGATGCGGCGGCGGGCCACCGCGTAAATGAGGCCATTGAGCAGGACGAAAAAGATGCGCCCGCCGTCCAGCGCCGGGATGGGCAGCATATTCATCACCGCCAGATTGACGGCGATGAGAGCCATCATGCTTAGCACGTTCATAATCCCAGCCAGTGCCGACTTGGCCTCGACCTGAACCTGGGTTCCCATCTCAGACACCACGTCTACCACACCTACCACACCGGACAACTCGGACACCGGCACCCGGCCGGCCACCAAGTCGCCCAGGCTCACCCACACGATGCGCACAAAGTCTATTGTCTGCAAAAAACCGTAGCGAACCCTGCCCGGGATGGTTAATTTCTCAATTTGACCGATGGTGATGCCAAATTTTTTCAGTATCCGACCATTCTCCTCCATCTCAATGGCGCGAGTCATGGGAAAATCGTCCAGCACGATGCGCTGTCCGTCCCGCTCCACCACCAGGTCCACCCCGCTCATACCGTCGTTGCGGTCCAGGTAGAGAAAGGCGTCGTTGTTGAGCCAAACCGCGTGGCCGTCAATCTCCAGAATCCGATCCCCAACCATCAGGCCGGACTCCCCCTCCAAAGAGAACCCATCCATAAAGCCGGAGATCACCGGGGCGCTGACCTCGCTCATGCCGAGAGACAACGCCACCATGATGACCAGGCCCAGCAGAAAATTCATAAACGCCCCGGCGCACAGAATGACCACCTTTTTCCAGCCTCTCTGCCGGGTAAAGGCCCGTGGGTCTCCGGTGTCCTCGTCCTCCCCCTCCATAGCACAGTAGCCGCCAATAGGGAACAGGCGCAAGCTGTAAAGGGTTTCTTCTTTGTTGTCCCAGGGCTCATCCTTCCCCTTCCGGCTTTGCCAGAGGACCGGCCCCATGCCGATAGCGAACTCGTTCACCTTTACCCCCAGCAGCTTCGCGGTGAAAAAGTGCCCAAACTCGTGGATGGCGATGAGCACGCCGAAGAGCACAATAACCAGCAGGATATATAGGAATCTCGCCAAAATATTCACCTCACAGATTTGTACACCGTCTCACGGGCGGCGTGGTCCGCATTAAAAATATCGCCCAGACCGGGAGAGTCCAATACCGGCACACGGTCCAACGCCTCCTCCACCAGCCGGGGGATGTCTAAGAAGGAGACTTTATCCTCCAAAAACAGCTCCACCGCCGCCTCATTGGCTCCGTTCAGGATAGCGGTGGCCGTACCGCCCCGCTGGGCGCATTCCAGCGCCAGCCCCAGGCAGCGGAAGGTCTCCGGGTCCGGCTTTTGGAAAGTCAGCGGCGGGCAGGACAGCAGGTCCAAAGGCTTGGCGGGGCCTGCCGTGCGCTCCGGCCAGGTGAGGGCATATTGAATGGGCAGGCACATATCCGCGCTGCCCAGCTGGGCCAGAATGGCCCCGTCCTCAAACTCCACCAGGGAGTGAACGATGCTCTCCCGGTGGACCACGACCTGGATGTGCTCGGGGGGCATAGCGTACAGCCGCATGGCTTCGATAAACTCCAGTCCCTTGTTCATCAGCGTGGCGGAGTCAATAGTAATTTTAGCTCCCATGGCCCAGTTTGGGTGCTTGAGCGCCTGTTCTCTGGTGACCAGGGCAAGCTCCTCTCGGTTCTTCCCGTAGAACGGCCCGCCGGAGGCAGTGATAATGAGCCGCCGGACCTCTCCCCTGTCCCCACATCCCTGGAGGCACTGAAAAATGGCGGAATGCTCCGAATCCACCGGGACAATCTCCGCCCTCTTTTCTTCAGCCCTGGCCATCACCAGCTCCCCGGCGCACACCAGAGTCTCCTTGTTGGCCAAGGCGATGCGTTTCCCACAGTCGATGGCGGCCAGGGTGGGGCACAGGCCCGCTATCCCTACGATGGCGGCGACCACCGTGTCCGCCTCGGGCAGGGATGCCGCCTCCAGCAGTCCCTCCTGCCCGGACAGTACCCTGACCCCGGTATCTGCCAGACGAACCCGCAAATCGGCGGCGGAATGTTCGTCCACCGCCACCGCCAGACGGGGTCTGAACCGCCGGGCCTGGACCTCGGCCAGCTCCGCGTTCCGGTTTACCGTGAGCGCGGCTACCTTATGGCCGCAGGATTCCGCCACCTTTAATGTCTGCCGTCCGATGGAACCGCTGGAGCCCAAAATAGAAAGGGTTCTTTTCATATCATCATCCTCAAAACACCGGCAAGCACTGCACGATAAACAGCACCACCGGCCCGCAGAACATCATGCTGTCAAATCGGTCCAGCATCCCGCCGTGACCCGGCAGGAGATGGCCGAAATCTTTCACGCCGTACTGCCGCTTCACAAAAGAGAACGACAGGTCCCCCACCTCGGTGGCCAACGCTCCGAACAGGCCGCAAAGGACCAGCGGAAGCAAATTCACGTCAGCCCCAGCTACTTTACTGGCAGCGATGCCATAGAGAACAGCAAAAACCACTCCAGCGGCAAAGCCGCCGATGTACCCCTCTACGCTCTTGTTGGGGCTGACTTTTGTAACGCCCTTGTGTCTGCCCAGAGACACCCCGGCGAAATAGGCGCCGGCGTCTGTGGCAAAGGTAAGAAGCACCGCCAGCAGCACCAGATACCGTCCGTGGTCCATCCGACGCAGTTCCACCAGCGCGGACAAGGCCAGCGGGATAATGATTCCCGCAAACAAAGTGGCCAGCACATGGGAAAAACCGATTTTGACCCCGTCCTCATCGTAAGCCCGGATGGCACACCAAAAGCACACCGCCATTACCACAAAGGACAGCAGGTTCACATAGGCAGTACCCAATCCCGCCCAGCTTCCAAAGGGAAGCAAAGCGGCGGCAGCGATGGTCACCACCCGCATAGGCAGAGTGATCTTCTCCTCCCCCACCGCCCGGAGCAGCTCAAAAGCCGCCATAGCGGAAATGGCGCATACCAGCGCCGTCCACGCCAGCGGAGGGGGCACCAGCATGATCCACAGCATGATGGGCAGCAGCACCACCGCCACAATAATCCGTTTCGCCACGTCACACACCTCCATACCGCCGGGAGCGGCGCTGATAGGCCGCCAAGGCCCGCAGCAGCTCCTCCTTGGTAAAGTCGGGCCAGAGCACGTCGGTAAAGTAGAATTCCGCGTAAGCAGACTGCCAGACCAGGAAATTGGATGTGCGAATTTCCCCGCTGGGCCGAATGATCAAATCCGGGTCAGGCACTCCGGCGGAATAAAGGTAACCGCCAAAGGCCTCCTCCGTCAGATGTCCCGGGTCCGCCCTGCCCTCCACGCAGTCCAGCGCAAAAGCCTTTGCCGCCCGCACCAGCTCGTCCCGCCCGCCGTAGTTCAGACAGATATTCACCTGACAGCCGTCATAGCCTTTGGAGATCTCCTCCGTCTCCCTGCACAGGGCCTGGAGGTGGGGGGCCAGCGGGGTGAGGTCGCCGAAAAAGGCCATCTTCACCCTGTCCCGGGCCATGGTCTCAATGGCCTCATGGAGATATTTTTCCAGCAGCTTCATGATGGCCGCCACCTCGTCGGCGGGCCGTTTCCAGTTTTCAGTGGAAAAGGCGTATACCGTCAGGTACTCCAGCCCAAGCTCCTTGGCAAAAGTGGCAATCGTCCGAAAGGTCTCCGCCCCGGCGGCATGGCCCGCCTTCCGTGGCAATCCTTTACCTCTGGCCCAGCGGCCGTTGCCGTCCATGATGATGGCCACGTGGCGGGGCAGGCGCTCCAGGTCCACCCGAGGTTCCTCAGCCTTTTGGCGGCGAAAGAAAGCCATACACACCCATCCTAACTTTTACTGTATTGATAGTGTTGACAAAAAAGAACCGCGTCATAAGCTTCAAACAGCACACAAGGGGGGCGCGCCCCCCTTGCCATGCGCTCAACTGCCTCAGACCGCCATCAGTTCCTTTTCCTTGGCGGCGGTGAGGGCGTCAAGCTCCTTGCACCGCTTGTCCGTCAGCTCCTGGAGCTCCTTCTCGCTCTCCTTGCGGTCATCCTCGGTGATCTCCGACTTTTTCTCCAGGGACTTCAACGTGTCCATAGCGTCCCGGCGGATGTTGCGGATGGCCACCTTGCCGTTTTCGCCGTATTTGCGCACCTGCTTGGTGAGCTCCACACGGCGCTCCTCCGTGAGCTGAGGGAAGGCCAGGCGGATGACCCGGCCGTCGTTCTGGGGGTTGATGCCCAGGTCGGAGGTCTGAATGGCCTTCTCGATGGCCTTGAGAATACTGGCGTCCCAGGGCTGGATCTGGAGGGTCCGGGGGTCTGGGGTGGAGATACTGGCCACCTGCTGGATGGGGGTGGGTGTGCCGTAATAGGACACCTGGATGCGGTCCAGCACACCGGCATTGGCCCGGCCCGCCCGGACGCTGGCGAAGTCGCCCTTCACCACTTCGATGGTCTTGCCCATCTTCTCATCGTAGGTCTTGCAGAAATCAGTCATGGTCCTTTCCTCCTATGTCTTTCACAATTGTGCCTATCTTTTCTCCGTGCACCACCCGGAGAATGTTCTCCGGGTCCTTCAACGCAAACAAAATGATGGGAATATTGTTGTCCATGCAAAGGGATGTGGCGGTGGAGTCCATCACGCCCAGATGCCGGGCCAGTACGTCGTCATAGGTGATGCTGTCGTATTTCACCGCCGCCGGGTCTTTCAGCGGGTCGGCGCTGTAGACGCCGTCCACGTTTTTGGCCAGCAGGATGATGTCCGCATTGATTTCCGCCGCCCGCAGCACCGCCGCCGTGTCGGTGGAAAAGAAGGGGCTTCCTGTGCCGCAGCCGAAGATGACCACCCGTCCCTTTTCCAAGTGCCGGATGGCTTTGGAGCGAACGTAAGGCTCGGCCATGGCCCGCATCTCAATGGCGGTCTGCACCCGCACATCCACGCCCATCCGCTCCAGCACGTCGGCCAGGGCCAGACAGTTGATGGCGGTGGCCAACATGCCCATGTGGTCCGCCCGGACCCGTTCGTGCATTCCCTTACCGTCCTTCAAGCCCCGCCAGAAATTGCCGCCGCCCACCACAATGCCGACCTGAACGCCCAGCCGGGCGCATCGGGCCACCACATCGCAGACCCTTTCGATGACGTCGAAATCCAGGCCCCGTCCCGCTTCGCCGCCCAGTGCCTCACCGCTGACCTTCAACAGTACGCGCTTGTACTTCAGCTCACTCATAGCTCTCAATCCTCTCCCGTACCGTAATTGAACTGCACTCATGAAAGTATTATACTGGAAAACCTTCTCTTTGCCTAGGGGCTAAATGAAAATTTTCCGTGTATTTTTCCCAAAGCAGAGCCGGGGACGGCCTGTTTGGCTCATAACATGATAGAAAAATGAAAAGACTAAGCCCAACGCCGACTTTTTCTCAAGAAACTGCAAAATGTCAAGACTAAATTACAAAAAATTATAAAAAGTTTTTAATATCCCTAAAAACGGGGATCCCGCTCCAGGTGGGATCCCCGTTTTCCACGCCTCCATGGCGCTGGCGGTGCAAAAATGGCGCAAAGAATTGGCCGGCGCCCCTGGGCGGTTCCGGCCTGGTCGTTTTCCCGTGTTCAGCTGGTCAGGCCGCCACGGTCATGTATTCGTCATAAAGCATTTGCGGCGTTTTCCACCCCAGGATCCGGCGCGGATAGTTGGCCAGCCACTCCTCCACCTCCGCCACCTCCGCCGCGCTCACATTGTCGAAGTTGGTCCCCTTTGGAAAAAACCGCCTTATGATCCGGTTCATGTTCTCATTGGATCCCCGTTCATAGGCGCTGTATGGGTGGCAATAAAAAATCTTTGTGCGCGGTTTCCTGGCCCGCTTGGATCTCTCCATCCCCTCGCAGTCCTGGAACTCGCACCCATTATCCACGGTGATGGACCGGAAAACCTCCCGGAATTTTGCCCCCATGCGGCGCTCCATGCGGTCCAGCGCCCGGACCACGCTTTCCATGGTATGATCAGGCACCCGGACGATCACGGGGTAACGGGTCAGCCGCTCGGTCAGCACCACCAGGGCCGCCTTGCTGCCCTTGCACCCCATAACGCTGTCCATTTCCCAGTTTCCGAAAGTTTCCCGGCTGTTGATCTCCTCCGGGCGCTGTTCGATGGTGTCCCCCTTGGCCGGTCTGGCCCGGTTATTGTCGCCCGCTTTTCGCCCCTCGTTCCGCCGTTCCCCCTTATACAGCAGATCCGCCTCGGTCAAGTTCAGGAAAATGTCCCCCCGATAAATCCAGTTGTAAAGGGTGGTTTCACAGATT
>CANOBV010000061.1 GCA_947564255.1 uncultured bacterium | reverse complement strand
TTATCCTGGTTGGCCAGGGCGTAAGCTTCGTCAATAAATAAAACCCCACCCAAAGCCTTGTCGATGGCCTCTTGGGTCTTGAGAGCGGTTTGCCCTACAAAGCCCGCCACTAAGCCAGAGCGGTCCACCTCTACCAACTGGCCTTTACTCAATACGCCTACAGAATGGTAAATCTTTGCCAGCAACCGAGCAACTGTAGTTTTTCCTGTGCCCGGATTGCCCATAAAAACTAAATGCAATGACATGGGAGGGACCGGAAGTCCCGCCTCCTGACGAAGCCTTCGTACCTTCACCAGATTGATGAGCCCCTTCACGTCCTCCTTCACCTTGTCCAGACCGCACAGCCCGTCCAGCTCGGCCAGCAGCTCCTCCAGGGAGGGCGCTTTTTCCACAGAAGGGGCATTTTCTTTTGCGTTTTCTGTCGGCGCTGGGGCAGGGGACACCGCCTCATCCTCCGGCTTTCCCGTTTTGACAGGCTCTCCATCGGTGCGCCGGGCCACAAATTCATTGACATCCAGTCCGGACTTGCCGCCGCTCACCCCGGCCCGGTCACAGAAGGCAGACATAGAGTCTGCGCAGGCATTGACGAAGCCCGCTTCCGCCTCACTCACCTTGCCGTCCACGGCGGCGAACAACAGCAGCATCAGAGTAAAGGTATCCACAAACCGACGGCTCTGGCTTCTGTGGTTCTCTAAATCGGCCTGGACCAGCCGCCGGAAAAAATTAGGTAGTACGAAACCGGAGTACTCCTCCACGGCGGAGGCCAATTCCCAATAGAGAGCTGTGGGAACTGGGTTTCCCTTGGCATAAATAGCGTTATAATATTCCACATGTCGGGGAGTCATTCCCTGGTCGGTGTGCCACACGCCGCAGGCGCACTGACGCATAAAACCATCGGCTTCCCGGCCAAAAGCCACCCGGGCGGCAGGGTCGGCAAGTTGACGGCGAAATGCGGTCATTGCCTCGTCATATTGTTTGTGGACAGCGGCAGGGGTCATTGGCTGAGACATGGCAGGCACACTCCTCATCTTTTTATCTGTGTTAAAATCATTATACTACACCTCGGCTTTGGCCGCAAGGGCAAAACGCATTCAGTCCTTCCTTTAATATGGAGCGTTTGTAAAGAGGTTCTGCTGGGTGGATGTGGATGAGCTGCCAACCATTGCAGCTTGCCTGATGGTTACAGAATGGTTACAATATAGTCAAAGTAAAGGCTTGCTTTCTTGAAATTGGCTGTATACCCAGTGGAGGAAGCTGTGTTGCAAGGTAATGCAGTATGGTCCGCTATATGGGGATAGGGGCACTTTTCGAATGCAGGCCAATTTCAAGGAGTGACAAGACATGAAATTTAAACAGACAATTTTAGGTGTAGCACTTGCCACAATGTTGGTTTTGCCGGTTTCAGCGGCGGATGTGTTGTCCGTCAATGGAGAAAACCTGTGGAAACAGGCCCAAGCTCGAGTGGTGGACAACGGCACTACCTATGTGTCCCTACGTGCAGTGACCGGGATGCTGGCGCCCAAAGCGCAGGTGGCGTGGGAATCGGGGGAAGCCCGGGTTCGAGGGGAAGGGGTGGACCTGACTGCCAAACCGGGAGAACAGTGGATGATAGTGAATGACCGCGCATTGTACATACCCGGCGGTATAAAAGCGGGGGACGGCGTTACTTTAGTTCCCATCCGAACACTGGCTAAGGCACTGGGCGGCGAAGTGGCGTGGACCAGAGAGACTGGAGTGGTTCTCACTCCAGGGATTGGAAAACCCGGACCTGCGCCATATACCGAAGAAGATTTGTATTGGATGGCCCGAATTATCTCGGCCGAGAGCAGGGGAGAGCCCCTGCTGGGGAAACTGGCGGTGGGGACGGTGGTGCTGAATCGAGTGGCAAGTGAAGAATTCCCGGACAATATCCATGATGTGATTTTTGACAGGAAGTGGGGCGTGCAGTTTACTCCGGTGGCCAACGGTACGGTCTATATGGACCCCACGGAAGAGAGTGTCCTGGCGGCGAAGCTGGTTTTGGATGGGGCCAGAGCGGCGGGAGACAGCTTGTACTTCTTGGCCCCTGATTTGACAGACAACCACTGGATCATGGAGAATCAGAGCTATGTCACCACAATTGGTTGTCATTGGTTCTATCGGTGACAGGCCGGAAAATTCCAGTCGAATATCTGTGAAAACAATCGAAATTGTATAAAATACATAATAGCCAAACCTTATAATAGAAAAGGTTTGGCTATTATGCTGAGTCCAAAAGGTTGCAAAATGGTTTTGAATAAGTTACAATATGGTTACAATTTGAGAACAAATTGTAATAAGGAGAGATTTCATGAAAACACGAGCAACCAGTTTCTTGCTGGCGGCCCTCGCTGTCGTGAGCCTTGTCCTGCCCGTGCTGGCTGCGGAACCTGAGGAGATTCCTCAGGAGAACACCGTAGAAACCGCGGAGATTGAGGAGGTGCACACCGCTATCCGTTTGGATGGCGAAGATGTCCAAGATGTAGAATATGAGTTTCGCGATGGCGTGTGCTATGTCACGGTGAGTTCTTTCGTATCCTTGATGGATGCGGAGGCCATGGTGGAGGAAGAAAACGGTGTGGTTATCGTCAATGCTTCCACGGTTACCGAGATCATTCCCATGGACCAAGAAGCAGCGGATGTGGAGACGGTTGAAATGACCGAGGACGCAGAAACGGCTGAGGAGACGGTGGATGCAGAGGAGGACGACGCTGAACTTGCCGCCAACGTGGTCACCGCCGACTTGGATTTGACTGCCGCAGCAGGGGCTGATTACTTTGTGGCCAATGGCCGGTATCTCTATGCGGCGGACGGCTTGGTCCAGGTGAACGGCCGTGTGGCGGTGCCCGTGCGCCAGCTGGCCCGGGTGTTTAACCTCACTGTGGGTTACGACGCCGAACGGGAGCAGGTGCTGCTGGACCGGCAGGAGGACGCTGAGCCCTATTTGGCCGCAGGGGTGTCTGTTTATGACAGCGATACATTGTATTGGTTGTCCCGCATCATTTATGCGGAGAGCGGAAACCAGCCTTTGGAGGGCAAGATCGCCGTGGGCAACGTGGTGATGAACCGGGTGAAGAACCCCAGGTTTCCGGACAACATCTATGATGTGCTGTTCCAGAAGAATCAATTCACTCCGGCGGCCAGCGGTTCCATTTACCGCGACCCCAACTGGGAATCTGTGGTGGCGGCTATGCTGGTGATGGACGGCGCTGAGGTGCTTCCCAATGCGTTGTTCTTTAATGGTGTTGGGGCCAGAAGTTATGCCTCCAGGACACGCACGTATGTGGCCACCATTGGGGACCACGCGTTTTACAAGTAAACAGCGAGGGAAAAACCGCAGCAGTCTTTATGACTGTTGCGGTTTTTTTGCCGTCCGTTGAGCGCTGTGAGCGAAAGGCGAGCTCAATAATTTACATAATTGGTGTTCTTTGGTATAAATTCGCCCGGAATACACAGAAAGAACCACATTTTTTGTGGAAAATTTTAAAGAAAGCGGTTGCTTTAAAAAATAAAAAAGGGTATAATATTTATGGAAAGTTATACATATTTTGGGGGTGGGAAGATTGTTCCAGATTGGCGATAAGGTAGTACACCCCATGCACGGGGCGGGAGTCATAGATTCTATCGTCCAGCGCAAGGTGGCGGGACAGGTCCAGGAATATTATATGCTGAAGCTGTCGGTAGGAAATATGGTGGTCATGGTGCCGACGGACAATACGGGAGAAATTGGCATGAGACCCGTGGTGTCCGGGGCCAAGGCGGAGGAGCTGATGTCCGAAATGGAGGGCATTGAAGTAGATATGACTCAGAACTGGAACCGTCGGTACCGTGAAAACCTGGTGCGGCTGAAGAGCGGCGATCTTTTGGAGGTAGCCCGGGTGGTGAAGGGGCTGCGGCGGCGGGAGAGCCAGCGGGGCCTGTCCAACGGCGAGCGGAAAATGCTTCATACCGCCAAGCAGATTCTCATCTCCGAGCTGGTACTGGCTCAGAGTCTGCCCTATGAAGCGGTGGAGACCAGCATTGACACTGTGCTCAGCAGTTGAGCGGGGGCAGCCAATAGTGTTTCAGCAAGAGGGGCCGAAAGGCTCCTTTTTGCACAGAAGAAATAGTAGAGTGGACCTCTTCGGGGTTTGCCGATACGGATGCCGCCTGAAAATGGGCGCGGTGAAATGGGGTTTATTAAGACGATGGGACTGTTTCGCAAACGAAAAAAAGAGGCTGGCCCCAGCTGTTCTGTGGTGGTGGCGGCAGCGGGAGCGTCAACCCGGATGGGTTTTGACAAGGTGTTGGCGGACGTGGGGGGCCTGCCGGTAATTGTACGCTGCTTGAAATGTTTCCAGCAAGTCGCCGCTGTGAATGAAGTGGTGGTCGTCACACGTGCGGACCTGGTTCCGGAGGTAGCCCGTCTGTGCCAGGAGTACGGCTTGACCAAAGTTACCAAAGTAGTTCGGGGTGGAGAGAATCGAACCCAATCCGTCCGGTTGGGTACATTGGAATGCGCCTCCAGGGCCCGGCTCATTGCCGTCCACGATGGGGCCCGGCCATTCGTCACACCGCATGTGATCGAGGCGGTCATTGCCCAGGCGGCGGTGAGCGGAGCGGCAGCTCCGGCTGTGCCGGTGAAGGATACCATTAAAGCTGCCCATGATGGCATCGTGGAGCAGACATTGGAGAGAAAAAGCCTTTTTGCGGTCCAAACTCCGCAGGTGTTCGATGGCGACCTTATCCGGGCGGCGCTGCAAAAGGCGCTGGATGACGGTGTGGAGCTTACTGATGACTGTGCAGCTGTGGAGCGGCTGGGGATGAAAGTGGTGCTCACCCCTGGAGATGAGCGAAACATCAAACTCACCACCGCTGCCGACCTGCTCATCGGGGAGGTGCTGTCGGAGGAGGTGCCGCTGTTGTGAGGATTGGACACGGCTACGATGTCCACCGGCTGGTGGAGGGACGGAAGCTCATCCTGGGCGGGGTAGAGGTTCCCTTTGAGAAAGGGTTGTTGGGGCATTCAGATGCGGACGTGCTGGTCCACGCGGTTATGGACGCCTTGCTGGGGGCGGCGGCGTTGGGTGACATTGGGAAGCTGTTTCCGGACAGCGATTCCGCTTACGAGGGGGCGGACAGTCTGATTTTACTGAAACAGGTCGTTGAATTGCTGCACCAAAAGGGTTTGCGAGTGGGCAACGTGGATGCCACAGTATTGGCCCAACGGCCCAAATTGGCATCCTGGATTCCTCTTATGAGAGAGAAACTGGCCAATGCCATGGGGGTAGATTTTGACCGGGTGAGCGTCAAGGCAACCACCGAGGAGGGCTTGGGCTTTACTGGAATGGGAGAGGGGGTTGCGGCTCATGCGGTGGCACTCATTGAGGAAAAACAAAGCACCTGCTTTCAGAGCGCCGGCGAATCTTCGATTTTGGGGTAAGGCATCGCCGTCAAAAAATGAGCGGTTCCATGACATTGAGGTGTCATGGAACCGTTTTTATGGTAAGTGTGGCTGCGTAATCTCTCTCCGGTGAAGACCGTTTAAGTGCGCAGAGCAGCGGTTTGTTTGGGAAGAAGGGTTTGGATGGGCAGGGAGAGCAGAGCCCCAGCCAGTACGCCTAGGAAGTTGAGCAGGATGTCATCCACATCAAAACTCCGCCCGGAAAGAGGCTGGAGCAGTTCGACAGCCAAGATGAAGCCCAAGCCTGCGGGCAGTACCCGCAGGCCGCGAAGCCGCTCCCAGAGGAGCGGAGCGATAAAGCCGAAGGGAACCAGCATAAGTACATTGCCCAGCATCATTGCCCAGACCCAACTTCCGGCAATGTATTCGCCTCGGGCGATTTCCAGAAGAGTGGAGTTAAGGGCATAGCTCCCGGAACCGGGGGCAAAACGGAGCGGAAGAAAGGTCAATGTCAGCACCGCACAGAGATACAGTGCGAACAGCGCCAAACCCGCCTCATGGGGGACAGAGCGGCGGGTGAGTAGCCCCAGACGGCACAAGAGGTATCGGAAAAACAGGAATAGGGCTGTTCCAGCCAGCAGGGTGGGGAGTTTCTCCCGGGTGAAAGAGAGCGCGTAATCGAAAAGCATAGCCGACACAGAGAATACCTCCTTTTTCCTAAAAATAACACAAGATTTTTAAGAAAAAAGAAAACAGGGATTATTATTTCTTGAATTCCTTCTGAGCGTATCCGCACCAGGGCGCTAGGGAGCACGCTCCGCACATGGCCTTTCGCGCCGTACATACTGCCCTCCCGTGGAGCACCATACGGTGGCAGAAGTTGTTGGATTCTTCCGGCGGAAGAATTTTTCGAAGCTGCAGTTCCACTTTGGCCGGGTCTTTGGTTCCGTCAGTCAGGCCCAGTCGTCCGGCGATGCGGATGCAGTGGGTGTCCGCCACCACCACGCCGGGGGTATCGTGTACATCTCCAAGAATGAGGTTGGCGGTTTTGCGGCCCACCCCAGGCAGGCGCAGCAAGTCGTCCATGGTGTCCGGAACTTTGCCGCCGTATTCGTTGAGCAGCATCTGGGCGCACAAAACCATGTCTTTGCTTTTCGCTCGGAAAAAGCCGCAGGAGTGGATGTATTCACCCACCTCTTCAATGTCCGCCTGGGCGAAGCTCTCCAGGGTGGGGAAACGCTCGAACAGGGCTGGGGTGACTTTATTCACTCTTTCATCGGTGCATTGGGCGGACAGTCGTACGGCGAACAGCAATTCATAGTCCTTTTCATATTGCAAAGAGCACAAAGAGTCAGGGTACAGTTTCTTCAGCGCGTCCACAATGGCGCGCACGTCAGATTTGGTCGTCATTTGTCTCACCTCGTTGTCAAGGATACCACAAATACAGAAAAAAAGCGACCCCGATTTTTTGCTCCCGTCAGTTGTGTTTTTGACGAATATCGGATATAATGGTAAAACTATCTTTTATGGAAAGGCGGAGACAGAAATGGTTTTGGACTATATTGATTTTGTGAGCCGGAAGGACCCTGAGGTGGGCGCGGCTATCCGGGCGGAGTACCAGCGCCAGTGTGACAACATTGAACTCATCGCATCGGAGAACATTGTGTCCGAGGCGGTGCTGGCCGCTATGGGCAGCGTACTCACCAACAAATACGCCGAAGGCTATCCGGGCAAACGATATTACGGGGGATGCCAGTGCGTGGATGTGGCGGAAAACCTGGCAATTGACCGGGCCTGTAAGCTGTTCGGGGCCAAATTTGCAAACGTCCAGCCTCACTCCGGCGCTCAGGCCAACTATGCCGTCTACATGGCCTTGTGCCAGCCGGGGGACACGGTGCTGGGCATGAACCTGGACCACGGAGGACACCTCACTCACGGCAGCCCGGTGAACTACTCCGGAAAATACTTCAAGATGGTGTCCTATGGAGTGAACGAGGAGACCGGCGTCATCGACTACGACGAGGTGGAGCGTATCGCCAAGCAGTGCAAGCCCCGCATGATTATCGCGGGTGCGTCCGCCTATCCCCGTGTGATTGACTTTGCCCGGTTCCGCGCCATCGCCGACGGGGTGGGGGCCTATCTCTGGGTAGATATGGCGCACATCGCGGGTTTGGTGGCGGCGGGACTCCATCCTTCGCCCGTTCCTCACGCCCATGTCACCTCCACCACTACGCACAAGACTCTCCGGGGACCTCGTGGCGGCCTGCTGCTCACCAATGACGAGGAGCTCGCCAAGAAGCTGAATTCCGCCATTTTCCCCGGCTCTCAGGGCGGGCCGCTGATGCACGTCATCGCCGCCAAGGCGGTGGCTCTGGGTGAGGCGCTGACCCCGGAGTTCAAAGCGTACCAGCAGCAGATTGTGAAGAACTCTGCCGCCCTGGCCGAGGGCCTGACAAAGCGGGGAATGAGATTGGTGTCCGGCGGCACGGACAACCATTTGTCCCTCATCGACCTGCGGGATATGGGCGAGCTCACCGGAAAGGAATTGGAGCGCCGTTTGGACGAGGTGCGTATCACGGCCAACAAGAACAAGGTGCCCGGCGATCCCCGCTCTCCTTTCCAGACCAGTGGATTGCGGGTGGGCAGTCCCGCTGTCACCAGCCGAGGCTTTGTGGAGGCGGATATGGATAGGGTAGCGGAATATATTGCCCTGGCCGCCACTGACTTTGAGGCCAAGGCGGACCATATCCGGGCCGGTGTGGCGGAACTGACCGCCAAGTACCCTATCTACCGCTGAGATCGCCGCGATAGGAGGCCGCATGATGAAGCTGTATACCGCCGCACAGATGCGGGAGATTGACCGTCAGGCCATTGAGGAACGGGGCATCCCGTCCACCGTGCTGATGGAGCGCGCCGCCCATGCGCTGGTGGGCGAAATTCGTGCGCTTCCGATTCCAGGCCCAGGGTTTCAGGACGGTCCCACCGCATGGTATACCACAGACGGGAATATGCCCACCCAGGAGGAACAGGCGGAGTTTTGGGCTATGCGGCGCAGGTCGGCTGTGGTGTTCTGTGGTCCAGGCAACAACGGAGGAGACGGGGTGGCCGCGGCCCGGATGCTGATTGACGCGGGCTGGCGGGTCCGGTGTGTGTTGGTGGGCTCTCGGGAGAAAATGACCGACGAATGTCTGGAAATGGAGCGCCGCCTGGTGGAGGCCGGGGGGATGCTGGAGGATTTCAACCCGGAGGATACGGAGCGTTACATGGGCTTTGATGTGGCGGTGGACGCCTTGTTCGGAGTGGGACTGCACAGTCCCCTCCGGGCTGATGCCGCCACAGCAGTATGGCGGATGGCTGTCTCCGGCTGGGTGGTATCCGCCGATGTGCCCAGCGGCATCCATGCCGATACCGGAGATGTGATGGGCATGGCGGTGCAGGCGGATGTCACCGTCACCTTTTCACGGGGCAAGCCAGGGCTGTATGTGGGAAAAGGCGCAGTGCACAGCGGCCGGGTGGTGGTGGCCGATATCGGCATACCCGGGGAACTGTACCCGGAAAACCAATGTAGGACCTGTTTGGTGGAACAAGAGGATGTCCGCCTTCCGAGGCGGCCTGTAGATGGGCATAAGGGGGACTTCGGTAAGCTGCTTATTCTGGCAGGGAGCCGGGGATACAGCGGTGCCCCCTGTCTGGCCGCCCGCTCTGCCGTCCGATGCGGCGCGGGATTGGTGACTTTGGCCGTACCCGAAGAGGTGTACTCTATTGTGGCGGCCAAGTGCTGTGATGAGGCCATGGTGTGGCCGTGGCCTGAAAACGACGCTGCCATTGTGGAAAAGGCCAAAACCTGCACCGCTGTTGTCCTTGGCCCCGGTCTGGGTCAAGGGGAGCGGGCGGAACGCCTTGTCCTGGAACTGATGCGAAAGCTGGATTGTCCTGTCATCCTGGACGCAGACGGTCTAAATATCATTTCCAGGCATATAGATGTGTTGGACGAGCGGAAGGGGTTGACCGTCCTCACACCCCATGATGGGGAATTTGCCCGTTTATCCGGATGTGACCTGCCCATACAAGACCGGCTGGGCGCCGCGCGGAGCTTTGCCCTGGCCCATGGCTGTGTCGTGGTGCTGAAAGGCCACCGGACTATAACGGCGGCGGAAAGCGGGATGTGCGCGGTCAACTCCACCGGGAACTCCGGCATGGCCAAGGGAGGCAGCGGCGATGTTCTGGCTGGAATCATGGGAGCGCTGCTGGCCCGCCATGATAGGGCGGACGAGGCGGTGAACGCAGTATGGCTCCATGGTCGTGCTGGAGATCTGGCTGCGGAAGACAAGGGGGAGTACGGTATGATGCCCTCAGACCTTATTGAACAGATACCCTATGCGGTCAAAGAGCTGGTTTAAAAGAGGGAGGAATCAAAAACGTGCGCAAGGCGCTGTCTTGTGTACTGATGATGATCCTGCTGCTGTCCGGCTGCCGAGCTGGGAGTGGCGGAAATCCGGAGGAAGAGGCGCTGGCCCTTCGGGAGGAGTATCAGGCGCTGGCGGGGTGGTCGGCAACGGTGGATGTGTCGGTGTGCTATAGCGAAGCGGTATACGATTTCACTGTAGATGCCCAGTGGCAAAAAGAAGGGGAGACGGTGCTCACCGTCACTGCTCCGGAACTGCTGTCAGGCATCACGGCCCGCATTGCCAAAGGGGAGACCGTGCTGGAATACGACGGTGCAGGACTCTCTTTAGGTGTGCTGAACGGGGAAGGGCTCACGCCGGTGTCTGCCGTTCCCGCAGTCATGGAACAGATAGAGAAGGGCTATATGGCAAAGTGCGCTTGGGTGGGGCAGAATGACGAGACGCTGCAGATTTCCTTCCAGGACCCGGAGCTGGAGTCCGGCGCGGGTACGCAGTTTCTGCTTACCTTTAACCGAGCCGATTACGTTCTGCTCAGTGCTGAAGTGAGTGTGGCCGGGGAGACGGTGCTGACGGCGGTCTTCACCAATTTTATAAAAGCCCCGCAAAGCTGAATCGTGCTTTTGTGGAGAAAAGGGTAGAAAATGGCGTGCGAAATGACGGACAGGTCATTTTGAACAAAGAAAACTTTGCCCCTGCGAGGAGATGATGACCCCCAATGATACGGAAGATGACGCGTGATACGGCGAGGACCTGGGCTGAGGTGAGCCTGGATAATTTGGAGCATAATTACCGGGCGCTGCGCGCCTGCGCACCGGACAGCCGATTTCTGGGCACGGTAAAGGCCAATGGTTATGGCCATGGCGCCTTACCCGTTGCCCGTCGGCTGGTAGAACTGGGGACGGATTATCTGGCGGTGGCCTGCCTGGATGAAGGCGAAGCCTTGCGCAAGGCGGGCATTACCGCCCCCATTCTTATTTTGGGATACACTCAGCCCGAATGGGCGGGAGAGGTGGTGGCGCTGAATCTGACCCAGAGCGTATTCACCCCCGAGCTGGCAAAGGCATTGTCGGAGGCCGCCGGAGCGGCGGGCAGGCGGGCGAAAGTTCATCTCAAGGTGGACACCGGCATGAGCCGTCTAGGGGTGCTGGGCCATGACCCTCAGCGGGCAGCGAGGGAGATTGCCGCCCTGTGCAGCCTGCCGCACCTGGAGCCGGAAGGAATTTTTACCCACTTTGCCAACGCCGACGGGGACGAGGAATACACTATGCTTCAGTTTACCCGGTTTTTGGATGTGCTGGATGAGCTGAAGGGGAGATATGGGAGGACCTTTGAAATTTGCCATTGCGCGGCCAGCGCTGCTGTGTTAAACTATCCATGTACACATATGGATATGGTGCGCCCCGGCATCGCGCTGTATGGCCATTACCCCGACCCTTCTTGTGAGGGATTGGACGGCCCGGGTCTGAAGCCGGTGATGTCATTGTACAGCCGGGTGGCGGCGGTGCGGGACTTCCCCGGCGGCACCCCGGTGAGCTACGGCTGCACCGCCTCATTGGGCGGACGAGGCGGGCGGCTGGCGGTGCTGCCCATCGGTTATGCAGACGGCTTTCACCGGATGCTGTCCAACGAGAGCGGCGTGTGGCTGGAAGGGGAATGCTGGCAGATTATAGGCCGGGTGTGTATGGATATGTGCATGATCGGCCTGCCCGACGCCAGCGGCGTGAGACCGGGCGACGTGGCGGAGATTTTTGGGGAGCACCTGCCTGTGGAGTGGCACGCCAGGGCGGCGGGCACCATCTCCTATGAGTTGCTGTGTGCTGTGGCGCCCAGAGTGCCCAGAGTGTACCTTGGTGCATAGAATGTCCAGGGAGAGCCGCGGCAGTTTTTACCGGGCTACCCGGTATAAAAGCCGCCGCCCCGTGGGAGAATGATAGTACCCGGACTACATAGGCGTAGCCGGGCACTATATCCGGCGGAGTGTGAGATCCTGTGGACAACAGCGTCAAGCGCGGCGACATTTTTTACGCAGATTTAAGCCCGGTGGTGGGCAGTGAGCAAGGTGGCGTCCGCCCGGTGCTCATTGTTCAGAACGACACCGGCAACAAGCACAGCCCAACGGTGATCGCGGCGGCGATCACCTCCCAGACGGGAAAGGCCCGTCTGCCTACCCATATTACCCTCACGGCCCACAGCTACGGCCTGCCTAAGGATTCTGTGGTTTTGCTGGAGCAGATCCGTACGCTAGACAAAAAACGTCTGCGGGAGCATATGGGAAGAGTGGATGAGCAGGTGATGCGGCGGGTAGACAGCGCCATCGCCGTCAGTTTTGGCCTGAGCCCGGAGCGCCTTGTTTGAATGTAACCGCAGTCCCCGCCTGCCCCTTGGCTGGGGCGGGCGGGGCGTTAGGCGGTTTTGGCGGACAGGCCCTCCGCCCGGTTTGAGAATTATTGGTAGGTCCGGTGGATTATCCGCTCTGCTGGATATGCTGCAATGCTTTTGACAAGATACAATTTGGACTCCGGAGGTACTTACATATGAAAAAGCTTAAAATTGCGGTGGCGGCCCTGTGTGTGTGCGTTTTGTTTACTGCAGCTTATGCCGCTTCGGTGGGCGGGCAGAATGACCCGCTTATCACGTTGAGCTACCTCAACGGCACATTTACCAAGCAGGTGGAGTCCATGGTGGACCAAACCGTGAATGAGCGCAAGGCAGAGATGGAGCGGTCGCTGAGAGATATCCTTGCCGGTCAGGGCGGGACCACTGTGCCGTCGGACGGCGGCAGTGTGTTCACTGTGGTTACCCTCAGCCAGGGCCAGACTCTGGTTGGAGATGTGGGGTGTGAGGTGATGCTGCGCATCGGTTCCGCTGTGTGCGGGGCGGAGGACAGTGTGGGCCTTATCGACACCACGTCCGGCGGTGTGTTGGGAAACGGACAGGCACTGACGGCCAATCACCTGTATATGGTCACCATCAGTCCCCGGTGGGTGACCGCAACCGCGCCAACGGTGAAAGTACTGGCCCGGGGCCCCTATTCTGTTCGATGAGCTAAATGCACGAAATATGTGAAGCCGGGGCCGCAGGTGGTGTGCAAATGTTGAACATAGTTTCAAGAATTGACGAGCTTTTGGAAAAACCTCGTTATTTAATAGATATATTTCCGCGCACCGTTCCAGAGACGCAGGACAGGAGATATTTCCTTGTAGAAGAATACCTTCAAAACAGCAGAACAGAAATAAACGAGAAATTCAAGAGATTATTGCTCAAATTGTACTGCTACTATGATTTTTGGGTTTCAGCTGGAGAGAAGTGCTCGAAAAACCCAGAGCCGGGTCTGCTTGCTGAATGGATCTGCCACTGCTTTGAGGGAGATTGGCGGGAGCGGGATTATATCAATATTATCCTGCCGGACTGTAATGCCATGATAATCCTAAATGGTGATGATCTCTATATGACAGTATATAATCCGAACCATCAGCTTGAGGAGCTTATAGTTCAGTTGGCCGG
>CANOBV010000060.1 GCA_947564255.1 uncultured bacterium | reverse complement strand
GCCTCTCCTCATCGACGAGGTGCAGTACGCCCCGGAGCTGTTCCCCTATATCAAAATGATGGTGGACGAGCGCCGCCAGCCAGGAGATTTCTGGCTGACCGGCTCTCAGCTCTTTTCCATGATGGAGGGCGTCCAAGAATCGCTGGCGGGCCGGGTGGCGCTGTTGCAACTCTCCCCGCTGTCCTACGGCGAACTTATCGTGGACAGCGGCACAGCTCCCTTCCGGGTGGATCTGTCCGCCCTGACCCAGCGGCAGGCGACCCGTCCGGCCCTGGACACCCCTGCCATATTCCAGCGCATCTTTACCGGCGGGATGCCCGCCTTGGCCAGCGGACAATATGCCAACCCAAACATTTTCTACTCCAGCTATATTAGCACCTACCTGGACCGGGATGTTCGGCGGCTCTCCGCCGGCATTGACGACTTGAAGTTTTTGGGTTTCCTGCGGGCCGCCGCCGCCCGAACCGGCCAGCAGGTCAACTACAAGGGTATCGCGGACGACGCAGAAATCGACCAGGCCACGGCAAAGAGCTGGCTCCACATTCTGGAGGCGCTGGGCATCGTATTTCTGCTCCGCCCTTACTCCAACAACGTGCTGAAGCGGACGGTGTCCACCCCCAAACTGTACTTCTATGACACGGGTCTGGTGTGCTACCTCACCCGCTGGAGCAGCCCGGAGACGGCCATGAACGGCGCCATGAGCGGTGCGCTGTTGGAAAACTACGCGGTGGTCGAGATCATGAAAACCTATCAGAACGCCGGACAGGAGCCATTCCTGTATTATTACCGGGACAAGGACGCCCGGGAGATCGACTTGCTGCTGGAGCAGGACGGCAAGCTATTCCCCATCGAGATCAAAAAGATGGCCGCGCCGCCGAAGAAATTGACAAAAGTATTTGAACTGATTGACAAGTCGCCCTTACAGCGGGGAACCGGCGCGGTGCTGTGTATGGCCGACAAGCTGGGGGCTTTTGATCAGGATAACCTGATCGTTCCCATTTCGTTGATTTAGAAGGGTAAATGGAATTAGTTGAATCGAACAGGACCGTGACGGTAAAAACGTCACGGTCCTGCCGCATTTTGTCAGCTCTCCCAACAGACCGCGGCAATACTGCGCGCCGCCAAAAGAACAGAATACCCCTCAACTCCGTCTTGGGTCAGGGAGACCGGCAGATCCTCCCCCGTTCGGTTGAGCAGCACCGCCACCCGGCTGCCGTCCGGGTTCTCAAAGGCCGTGACCTCCACCCCCGCCGTCCAGGCCGACACTCCCAGCCGCACCGCTCCCGGGCGGACGAAGCGGCTGAACTGCCCGATGTACCAGTACTCATCCATGAGGGCGAAGTCCTGCCCGTCCCTCGTCAGCATAACGGGCGCCTCGCAGTAGTTCCCCACATGGTTCGGCCCGCCCTGGGCGTCCAGCAGGAGGTTCCAGTCCAGGCTGCCGTTGATCCCGCCGTTCAGGTTCCCCAGGATGTCGTGGGCATACATCTCCGCCTTTTCCAGGGGTGTCATCCCGCCGAAGCGGCTGTATTCCACACAGCCCTCCGTGTACCACAGCTCCTTCTCCGGCCACATAGACCGCACCGCACCCAGCGCGTTGAAATGATCCCCGGTGTACCAGTGGACGGCAAAGCCGGACACCGCCTCCGCCGCGCCGGGGACGGACAGCGTCTCCGCCGCCCGGTAGGGCAGGAGCTCCTTGTTGTGATCCCAGGCCAGGAGCTTCACATCGCCGCAGCCCGCCGCCTCCAGCGCCGGGGCCAGGTACCGGGCGGCAAACTCCCCCTCCTCCGCGCCGGAGTAGACGCAGGAATCCCACGTCTGGACGGCGGCGGGCTCGTTCTGGACGGAAACGCGCCGCACGTCGCAGCCCTCGGCCCGGTAATGGGCGGCATAGTTAGCCATGCACGCCGCCCAGCGGCTGCGGTACTCCGGCTTCAGCGCACCGCCGTGGTTCATCTCCCCGTTGGTTTTCATGAAACCAGGCGGGCTCCAGGGGCTGAGCAGTAGGCCGATGGGCGTGCCTGCCGTCTCCTGGGCGGCCCGGATCATGGGGATGAGGTATTGATCGTCCCGGCTGGTGTCAAAGCCGGTGTCCTCCGGCCCGGATTGGCAGGCGTAGTTCCCCAGGGCGAAGTCGCAGCTCCCGATGTGCACCCGCCCCTGGGTGTAGCCCAGACCGTCCGGACCAAAACAGCGCTCCAGAAATGCCTGCCGCTTTCCCTCCGGCAGCTTTGCCCAGTTATAGGCGGCGGCCTCGGTAAAGGCCCCGCCGAACCCCTCGAACCGCTGATACCGGCAGTTGGGGTAGACGCTGACCTGGTGGACGACATCCAGCGGCCCCGGTTCCAGCGTCCGGCTGTGCCAGCGCCGGCCCTTCTGCAAATTGGTAACGGTCAAAACCGCGCTCATTTCAATCCCTCCATTTCGATTTCCATGGCAGTGACCTCTCCACACCGAACGGCCTCGGCCTCGCGGCCGGACAAATATGGACAACTAACAATCGTTTGCACGCCGTTCCGCTTGGTGAGCGTCCAACGCACCGGCACGGTCTTGCCGGGAACCAGCGCCCCACAGCCGGGGGCACGGTAGGTCACCTGGATGCCTCTCAGAAACACGGCCCGCACCGCGCCATCCCCCGGCATGAGATAGTCCGGGATGAACGGCTCCAACACCAGCCGTAGCTCCCCTCCCTCCCAGCGGAAGGGGGACGGCCCGAAGAACATGAGCTGCCACATCTGTAGGAACTCCGCCGTGGAGCCGGACAGCCTTGCCACGAAGCCCCGCCCCCACCGCGCCGGGTCCGGGTTGGCGGAGGAGGCCAGGAAGGACACATTTTCCAGCGGGCTCCGGCCATACCGCTCCGGATCCAGGAAGGGGACGGCAGTGGCGTGGAACGCCTGGGCGAACTCCTCATACAGCCCGCTTTTCAGTAGCTCCAGCAAATATTTGTACTCCATGTGGAGCCAGATGGACTCATTCTCCAGCCAGCCGGGGGAGAAGGCCACGGCCCTGCCCGCCTCAAAGCTGACCCCGGCAAGGCTTGCGTTAACCTTGTACATCCCCAGCTCCCGGTCATAGAGGGCGCTTTCTTTGACCCGGCGGGCCAGTTCGGCCTTCTCCTCCCGAGGCCAGTCCAGCTTCAGCCAGCGCACCGGGCCTTCCAGGAACAGGGGCAAGGGCTTGGGCGTGAGGGCAGCGGGCATGGGGCCGTCCGGGGTGTCAATAATATCCGCCGCTTCAAAGGTGAAGTACGTGGGGCAGATGCCGCCGCCCATGCTTACTGCCGCGCGGATGCCGGCAAGCACCGTCCCCTCCATCCGCGCCAGCATTTCCGCCAGGGCTTCCCGGCCTACCCCCCGCCTCGCCCCGGAAAAGCCGAGGTCCGTTTCGGCCCGATAGTGCTCTTTGGCTGTGTTCAGAAGGTCCCAACGTCGGAACGCATCCGGCTCTGCGGACAAGATCTCCGCCACCCGCTCCAGCAGGGCGGCGATCTCCTCATAAAGCTCCACCTGTCCCGGCGTGCGCGCCAGCGCCTTGCGGGTAAAGGCCAGCAGGCGGGCCAGCTCGCAGCTCTCCGCCATAGACGAGCCCAGCAGTCCAGGCAGACCGTTGAGGGCGTCGTACCAGCCGGGCTTGCCGCCCTCCATCTCCACGCCCATCCCGGCGGCGTCCAGGGTGGCGGTCTTGACGGCGCACAGCAGGAGGAGCTTTTCCATCAGCGTGCTGACGGCCTGGACATCCCCCGCCGGCGTCCACTTGCGGCCGATCCCCGCCTTTGATTCCTCATCCAGCGCGTCATACTGGCGAAGCCCCCGCCCCGTCGGGTGATAGCGTTGGGCGCGGGTCTTTACCACCGCCCGGGACTCATACCAGCGGTACCGCCGCTCCCCGAACAGCAGTGCCTCCTCCCGCTCGGGGTAGACGGACAGGTAACTCTCAATCAAATCCAGATTATAGGTCCAGTGGTCGCACCAGTAGCCCTCTTGGAAGTCCGCGCTGGGCTCATGGTCCGCCACGCACAGGGCGGCAGCGGTGAGGGCCAGGGCGTCCCCCTCCTCCATTCCCCAGTCCTCCGCCGCCATGGCCAACTCGCCGGGGGTAAAGGGCCGAGTGAGAAGTCCCTCCGCTCCGGCCCGGTGTTCCTCCGGGATTCGATCCAACACATCCGGCAGCGCCTCGTCCGGCAACGTATAGGTGCTGGCGGTGAGCACCAGGGGATTATAGCCGTCCGTCTGGATCAGATCGAAGAAGATATGGATGTTCTCCGTCCCCAGGCGGGGCGCGAACAGCACGTCGCACCGCCGGTTCTGGTTCATGTCCCGGAAGTTCCCATTCCCCTGGGCATAATACTCCCCGCCCAGAGAGAAGGCGTTATACTCCCGCTCCGGGTCGCCGTGCTTCCGGGAGTAGAGATAGAAGGGGACGGATTTTCCGCCGTCCTCAAAAAAGGCGGGCGCGCCCCCCCGCAGGGCGTTGTCCAGGTAGGTATGGCGGCAGTAGGCGTCGAACACCGGGTCGGCAGTGTGGCAGGAAACCGGCGCACACAAATTATCTACAAGTTGAGCGGCCTGGCGGCGCTTTTCTTTAAACCACTCCCCGCCGCCGGCCCGCATTGCCAGCGCCTTCACCCGGCCCTTGTCCTCCGCCTGGCCGTAGAGGGAGAAGATACACAGCTTCTCCCCGGGCTCCAATACTGCCGCTTTGGGGATGAAGCAGCAGGGAAAGCGGTTCTCCGTCTGCTGTTTGGCGGCGCACAGCTCCGCCAGCGGCGTCCGGCAAAAGCCCTCCGCCGCGGACAGGGATGTATCCTGCCCAAACACCAGCTCCGGCTGGACGATGGGCCGCAGCGGCGCGCCCCCCTCGTCCCAGGCCAGGCAGAAATTGCAGCCCTCCACCGCCGTGACCTGGGCGGAGTCCTCCAGGGAGGCCCGCACCCGGAAGCAAGCCGTCCCCGCTTCCACGTCCTCCGCCCGCATCCACGCCTGGGCCAGGTTGTTCATCTCCTTGAGGTTCTCATGGCTGACGCCATAGGGCACCAACTCCGGCATCCCGTCCAGCAGCTCCAGCGAGACCGGGGCCGTCCCCGCGTTGGCCACGGTGAGGATTCGGGCCAGCGCCGCCGTACGCTCGCCGGGGACTCCGAAATACACCGCTGACGCCCGCAGGCCGTCCCCCTCACAGGTAATCTCCAGCTCACTCATGCCGATGTGCATATCGCAGCTGCGGGTGAACAGCTCCCGGTACGCCCCGTCTGTCTTGCAGAAGGTGCGGAACCCGGTCCGGCTCACGTCCCGGTACGCCTCGCGTGCGGGGGAAAACTCCATGATGGCGTGCTCCTTGTCTTTCCCGCCGAAGGAACACACACCCTGCCCCCGGTTATTGTAGTAGCACCACACCGGCACCCCAAGCGGCCCCGCAATCCCCGGCAGGAAGCTGGAAAAGGGCGGTTTGCTCTGGTAGTCCCGGATCACATAGCGCCCCTGCTGGTCAAACATGATGAACACCTCCTTCTTCTATAGGGAGAAGCGTCGCCGTCAGCTCCAGCGGGCCCTCCCCCTCCGGCAGCTCTTTCCGGGGGATGACCGTCCGTCTGCCGTTACCTGTCCATTGCCTGTCCCCGCAGCGAACGGTTCCCAGCCGGTATTGGCCGTAGTCCAGCCGCCCGGGATTTTCATACCGCACCCGCAGCCGCCGTCCGGCGGCAGTACAGCAAATTTCCGCCGCACCATCGGCATCGAACTGCTCTGCCGTCAGCTTGGGCTCCAGCAGCAGGCCGCCCCCGCTGCCCCGCACTCCGAACGCCTGGGTCTGCATGGTCAGCAGCAGCCAGCTGGCCGACCCGGTGAGGTAGGGATACATCCCCCGGCCCCGGTCGTCGAAATACTCCGGGATGCCGGGGAAGCTGCCGCTATGGGCAAAATCGTCGCTCTGCAAAAAGAGCTGCCGCAGCGCCTTCCAGCCCTCAGCGGCAAAGCCCCGGGCATAGAGGGCATAGGCGTACATGACGGCCATGTGGCTGAACACCGCGCCGTTCTCCTTGTGGCCGTAGGCGAAGCCGAACATCCGGCCCATATCCAGCTTGACCTCGCCAAAGTCCGTGTTCAGGCAGTACCCACCCCGCCGGGGCTGGAACAGGTACCAGTCCGCCGCCCGGACAATGTCCCGCACCTGGCTGTCGTCAGCCGCACCGGAGAGGATTGTGAACACTTGCCCGGTGAGCATCATTCGGGCCGTTTCCCCCCGCAGGCCCTCCACCTGACGGCCCGCGTTGTCATAGTAGCTGTTATACCAATGGAGGCTCACATTGTCCCCCACCCATTCCGTGGCGTTGATGTGAACCCGCAGCCAACGGGCCATGGCGTCCAATTTGTCGGCAAGGGCCTGGGCGGGATACTGTGTCTTGTCCCAGCTCTCATCCGCCCCGGCGCAGTAGGCCAGCAGGGCCTTCCGCATCTCCTCCGGGTGGCCCCAGGCCGTCTCCGGGCTATCCAGCAGTCCCACCAGCGCCGCGCTGAGCTTCATGGGGCCGCGCTCCGCCCCGGCCAAGCTCCGAATCATCCCGGCCAACAGATCAAACCCATAGGCATAGGCGGCGGTGAAGGCCACGCTCTCCCCCCGTTCCCGCGCCATGTCCAGGCCGTCGTTCCAGTCCGCCCCCCGCAGGCGCATATGGCCGTGCTCGCCCACGTCGAAGAACGCGGCGGCAAGCTGTACCAGCAGGTGCTCCAGCACCGTGCCCGAGCGGGGAGCTTCCGGGGGCGTAGGCCGCGCCCACTCCCCCCGCCAGGGCAGCCCGTCCGCAAAATAGGGCCGCTCCTCCAAGAGGAAACCGTCATCCCCCGTCTCATCCAGGTAGAGTGCCACCGTCAGCAGGGGCCAGAAGCCGTGGTCCATCCACACCCGGGGGATGTTGTTCCGGTCCGCCTTGAACTCCCCCAGAGCGGAACCGATGATGGTGGCGTTGGTGCCGTCGGTGCGCACCCCGGCGAAATAGCTGAGCAGATCGTCCCGAACGCGGTTGGGGCCGGTGAGAAGCAAAGCCAGGCTGTCCTGCCACAGATCCCGCCAGCCCCGGCCCCCCCGGCCATAGTCGTGGTGGGGCAGGAAGCTGCACCCGCAGATCCGGCGCAGCGTGGGCTGGACGGCCACCCAGCGCATCCAGGCGTCAAACCGGGCGTCCCCGGTGCGGAAGATCTGGCCCGCCTGCGCCTGCCACCACGCTTTCGTCTGCTCCAAAGCGGCGTCCACCCCGTCCGGGGCAAGGTAAGGAACGGGGCTGTCGTCGATGGCAAGCACGATCTGGTAGCGGCGGCTCTCGCCTGGGCGGAGGGTCACCGTGGGGAAAAACAGGGCTGCCGCCATCTCGCCCCCCTGGGCGCTCTGTCCGGCGTGGAGCCAGGTATCGGGCCGGGGCCGGACCACCGCCTCCGGCCAGTCCCAGCTGCCCTCGCCCACAAAATCCCGGGCCAGCGGCACAAAGCCCTGGGGCGGCGCGCCGGTCTCGTCCCCGCCCCACGCCCGGTAGGTTACCCGCCCCGGCCGGTGGCCCCGCTCGTCAAAGGTGAGGGTGGGGGCGAGGTCCAGTCCATGGCGGCGCAGCTCCACCCGGTGGAGCAGGCTGGTGACGTGGCGGTGGTCCCGGAAGTTGTCGGCGGAGCGCCCGTACAGGGGGATGGCCGCCGTGGGCGACACCTCAATGGGGTGCTCCCCCATGTTGGTCAGCGTGACCTGCATGATCTCGATCTTCTCCTGTCCCGCGGGCACAAAGCTGAGGGTGGAGGCCCGCAGGCCCAGCCTCCGGCTCTCACGGTCGATCCGCTGCCATAGCAGCCCGCCGGTCAAAACGGTTTCCTCGCAGTCCTCCGCAAAGCGCCCCGCCTGCTGAGGGGCGCTCTGCCCGGTGACCGACCAGGGCTGTTCCCCATCGACCCGCACCCAAAAATTCCGGCTGTCCCGGCCTGAGCGCAGGCTGTCCTCGCTGGCGGGCGAGAGGAGGAAGGTGTTCTGCCCGCTCTTGCAGTCCCCCGCCAGCAGGGGCGTCACGCTGGAAATCATCCCGCCCCCGTTGGCCAGGGGAAAGTAGACATCTCCGTGCTTTTGGGCGTTTTTCAGGGTAAACGTCCCCGCGTCGTCCAAATAGGTCAACTGCCGCATATCCGCCGCCGCCTTTCCATTGATCAGTACTCGCATTGTACAGGAAAGCGGCAGGCGAAAAAAGCGGGCAGATTTTATGGAGGTGTCGTTTTTCACACTGGGATAAAAAGCGCCCCGTCCGGCTTGGGACGGGGCGCTGGATCGAGCAGTTACGATTCCTCCCGCGTTGGCGCTTTTGCCCTGCGGTACTCCGTGGGGGAGAAGCCCACCGCCGCCTTGAACACCTTGAGGAAGTGTTTGTCATCGGAAAAGCCCGCCCTGCGGCAGATCTCGTTGACCCGCCAGTCGGTCTCCTCCAACAGACGCTTGGCCTCGTTGATGCGCAGCTCCTGGAGGTAGCCGGAGAAATTGACCCCCGTGTACTGCTTGAACAGCAGGCTGAACAGGGAGTAGTTCATGGATACGTGGTTCGACACCACCGTCATGCTCAGCGGCTCCCGGAAATGCTGCTGGATATACTGCGCCGCCTGCCGGATCTTCTGCTTGTTCTCATAGTCGGCGAACTCCTGAGCCGTCCTGCCGCAGAACCCGTCCAGCCACCGGCCCAGCTCGTCCAAATACTGTGCCCAGCTTGGAAAATCCCACAAAACGGCAAAACGCTTTGGTTCCCCGCACTCCGCCATGAACTGGCCGTAGTCCTTCCCCAGCCGCTGGGCAAACCGGGCGCATAGGGCGGACACGTCCTCCGGGTCCGCCCCGCCCCTGGCGGCACGTTCGCCCTCGCCCCGCAAAAGCTGTACGGCCTCTTGCCCCCGGGACAACCCCGCCAGCCCCATGAGCTGTTCCACTGTGACGGACAGCGGCTGGAACGCCTCTGGGCCCGGCGCGGCAAAGGGCTCCCCGGTAAAAAAGGAGCGCTGCCACGCGGCGCGGGCCTCCTGGTAGCACAAGGGGAGGGATTCCGACCCCGTATGCACACCGCTGCGCCCTACCGGTACGGGCAATAGCGCTGCCAGAGTGTCCGCCTCCCCCTCCGGGGTAACGTAGAGGTGGAGCGCGCCCACCGCGTGGAGCTGCACCACGCCCTCCGGCCGGGGCGTGTCACACTCCCCGGCGCAAAAGCCCACATAGGGGCCGGGAAAAAAGCTCTCCCGGCAGCGGTCCGCCTGCTCCCGCCACTCCGGGCTGTCCGCGTCCTGTTCCAGCATCAGGTGGCGCAGGGCGCGCACAAGCTGCCGGCCCCGTTCCTCCCGCCGGGCCTGCTTCTGCCGGTACTGGTCTTCCAGCTTTTTCAGCACCGCGAACAGCTTCTCCCGCTCCACCGGCTTGAGCAGATAGTCAAACGCGCCGTTTCGCAGCATCTCCACCGCGTAGGAAAAATCGTCGTAGCCGCTGATCACCAGCACCATGGGCTGGTGGTCCAGCTCTCCCAGCTGGGAGACCAGTTCAATCCCGTCCATTTTCGGCATACGGATATCCGTGATCAGCAGATCCACCTCGTTTTGCCGCAGGAGCTCCAGCGCTTCCTCCCCGTCCCTGGCCTCCAATATGGCCTCCGCGGGGATAGGCGAACGCTGTACCATGGTTATTAAGCCTTTCCGGATGAATTTCTCGTCCTCGGCAATCAAGATCGTTTTCATGGGCTGCCCTCCGTCGGCTCTTGAAATGGGAAGGATACGGTGACGGCGGTGCCGCCCCCGGGCTGGGACTTCACAATGAGGCCGTATTCCGGCCCATAGGCCATCTGGATGCGGTCCTGCACGTTTTTCAGGCCGATGCCGTTGCCGGATTTGGACTGGGCGGGCTCCTCCCCGGCGACCTGCCGCCGCAAACGCTCCAGGGCCTCCGTCCCCATCCCCCGGCCCTGGTCGGCGACGCAGATGGCAAACCGCCCCCCGGTCCGGTCGAACGTCCCGGTGAGGGTAATCGTACTGTCGGCGGCCAGCGCCGCCGCGCCATGGATCACGGCGTTTTCCACAATGGGCTGGAGGCTCACCTTGGGAATCCGCTGGCCCAGCAGCTCCAGCGGGATATCCATCTCCAGGTCGATGGCGTAGTCAAACCGCAGGTTCATCAGCGCCACGTAATTTTTGATGTAGTCCAGCTCCCGCTCCAGACGCACCCCGCCGCTCTCCAGTTTCATACTGTAGCGCAGCAGCTTGCCCAGGGTGGTCACCGCGTCCGCAATCTCGTACTCCTCGTCGATCTCCGCCATCATTTTGATGGCCTCCAGCACGTTGTAGATGAAATGGGCGTTGATCTGGTTTTGCAGGGCCCGCAGCTCGGTGCGCTGGATCTGCCCCTCTCGTTCCAGATTGTCCCGCATGAGCTGCCGGATCTGGTCCAGCAGGCCCCCGGCCTCCCGGGCGAAGTCCGCCGCCTCCCCCGCACCCTCCACCTCTACCCGGGCATCGAGGTCGCCGCCGGCAAAAGAGCGCAGGCCGTCAAACGCGCCGTAAAACCCCCGCAGGAGGCGCCGGGTCAGCTTGGACACCGCCCAAGTCATCAGCGCGAAGGCCGCCAGCAGCGCCGCCGACAGGGACAGGAACTGGAGCCAGAGGGAACGGTACAGGTCGGACAAACCGGTGATCTGCAGATAGGCGCAGTCAAGCTCCCGCAGCGGAACCCGGGTGACCAGCACCCGTTCCCCCGCCAGCGCAAGCTCCTCCCCGTCCGCGGCCTGGGCCAGCCGGACCAGATCCCCGGGGCCCACCGGGGCCTCCCCCGCCAGCAAGGCGCCGTGCTGATCCACCAGAACCGCCCACCTGTCCGCCTGGGGCGCAAACAGCTCGGGCAGCACCTCGTCCATGCGCACGGCCACCTCCAGTACGCCCACCTGCTCCTGGGCGGAGGTGGTGATGGCGGTGATTACGGTGACCAGGCTCATGATGTGGGGGGTCACGGGGTAGTTGTCAAAGAGCTGGTCGTCGAAATCCAGGTGCCAGGTGCCGGAGGACAGCTCCTCCCCGGCCCAGGGCAGGCGCTCCATCCGGCTGCGGCTGTAGAGGATGGGCATCATCTCGTTGATGCCGTCCGCCCCGGCGTATACCCGGATCTGATAGAGGTCCGGGTTGCTGAGGGTGATCTTTTCCAGGCTGGACACCGTGGTGCGGTAAAAGGCCAGCAGCTCCGCCGCCTCCGGCGGCGCGTCCAGCTTCAGCCGGTGCAGGTGGTCCACCAGGGCAGGGGTGTTCAGGAATACCTGGGTGGACATATTGCACAGCTCCGCCGCCCGCTGGACCTGGGCCTGGGCCTGGGCGCACCGGATCTGGGCCTCCCGGAGGCGGGACTGGACGGCGGAGATGTGCTGGCCCCGCAAAACGCTGTCGCACAGCAGGAGCATGGGGATCAGGATAAACAGACAGCTTACCAGCGCCAGCTGGCGGCTCAGCTTGAGCCGTTCAAACCAATGCCTCACGGTACGCCCTCCCCCGTCAGTCCAGCCCCAGCCGGGCCTTGGCCTCATTCATCTGCCGGGTGCTCTCCTCCAGCACCAGTTCCAGGCCGCTGATTTCCCGGAGAGAGACATACTGCTCCCACTGCCACTCGAATTCCTCCTCGCTGGGGGCCAGCAGCAGCTGGGGCAGCATCTCCCCGTGGATGGCGGCGACGCGCTTGTTCGCCGCGTCCGCCTCACTGTTGGGCGTGAAAAAGGTGTCATACTGGCCTGTATAGCAGGTATAGGGATAGGTCCATTCCTCCATCTGCCGCAGGGGCGGATCGTCCAGCGGCTTCCATTTAGCCTGCATCCGGTTGTCCTGGAGCATCCAGTAGCTGTCATTCGCCCCAACCTGGGCCACATAGGCGGGGTAGTCCTCCCGCATGAGGCGCTTGACCTCCTCCGTCAGCTCGGCCCGGCCGTCCACCATGGTATAATGCTCCCCCTCGATACCCAGGGTTACCAGCTTCTGTCCCTCCTCACCCATAAGAAAGGACATGAGCCGGATGGCCTTGTCCGGGTAGGCGCAGTTTTTGGAGATGAGCGTCACCGTCCAGCCGTTGACGCTGGTGCCGGGGAGGGTGTGGGGATCGCCATTCTGGTTGCGGGGGCCGTCGATAGCAATATACGCGCCGTTGGGGTTTTGCTCGTAGAGGGCGCGCTGCTGTTCGGCCAGGTCGGTGCGCTGGTAAATCATACAGAAGTAGCGGCCCTGGGCCAGCTTTTCCTCCATCTGGGCCCGTTTGTCGATAAAAATATCGTTGGCCAGCAGGCCCTCCTCCCCCAGCTGGCGGAACATAGCCAGCCACCGCTTGTACTCCGGGTCGGTATAGCGGTCATAATACCTGCCGTCCTTCTCGTAAGGGATGGCCAGGAAGTTCATCAAAAAGATGTCGAAGGAATCGCAGCCCCGTTTGGTAAACTCGTGGGCGCCGATGGGGATGAGGGGGTTGCCGTCCACCATGGGGAACCGCTCCGCCGCCGCGCGAACCGCCGCCGCGAAGCCCTCCGGGGTGGTCATATCCGGGGAACCGATGGCCTCGTAGATGTCCCGGCGCACCAGGAAGGTCTGATTCGAGCCGATGTGGGCCCCCTCCCGGTAATCCTCCGGGGAGTAGGAGGAGTTGGGATAGCAGTACACATTGCCGTCGGGCTGGGTATACCAGTTCAGGCGCTGTTCGTCCGCCACCGTCCAGAAGTACGCGTCGTATTGGTCGGCCAGCTCGTTCAGGGGAAAGGCCATGCCCCGGCTGATGATCTCGCTGAGCTGGGCCTCCCACCAGCCCAGGGTCACCAGGTCGGGCAGGCTGTCCCCGGCGATGAGGGCGTCCAGCGTCTCCGACTCGCTGCCGTCGGGGGAGGTGAAGCGGATATCCACGCCGGTTTTCTTCGTGATGGCGCGGCTCACCGCGTTGCCGCCCCAGGGGGTATTGTACCAGCTGTAGTTGATGTACCAGTCCAGCGTCACCGTCTCCGGCGCGACGGAGGCGAACCCGGCCGGGGGCGCGGAGGGTGCGCACCCGGCTGAGTTCAGGGCGAATGTCAGACACAGGACGGCGGCAAAAAAGCGTTTCATGGCAAAACCTCCCCTGATTCCTGTGCCCAGCATACCATAAATTCGGGAAATATGCACGGAAATTTTCCTGCTCCCCTGCGCCGCCCGCGGAAATGCCGCGTCTGTGTATCCGGCACCGCCCCCGAACGGGGGCGGTGCCCTCTTACTCCTTCACGCTACTTGCGGAGATGTTGCGGTTGTGTGCCTATCCCCGCCCCAACGGGGCGGGGTTTCTCTACTCCTTCACGCTGCCCGCGGAGATGCCGCTGATGATGTATTTGGAGAAGAAGCAGAACGCGACCATGATGGGCACGGCGGAGATGGCCACCACCAGGTAGGTGGCTCCCAGGTTGGTGGTGATGTCCCGTACGGCGGACAGCTCCGCCACCATCACGGGCAGGGGCCGCTTGGACGGGGTGTTGATGAGCATCATGGGGATCAGGTAGTTGTTCCAGCTTCCGATAAAGGCGCCGATGGCCATGGTGGCGATGCCGGGGG
>CANOBV010000059.1 GCA_947564255.1 uncultured bacterium | reverse complement strand
GCAATCGTAATTGTATCAACTTTATCTGCTGGTTCAATCGCTGCTAAGCCGTCTGAAGGAGCGCAAGGAATTTATGCGCCAGAAGCAGCAAATTGTGAACATGCTTTTTGAGCAGGGAAGCACCTGATTTTGTTACCCCCCTCGCCGAAAAATGACAAAATTTGTACGACGTTTTCTTACAATTTCAAATTGGCGTTGACACATACCACTGGATTGGAGAGAAGAGCTTCCAGTCTGCCACGAACAAAGTATATCACCGGCGCAGGCCATGTTCAAGCCTCTATGCGGCACATCATTCATGCGCAATTTTTAATATTTATGTGTCCTTGACAAAGGCTTTGGGGACATATATCTTTATAATAGAGGATGGTTGGAATTTTGTTCCGCGACGCCATGAACGGAGAGGGGCTGGTGCAGCTGGCAAAAGCGCAGGGTCAGTATGTGGGCCGGAGGCTGCCAACGGAGGAGAAGGGTGGGGTCTACGCCTGAGTGCTGGACGCGCCCCGCTTTTTGCGCCGGTTGATTCAAGTGCATCCAAAACAGTTCACAAAAACTTTTGCAAAGCTCTATAATCCGGCTTCTATTCGGTGGAGCGCAGTGGCGCTTTCTCAGGGACTCAGCGTCCATAATCTGTCTGTGATGGAACGTAATATGCCCGCTGTGCTGGCCCGTGTGGAAGTGCTGACCTCACGGAGGCTCCGGAGGCACCTGCCAGATGGTTGTTGAGCGCTCCAGTGTGTTAGACTCCGCACTCCTATTGGAGGTCAGTGCCGTGGCCCGGCAAATCTGGCAGGATCAATATCCGAAGTACCATTTTCAGAAGACCAGATGCTCACAGCTGGCCCAGGCGATGGTGATGCGGGAGTATTGGCGGCAAAGACCCCACGCAGGGACGGCATAGCTTTTCTATCAGCTGGGCTGGAAGCCGCTGGATGTGATGCTGGCCTGGATCATGGGGTCTGTATCAAATGAAATCACTATTGACCCACACCGCGCCTATTTCGCAGACCAGTTCCACCTCTCCTATGACGCTGCGATGACCCAGATATGGACTACCTTCCTGTACTGCTACTGCGGCTGGACGGATCTTGCCCCACTGGAGAAGGGGCACCGGCTGAAGAAAATGAGCGCTCATTACAAAGCGACACTGGACCGCTGCCGCACGCCGGACTGGGCGCGGCTGGAGCTGGACAGTGAGCAGCTGGCCCTGTGGAAGAAGCGTATGAAAGCGATAGGCGGTAAGCCGCTGATCCGCCAGATGTCCATCCCGGCCCAGCCACCGGCCTTTGAGGATATCGGGGGCCGGAACGTGAAGCAGATCACCATCGCGCCGGAGGAGCTTCCGGCCAGGTTTGTATCCATGGCCGGGGCGGCGTTCAAGCAGCTGGCGGGCTTGAAATAGAGGCTCAGGCGGGCTGTCTCCACCGGCTGAGCGGCAATTTTTACCCATTGCTTACAATATGATTTTCAAAGTTGAAACATCCGTCCATGTGAGCTGTAATGTTCCAACTATAAAGCAAAAACAGAGCCTATGGGGGTAATCATGACTATCTATCTTGTCAGGCACGGAAAAGATGATGATATGTTTAGAGGCGGATGGAGCAATCACGGTCTATTGCCTATAGGGGTAGAGCAGGCTTATGCATTGGCGAAAGAAATTACTATCGCAGATATGTATGTTGATCGTATTTACTCCAGCGATCTACAAAGAGCAGCGGAAACGGCTGAAATACTCTCAAATTGTTTGGGATGCCCAATTGAATATATTCCCAAACTGCGTGAAGTAGACAATGGTGTCTTAGCGGGAATGGAGAATAATTTGGCAGATGTGTGTTATCCAGGATTATACTGGTCAACTCTTGATTATGATGAGTGCTATCCCAATGGAGAAAGCCCGGAAATGTTCTATAATCGAATAAAGACCGCATGGTTGGAGTTGAAAAGCAGAAGATTAAAGCAGGCAACTAAAGATGCGTTACTCGTAACGCATGGTGGAGTAATTGAAGCCATTTTATGCGTTGAAAATGATGTCCGTTTTTTCAACAAGACAAGGCGCTTTTCTGCACCCAATGCAAAGTTGATACCGGTTGAGATTTCCTAACCCCATATCAAGACGAATGGAGTGGCCGGGTATTTATTCGCGGAAAAGAATAAAAATATTTTGTCCTGGGCTTGACATTTGGGCGGGGGAGGTCATGCCAATGAAATGGCTGAAGCGGATCAGGCATATGTTGGCCGCAGGCATCGGGCTGGCGGCGCTGCTCCTGCTGCCCGGCTGCAACGAGGGGCCCTGGCTGTTTACCAGCGAGCAGGCCCGGGAGCATCTGGAGAACCGGTATCCCGGGGAAAAGATCGAGATGAAGGCCCAGGGCCTGAACACCTGGCTTTGCTGGTTCGAGGACCTGCCGGAGGCCACCTTCCATGTTGAGATGGTGACCCGGGGCGGCGACCCGGTGCCGTACTACCGGAATGGGCTGGGCTCCAACGCCCCGAACGCGGTGTGGACCTACTACCTGGACACCTACCGGAAAGAGGGTGGCAGCCTGGATGCCTGGGAGATCGGCAAAGCGAAGTGGGCCGATGAGACCTATATGAGTAAGGAGTACACCTCCATGGCCCAGGCGCGGAAGGCGGCGGAGCAGCTGCAGGCATTCTATGACTGGACAGAGGGCAGGCCCCACAGGGAGTTTTTGGCCAAGGGACGGTATTATTACCTCTTTTCCGGCGCGCTCCCTTGGCAGACCAGCCTGTCGGACAAGATCGATGTATGCACCCAGGGCCCGGAGGACAGTTTGGATGACGTGCTGGACCAGTGTGCCGGGGCGCTGATGGAGTATTACGCCTTTTATAACCTGCCCTGCGGCGATTTCACGGCGGAGGAGCTGGCCGAATTTGCCCGAGAGCGCTGGGACTGGACGACCATGTCCGGCTGTCCTGAGGTGTGGGACGGGGAGTATCGGCTCCCGGGGGATCTGTTCGCGGGGATCGGCGCGGACCACCTGCACATCAGCTATGGCGGGCTGTATGAGATGCTGCTCCGGCTGGACATGCCGGTGGAGGGTACGCCGGAGCACTTTTGGTTCACGGGCATGGACGGCGCGGAATACGAATTCTCCTACGACTTCCACCGGGAGGCGCATTCCAAAGAAGATGAGACCCATATCATCTGGTACTTCCTCCGGAACGGGTACATGGTGGACACCTCCCATGAGTCCGCCTGGTATCTCAGCTGGTGGGACTATGGGCCGCTTCTGAGGTTGGATATGGGCCAGCACTATCAGCTCGACGAGAACCATTTCAGGTGGGATACCATCCCGGAATTGATCACGGGGCTGAGCTTCAGGAAAAGCATGTCATGAAGGAGTCCACGTTTTGGAAGCTCTTCTGTGTCGGCTTGGCAGGTTTCGTGGCGGTGGTGTTCTGCCTGGTCTGGGCGATGGAGCTGACGGCGGAGGAGACGGAATATGATATCATCCAGGCCATCATCGAGGACATCCCCGCCTATCAGGCGGAGATCGAGAGCTGGGGGTATCAGGTGACTGTACTGCCACGCATGGAGGAGGAGCCGCAGTCATGCGGCCTCAAGCATTACTACTGGAACCATGCGGGCCCGGTCCTGATGCTGACGGACCAGGAGGGCGGGAATTGGTGCTTCTACTATGGGTTCGACCAGTATTTCACCCAGTATTCCGATACCAGCAGCATGGCGCTGTACGAGTCCGGCGAGCTGACCGAGGTGAACAGGACCGTGGAGCTCCAGATCGCGAAGCGGTGGATTGGGAACCCGCCCCTGCGGGGAAACACGAAGGAGCCGGGCACGAACGCCTATTATGATGTGGAGGTCAGCCTGGAGATACAGGCGCAGCCCATAGAGCCGGGCAAGGATCTGGACTGGTTCAACAGCCATCCCCACAACTTCTATTGCAGCAATAACTTTGTGGAGAGCTTTTTGGGCGAGACCTCCTTTGTGGACATGGAGAAGAAAAGCCGAAATGAGGACAGGGCGATCAAGCGGGAGGTCAGCGCGGAGCAGCTTTTGCATTACTACCGGCAGGGGCTGGAGCTCCAGGACAAGCTGGTGGGGCTCTACTCGGAAAAGCAGAGAGAAAACGAGTGGAATTCAGTTAAAAATTTGAAGCTGGACGAAATCAGGAGGAATGAACCATGGCGATCATTGGCATTGATCTGGGCACCACCAACAGCCTGGCCTGCATCTACCGGAACGGCAGGGCGGAGCTCATCCCCAACGAGCTGGGGGAATACAAGACCAGCAGCGCGGTGAGCGTGCTCCAGGACGGCACGGTGCTGGTGGGGGCGGCGGCCAGGGAGCGGCTGGTGTCCCACCCGGAGGCCACCGCCGCCTCCTTCAAGATCTGGATGGGCACCCAGAAAACCCTGGCCCTGGGGAGCCGGCGGTTCAAGCCGGAGGAGCTGTCCGCCTTCGTGCTGCGCCAGCTGCTGGAGGACGCCCGGCGGTATCTGGGCGAGGATGTGGAGGAGGCGGTGATCAGCGTGCCCGCCTACTTTAACGACGACCAGCGGTGCGCCACCAAGCTGGCCGCTCAGTTGGCGGGCCTGACGGTGAAGCGGCTCATCAATGAGCCGTCCGCCGCGGCGCTGTACCACCGCTGGTCCACCCAGAGCGGCGACAGCCAGATGATGATCGTGGACTTCGGCGGCGGCACCCTGGACGTGAGCATCGTAGACTGCTTTGAGAACATCATCGAGATCACCGCCATCGCCGGGGACAACCGGCTGGGCGGCGACGATATCGACCGGGCCATCGCCGCCCACTTCTGCAAGGAGAACGGGCTGACGGAGGAGCGGCTGGAGCCCTCCCTGCGGGCGTCCTTGTACCGCCAGGCGGAGACGGCCAAGATCGCCCTGTCCAGCGCCCCGGCGGCGGCCATCTCCATCCAGCGGGGGGAGGAGCAGTACAGCCTGCTGCTCACCGCCCCGCTGTTGCGCCGGCTGTGCGAGCCGGTGTTCCAGCGGGTGCGCTCGGTGATCAGCCGGGCCATGAAGGACCGGGAGCGGGCCCGGGCCATCGACGACGTGATCCTGGTGGGCGGCTCCGCCCAGCTCCCTGTGTTCGGGGACTTTCTGGAGGAGCTGTTCGGCCGCCGGCCCCAGGTGGCGGCCAAGCCCGATGAGATCGTGGCCCTGGGGGTGGGCCTGTGCGCGGGCATCAAGGAGCGGGCGGAGGACCTGCAGGACCTGGTGATGACCGACGTGTGCCCCTTCTCCCTGGGCGTGGCCACCTACAGCTACCGGGGCGACAAGACGCCCCACATGGCGGTGCTGATCCCCCGCAGCAGTATGCTGCCCGCCAGCCACCGGGGCACCTTCTATACCATGTACGACAACCAGCGGGCGCTGCGGTTCGAGATCTATCAGGGGGAGGGCTATTTCGCCTCCGAGAACCTGAAGCTGGGGGAGGTGGAGGTGCAGGTGCCGCCCGGGCCGTCCGGGGAGCAGAGCGCCACCGTCACCTTCACCTACGACATCGACGGCATCCTCCATGTCAGCGCCCAGAGCAGCGGCGGGGACTACCGGGACAAGCTGATCCTGAACCCCAACCTGCACCTGTCCGAGTCTGAGCGGGAGAAGGCCATGGCCCGCATCAATGAGATCCAGCTGGCCGCCCAGGGCTCCCAGAAGGAGCAGCTTTTGCTGGAGCGGGCCCTGCGGCTGTACGAGCAGGCCATGGGCCGGCGGCGGGAGCTGACAGCCAGCCTGATCACCACTTGGAAGGCCACGATGGACCAGGGCAGCCCCATCGACCGGGAGCGGGCCTACGGCTGGATCCGGGAACAGCTGGACGCCTTGGAGGCGGAGCTGGCCGCGGACCCTTTTGACGAGATGTTCTGGGGGGATGATTCGGAGGAGGATATGGAGGAGCCGGACAGCGGCCTGACGGAATAAAAGAATATGACTCAAATCCAGTTTGTTAGAAAAGGAACGAGAAATAATGGGATTTTTCAAGAAAAAGAAGCCTGAACAGCCACAGTCCCAGCCAGAACCTCAGCAGCGGCCCCAGCAGGAGGACCCGGCGGAGCAGATGGACCCGTCCATCCGGCCCGGCGGCGTGTTCTTGGTCCAGCTGCTGATGAAGGAGAAGTGCGAGGCGCCCGGTGTGGAGCGGATGGCGGAGGTGCTCTCCCGCCACATCGGCAGGGTGGAGGCGGCGGAGCCCTCCGGTAAGGTGTCCGACACCATGCCGGACATCGCCCTCTTTGCCGCCCTGGATCATCTGGGCCATTTCAGCGACGGGAAGAGGCTGCCGGTCCAGGTGTCCGTCATGCCCTGCGAGACCTTCCATCCGGAGAAGATCGACGAGATGCGGCGCAGCCAGATGTGGGACTGCCTCCAGGACCGGGACAGGATCCTGTCTGAGTGCAAATACTGCGTCTTTGCCAACGATATCCTGTGCGGGGCCCTGCCTCCGCTGGAGCGGGCCGACTTCGACATGGACTTCCTGGAGGCCTTGCTGGAGCTGTATCCCACCTGCGAGGCGGTCTATTTCCTCAACTCCGGCAAGCTGATGCGGGCGGACGCCATCCGGGGTCAGGCGATAGAGGGGCCGGACCGATTCATCCGGTTCGCCGTCAACGTCCGCTTCTTCAACATCAGCGGCACCAACGACCATGTGGTGGACACCCTGGGACTGAGCCTGCTGTACGTCGAGGACCTGCAATACCACTTCCATGACATGGACCCCAACTGGGTGGTGAACCACGCCTATAACATGGCGTCCTACATCCTGGCCAACGACCGGCCCATCAAGGATGGGGAGACCATCGACGGTGTGACGGACGGGCGGTTTGACCAGAGCCTTCAGTGGCAGTGCCATTTTGAGGATGCCATGGTCCAGCCGAAGCGGCCGGTGCTGGATGTCCATATGAACGAGTACGCCGCCGGGGACCGCTGAGGGTCCCAGCGCGGCTTGAAACAGATCAGCGGAGGAACAGCGATGGTCAATGATTGGAGCGTTTTAGGGCTGGAGGAGCCCACCCAGGATGTGTCCGCCATCCGGCGGGCCTATGCCCAGAAGGCACGGGAATGCCACCCGGAGGAGGACCCGGAGGGCTTCCTGCGTCTGCGGAAGGCGTACCAGGCGGCGCTGGCCTATGCGGAGAGGGGCGCCAGCCCTCCGCCCCCGTATCCGGCGGCGCCCGCCGGGGAGCGGGACGAGGCCCAGGAGGACGATGAGGAGGACTGGGAGCCGGACGAGGACGGGGAGGCGGATCGGCCGGGGTTCCACGGCTGGGTCATCCCCGAGCAGGAACCGGAAGGCAGGCCCAACCCCTATGAGGACAGCGAGGCCATCCGGAAGTTTGAGGAGCTGTATACCGGGAAGCAGCGGAAAAACCCCAAGCTGTGGATGGACTACTTCACCTCCAACACCTTCCTGGACGCGGCCTGGGAGCCGGACTTCACCCGGCTCCTACTGGACAAGGTGACGCAGGTGGAGCGGGAGCTTCCCCCAGGGAAGGAGTTCCTGACCTGGCTGTATATCGCCTACCAGTTCTCGGCGGTGGAAAAGTCCGTGCTGGACCGGGAGGCCATGCGGTTGGAAAAGTACCCGCGGGAGGTGACGCTGGGGCCTGGGGCAGACTTCGAGGGTATGGAGTCTATCCTCCGCATCGCGGCCAAGGGCGCCATACCGAAGCCGCCCCGGGGCAATGAGTTCGCCATCGGCCAGAGCTTCGCCGACTACAGGCACCTGGCCCGTCTGGCGAAAAGCGGCGTGTGGGGCGAACAGGCGGTGGAGGAATTCAAATACATCGTGCGCCGCTATGTGCCCGCCTATATCAAGGAACGCTGTGAACAGCGGGCGGCGGCCGACCTGGAGCGGCATCCCGCCGGACTGCGGGTATTCACCTATTTCTTCAAGGCATACCAGTTGCCGGAGGAGCAGTACCGCTATGTGTGGGATGACCTGGGGCTGAAGATGGCCATCATGGGCCGGTCCAAGATCCTGTACGGCGGCCTGCGGGAGATCGTGGTGGAGCGGGTACCCGGCATCGACGGGGAGGTCCAGGAGAACTTCCTCCAGCTCAACCGGGAACTGGACGGCTATCTGGCCCGGATCAAGGGGGAGCCGGGGCGGGAAGAGGAGGAGTCCGCCGCGTTCTTTGCTCGAGAGGAGCTACAAAAGGCCCTGCACAGTCCCCGGTTCATCGAGAAGGAGCTTCTCACCTACTCCAAGTGGCGGCGGGACGAGATCGGCTCGGGGCTTTTGCGGCGCATCCTGGGGTTCTACCAGGAGCATCCCGATATCTCCGGGGCAGACCGCGTAGTGGAGGAGGTCGGAAAGGACCTGGACAGGCGGGCCGTCAAGCTGCGGGATCAAGAGGACGCCAAGGCGGAGGGGGTGGCCTATTATGAGCGGCTGACGCTGGCCTACCGGCCCTTCTTCCGGCACTGGCTGAACACAGGCTTCCTCACCGCCCAGGACCCGGAAAGCGGAGAACAGCTGTCCAGCTATCTGGAACAGCGCTTGTCCTATCAGGAGGAGTGGAGCCGCCGTTTCCTGCGCAAGGAGGACGGGAGCATCCAGCCCCGGACGGTGGCGGCCTGCATGGGGGAGGTGGAGGTGGACTTCCACCTGCGGCACATGGAGTTCCGGGTGAACGGCAGGCCCGTTTACCGCCCCTGCATCCTGTGGGAGCGGGCGGTGATCGAGAGCGCCGAATGGTTCCTGTTGGTCCTGCCTATCACGGTAGCGCCCCGGAGCTGGTTCCCCATGGTAGAGAGGGCCATCCACCACGCCCTGGAACGGACCGCCGCCCCGAAGGAGGACCAGGCCTTTATTGCCGGATGTCTGGCGGGCCATGTCTGCTGTCTGCCGGAGGACCAGTACACTGGGGAGCCCATCCCGCCGGAGGAAGCATTGCCCTTGGAATTCTTCGCGGAGGACGGCGATCGGCTGTACGGATGCACCTGGTATGAGTCTGAGCGGCGGCTGGCACTGTTTGAGCAGACGATCAGCGGGCGGCGGATCAACAAGGAATGCGAATTGGGCCTGGAGGTGGAGGATGTTGTCCTGGCAGCAAGGCAGATGTTGGACGAAATGGTTTCGCCCAACCACTTCGACCTGTCCCGGCTGAGGGAACTGCCCTGGCATGTCTACTTTACCGCCAACGACGGGGCGGAACAGGTGCTGATTCGGGCCGACCTCAAGCCCAGCGGGGAAGAAACGGATTGTGAAGCCCCCCAGGAACCGCCAGCTCGGGAACCTGCCGAAGACGAGGTCACGGCGGAGGCCGTGTCGGCGCAGCTGGCCCGGTTCGCCCGGGGAGAACTGCGGCGGCTGGAGCTGAGCTGGTTTTCTGGGAAACTGGTATTCATCAAAGAGGATGCGGGCTGCGCAGGCTTTTACTTTGGGAATCCATATTACAATGACATCTGGTACTCCATGGTGTCCAAGCCGGAGGTCTACCGAGCTGAGGAGAAGGTAGAGTATGTGCCCTTCGGCATGGGAAAGCTGCCCAGCTACTCTCTGTTTGACAGCGTAGCGGGCCTGCTGCGAAACCTGGACAAGGTACTGTCCCAAATGGGGCAGGAGCGCATCGAATCGGAGGGGCCCAGCGACTGGGTGTGGGCCTGCCATCCCAGCCTGCAAAATGGACGCCATAAGATGCTCATGGCCCAGCAGAAGCTGGGCGGGTTCCCGCCCAACCGGGGCCGAAACCGATTGGAGGCCAAATTTATCATGAACCAGTACCCGGTGGAGCTGGAGAGCGTGGATCTGAGTGGGGAGCGGTCCGTGGTCAGGATCAAAGGCGGAAGCTATGGCCAGGCCACCGACGCGCTTTCCCAGTTTATGAAGGAAAAACTGGAAAAGCTGCGGCTGAGCTGGGCGTTCCTGATGCCGGAGGGTATGGAATTTCGGCGGCATCTCGTCCTTCTGCGGGACAATGGCCGGTTTATGATGGCCTGGCTTGAGGACGACAAGGATTGGGCACAGTATTACATTGCGGAGATGGCAGGGGAGGGTGGCGGCACGGATACCTTCCTGGGCCGTGCCGTACCGGCGAAGCTGGTCCACCATGAGCTGTTTGATATCCGCAACTGCGTCGATCTGATCCTGGACGATCTGGGCAATACCGACCCCATAATAGACCGGCCGGATAAATTTGTTACGGCAAAGGAGCCGTATAAGACGATCCGCTTGAACCTGATCGGGGAGGAGGAATAGCGTATGGACAGCTTTTGGAGCGTTTTAGAGCTGGAGCCCACCCGGGATGTGTCCGCCATCAAGCGGGCCTACGCCCGGAGGGCCCGGGAGTGCCACCCGGAGGAGGACCCGGAGGGCTTCCTGCGCCTGCGGGAGGCGTACCAGGCGGCGCTGGATTATGCCCAGCGGGACAGTGCCGCCCCGGCGGGCCAGACGGAGCGGGAGCCGGATCAACCCCCGGAGGGAGCCGGGTCGCTGGAGGAGGCCGGGGAACCGGAGGGGGCAGGAGGCTGGACCCTGGCGGAGGAGCCGGAGGACGGCCCCAACCCCTTTGAGGACGGCGAGGCCATCCGGCAGTTTTTGGAGCTGTATACCGGGAAGCAGCGCAGGGACTCCAAACGGTGGCTGGACTACTTCACCTCCACCCCCTTCTTGGACGCGGCCCGGGACGCGCGGTTCACCCAGCTGATGCTGGAGCATGTCACCCGGCTGGAGGGGGAGTACCCGGTGAACCGGGAGTTCCTCAACTGGCTGTGCGTGGCCTACCAGTTCGTGGGCAAGCGGATCGTGTACCGCAACCCGGACGGCAGCGACCGGGTGGAGTTCGAGTTCCGGCTCTACCAGGGGGCGCGGTTCGACGGCCTGGAAGCCGTGCTGGAGATCGCCAAGAAGGGGCCCATGCCCAAGCCATTCCGGAACAACGAGCTGGCCATCCTGACCAGCTTCATCGAATACTGGTATCTGGTGGGTCTGGCCCAGGCCGGGGAGTGGGACGAGGCGGCGGTGGGCATGTACAGCCGGATCATCGGCTGTTACGCCGCCAGCTACATCACCGACAAGTGCCAACAGCGCCAGGACATGGACTACGAGCGCCATCCCGCCGGGCTGCGGGTGCTGTCCCACTTCTTTGAGCTGTACGAGCTGCCGGAGGAGCTGTACCGCATCGCGTGGCAGAAGCTGGACCTGAAAAGCGCCGTGATGGGCCGGGCCAAGATCCTCTATGGGACTGTGCGGGAGCAGGTGCTGGCGCGGCTGCCGGACATCGGCGGCGAGAAGCGGGAGAGCTTTGCCAAGCTGAAAACGGAGAGCATCCCCTATTTCGCGGGCTGCTATCAACGGGCGGGGAGCGACCCCCAAAAGGACAGGGAGGAGACCGACGCCCTGTTTGCCCGGGAGGACTTCCAGCGGGCGTTGCTGGACCGTCGCTTCGTAGAGGAGGAGATGCTGCACACCTGGGTGGACGAGGACAGGTGCGACTATTACCTCCAGCGGGTCATCGGCTTTTATGAGGCCCATGACAGCGCCCCCTGTGCCCAGCAGGTGATCCAGCGGGCCCGGCAGATGCTGGCCGTCCAGGCCAAGGCCAAACGGGAGCAGGAGGACAAAAACGCCCTCGTCCGGGAGGGGACGCCCACCCTGCAGGACCGGCCCTTCTTCCGCCATTGGGTGAACACCGGCTTCTACACCGCCCGGGACCCGGAGACAGGGCTGAACCTGATGGACTACCTCAACCAGGAGCTGCCTTATCTGGGGGACTGGGACCGCCGCTTCCTGGGGGTGGAAGGGGACTGCGACCCAAAACCTGTCACCGTGCCCCTCGCGCTGGGGGAGGACCAGGTGGAGGCCCGCTTCCACCTGCGGTACATGGATTTCCTGTGCAACGGCGCCCTGGTGTGCCGCCCCTGCCTGGAATGGGAGCGGGTGGCGGCGCTGACGGATACGGACACGTTTTTCTTCCTCCTGCCCATCACCGTGACCACCTATAACCGGTATGAGGAGGTGAAGGCGGCGCTGCTGCGCCGCCTGGCGGACACAGCAGCGCCGGAGGAGAGCCGGGCGGTCATCGCCGCCTGCCTGGCCGGGCAGGTGTGCAGCCTGCCCCTGCCCGGAGAGCTGTGGTCGTCGGACGGGGATGAGGTGCCGGACGACGACGATGAGGAGCTGCCGGACGACGAGCATGAGAGCATGACCTATGAGCCCCTGCCCCCGGAAGCCGCCCTGCCCTTCGAGCTGTTCAAGGAGGACGCGGAGCACCTCTACGGCTGCGCGTGGTTCCAGCGGGACCGGGCGCTGCTGCTGTTCCAGCAGACCCAGTACGGCAGATACAGGGCCGAGGACGGGGAGTATGAGGACGTGCCCGACAGCGAGGCCGCCGTTGTCCTGGCCCAGCAACTGCTGGAGGAGGCCGTCCACCCACGGGGGCTGGCCCTGGAGGAGCTGAAGAACCTGCCGGAGGCGGTGTATGTGGACCCAGACTTCCTGGCCATCGCCCGGGACCCCGCCCGGAAGGGCGCGGAGACGCCCCGGGAGCTGCTGGGGGAGGCGGTGACATTGGAGATACTGGAGGAACTGCTGTGGCTGTACGCGGACGGCAGGGTGAACCGCCTGGAGCTGTCCTGGCCCTGCGCCATCCCGGCGGGGGAGGAGCAGGTGTGCGCACCCCGGCGCTCCCTGGTGTTCCTGAAGGATGACGCCAAGTACGCCTGCCTTTACTTTGACGATTTCCGCGCCCAGTCCTATGCCCTGCTGGCCCGGCCGGAGCTGTACGGGAAGGGGAAGACCGAATTCGTCCCCTTCCGCCAGAGCAAGCTGTTCAGTAAGGTGATCCACCGGGGCTTTACTACCATCCGGCGGCAGCTGCCCACTGTGTTCAGCCAGGTGAGCTGGCCAAACAACGTGAAGTTCCAGGCGGCGGGGATCTGGGACTACGCCATCAACGTCACCCATGGACGGTCCAAATACAATATGGATAAGCAGCTCCTGGGCGGCTTCGCGGAGGAGCGGGCCCGCAACAACGAGAACGCCAGAATCTATTTCTATGCCTATCCCGACGCCGCCGTCTGGACGGACGGCCAGGGCGGGACGCAGACGCTGGAGGTGGATGAACTGGCCCGGGACCAGCTCCAGCAAATGCTGGTGCGGTTCCTGGACGGCGCGTGTCCCAGGCTGAGGCTGACCTGGGGCGCTGAGCCGGGCGGGCGGAGGCATATCGTGCTGCTCCATGAGGAGGGGCGGTTCCTGATGGCCTGGCTGGACGAGGGGAAGCAGGAGGCGGAGTTCCATGTGGCCGACAGGTACACTTACATGGACGTGGAGGGGAAGAAGTACCCCAAGGCCACCTTCCAGGGCCGGATCGTGGGGGCCTATCTGGTCCATGACGGCCCGGCGCTGCGCAATGCGCTGGAACTGCTGGCCGCCAATCTGGACGAGCCAAAGCGCATCCTCCACAAGTTCGCGGAATACGCGGGCGAAAAGCCGGTAAAGGCCCGGCCCTACGAGGCTATCTGGGCGGATCTGGTGGGCGATGGGGAGTGAGCACCCCAGGCTGATGAACAGAAAAACGGGCCCATGCGCACGGTGAACCGCCCCAAATTGTGCGGACAGTACAAAAAAGGGACCACAGGCAGGAAAAA
>CANOBV010000058.1 GCA_947564255.1 uncultured bacterium | reverse complement strand
CGGAGATGTAGATGTCGATGGCGTTGTCCCGGTCGGGGCGGCGGATGCCGTCCACGAACTGGAGGCCCAGCACCTTGGGATGCTGGCGCAGCCACCAGATGTCTGCCTTGTTCCCGGCCAGCCGGGTGCAGTGGATGCGGCTCTGCTGGCCTGCGCCCACGCCGATGGTCATGCCGTCCTTCACGTAGCACACGGAGTTGGACTGGGTGTATTTCAGCGTGATGAGGGAGAGCAGCATGTCGTGCCTGGCCGCCTGGGGCAGGTCCTGATTGGCGGTGACGATGTTCTCCAGCATTTTTTCGTCGATGACCAGGTCATTGTAGCCCTGCTCGAAGACGATGCCGAAGATGCTCCGGCGCTCCACGGGGGCGGGGACGTACTCCGGGTCGATTTTCACCACGTTATAGCCGCCCTTGCGCTTGGTTTTGAGGATTTCCAGGGCCTCGTCAGTGTAGTCCGGGGCGATGACGCCGTCGGATACCTCCAAGGCCAGGTAGCGGGCGGTGTCGGCGTCGCAGGTGTCGGACAGTGCCGCCCAGTCGCCGTAGGAGCACAGCCGGTCGGCCCCACGGGCCCGGATGTAGGCGCAGGCAATGGGGGACAAGTCTCCCTCGGGGGCGAAGTAGATCCGGCGCTCCACATCGCTGAGAGGACGGCCCAGAGCCGCCCCGGCGGGAGAGACGTGCTTGAAGGAGGCGGCGGCGGGCAGGCCGGTGGCCTGCTTCAGGGCCTTCACCAGCTGCCAGGAGTTCAGCGCGTCCATAAAATTGATGTACCCCGGTTTGCCGTTGAGGACCTCCAGGGGGAGGTCCTGATCCCCCTTCATGAAGATGCGGGCGGGCTTTTGGTTTGGGTTGCAGCCGTATTTCAGTTCCAGCTCGGTCATGTTCAAACCTCCCAGTTCGTTTACGTCCAATTCGCTTTTTTGTACAAAAAAGTTGAGTCACAGGGCTTTATTTCCGTTTACTGTCATTGAATAACGCTTTAGCGCCTAATACAAGGAATATGGCGCCTAACACCAGTGAAATAATTGGACTCATAGCTGCTCCATTCACCAATGCTTGTTGATGATGGAGGTCTCGTCGTCCCCGGTCTCCAGATCGATGTACCGCACGAACAGGGACACCTTGTTGTCCTCATTCAGTGCCAGCCACAGGTCGTTGGCCAGGGTCTCTGCGTCGGGGGCGGTGATGGACACAGCCCGGGGCTCCCCCTGGAAGGAGGGCAGGGGATTCCCATCGCTCTCGTAGGTGTGGATGAAGTGGCCTACCCCCGCCTTGGGGGCGTCGTACTCGAAGAAGTACCGGCAGGCGCAGGAGGGGTCGCCGTCCAGGCTCTTGAGGATGGACAGGTCGTAGGAGCCGTTTGGCTTGACCACGCCGGAGATGCGGGGGGTGTAGTTGGGGCCGTCGGGCTCGAAGGTGCGGGTGTTCAGGGCGTGGCGGTAGCAGTGGCCCTGCAAAATATTGTCCCGGATGGTGTCGGTTTGGTCGCCGTTGGTGACGATGGTGACGCCGTTGTCCATCCGCCGCACGGGGTGGTAGATGATGAGGGAGGGGTCGGTCATTTTGGACTCGTCAAAGGCGCGGGTGCGGATGCCGTCCTCGGTCTCCTCAAAGACCCGGTTGCGGCTGTTCTCGCTGCGGCCCATGATGAAATAGGCGACGACGGCGCTCTTGTTGTCGGCGGAGCGGCCGATCATGATACCCCGGCCGGGGTAGGGGTTGTTCTGTAAATACTCGGTCATGTCGATCATTGCAGACACTCCTTTGATAAATTCAGCGGCTTCAGAATCCGAACGGTCCGGCCCTCCACCTTTAAACGCCCCTGGCAGAACAGGGACACTGCCCGGGGCAGGATCACCCACTCCGCCTGTTCCATGATCCGGCGCTGGAGGGTCTCCGGGGTGTCGTTCTCCCGGACCTCCACCGCCTTTTGCAGCACGATGGGCCCACCGTCGCACTCCTCGCTGACGAAATGGACGGTGGCGCCGGACACCTTCACGCCGTACTCCAGTGCCCGCTCGTGGACGTGGAGGCCGTAATACCCTTCCCCGCAGAAAGAGGGGATGAGGGCGGGGTGGACGTTCAAAATGGCGTTGGGATAGGCCCGCACCATCTCCTCGGTGAGAATGACCATGAAGCCCGCCAGCACCACTAAGTCGATGTCCAGGCTCTTCAGCTTGTCCACCAGGGCGGCGGTCATGGTCCGGTTGCTGTCGTACTCACGTCGGGCCACCACATAGCCGGGGATGCCCGCCCGCTTGGCCCGCTCCAGGGCGTAGACCCCGGGCTTGGAGGCGATCACGGCGGCGATTTCCCCGTTGATGATCTCCCCCCGGCGTTGGGCGTCGATGAGGGCCTGCAAATTGGTGCCCCCGCCGGACACCAGCACGGCGATCCGCTTTACGCTCATAGGAGCTCCACGCCCCCGTCGCCGGGGACCACCTCGCCGATGATGCAGGGGGCCATGCCCGCGTGGAGCAGGAATTCCCGGGCCTTGTCCGCGTCGTTTTTGTCCACCACCAGCACCATGCCGGTGCCCATGTTGAAGGTGTTGAACATATCCCGCTCGGGGATATTCCCCAGGCGCTGAATCATGTGGAAGATGGGGAGAATCCACAGGGCAGACTTGTCGATTTTGGCGGTCATCCCCTTGGGCAGGCAGCGGGGGATGTTCTCATAGAACCCGCCGCCGGTGATGTGGCTGATGCCGTGGACCCGGGCCAGTTCCAGCACGTCCAGCACGGGCTTGACGTAGATTTTGGTGGGGGCCAGCAGCTCCGCCCCCAGCTCGCAGCCCAGCTCCTCGCTCCACTCGTCCAGCCTGGCGTGCTCCACGTCCAGCACCTTGCGCACCAGGGAGAAGCCGTTGGAGTGCAGGCCGCTGGAGGCCAGGGAGATGATCACGTCCCCCGCTTTCACCAGGTCGGGGCCAAGCATCTTTTCCCGGTCCACGATGCCCACGGCGAAGCCCGCCAGGTCGTAGTCGTCCGGGGCCATGACGCCGGGGTGCTCGGCGGTCTCGCCGCCGATGAGGGCGCAGCCCGCCTGGACGCAGCCCTCCGCCACCCCGGACACGATGGAGGCCACCTTCTCCGGGTCATTTTTGCCGATGGCGATGTAGTCTAAGAAGAACAGGGGCTTGGCCCCGCAGCAGATGATGTCGTTGACGCACATGGCTACGCAGTCGATGCCGATGGTGTCGTGCTGGTTCAGCAGCTGGGCCACCCGGATTTTGGTGCCCACCCCGTCGGTGCCGGACACCAGGATGGGTTCCTTCATCCCGGCGACATTGGGAGCGAACAGGCCGCCGAAGCCGCCGATGCCGCTGACCACGCCGGGAATCCTGGTGCGCTCCACGTGCTGTTTCATGAGCTGCACACCCTTGTACCCCGCCTCGATGTCCACCCCGGCGGCGGCGTAGGACGCGGAATGAGAGCTATTCATACCAGTTTGTCCCTCCATTTCGCGCACTGCTCAATGCGCTTGCCGCCGTCGCCCTGCTTCTCGTCGTAGGCGAACTGGTTCAGCAATTGGCAGGGGAAAGCATCGCACTGTCCGCAGTGGGCGTGCTGTTTGTCCTCGGCGCAGGATTTGACGGGGCAGGCGTCTCCCCAGAAAGGCTTTTGAATATTGACGCAGCCGCCGCAGCCCATTTGTTCGCGGTAGCCGCATTCACTGCACAAGATGCCGCATCTTGACTCGATCATGGCGTATATCTCCTTTTTCTATTCTTTGCCGGTCCAGCAATAGGTACATACCTTATCCCGGTCAATGCCGATGGCCTCCAGCAGTCCATCCAGAGATTGATAGCCCAAGGAGTCAAAACCCAGCTTGTTACAGATGGATTTCAACATGCACTGGCCCCGCTGAGTGGAGGCGTCGGCGTATTCTTCCAAATGTTTCTGCCCTTCGTCCCCTTCCAATTCCTGAACTGTTTTGCGGGTCAGCAATTCCATGGAGGAATTGCTCCGGGAGAAGTTCAAAAACTTGCATCCGTACATGATAGGAGGGCAGGCGGAACGCATATGGACCTCCCTGGCTCCCGCGCCGTAGAGGAAGTCCACCGTCTCCCGCAGCTGAGTGCCCCGAACGATGGAATCATCCACAAACAAAAGCTTTTTGCCCTGGATCAACTCCGGGACGGGAATCTGCTTCATTTTGGCCACCTGGTTGCGAACCTTTTGGCTGGAGGGCATGAAGGACCGGGGCCAGGTGGGGGTGTACTTCACAAAAGGACGGGCAAAGGGTTTTCCACTGGCATTGGCATAACCGATGGCATGGGGAACGCCGGAGTCGGGTACGCCGGCCACCCAGTCCACGTCGGGCAAGGCTCCCTTCGCCTTTTCCGAACGGGCCATGATCTCCCCGTTACGGCAGCGCATAACCTCCACGTTCTGTCCCTCGTAGTTGGAGTTGGGGTAGCCGTAGTAGGTCCACAAAAAGGCGCAGATGCGCATCTTGTCCCCAGCGGGAGCCAGAGTCTCCCAGCCGTCCGGTGTGACCCGGACAATTTCGCCCGGGCCCAATTCATAGGCGTTGTCGTAACCCAGCTTGGTGCAGGCAAAGGATTCGAAAGATACGCAGCAGCCCTCATCGTTTTTGCCGATGAGCACCGGCAGGCGGCCCAGCTTGTCTCGGGCGGCCACAATGCCGTCGGGGCCGAGGATGAGGATGGTGGAGGATCCGTCGACGACTTCCTGGGCGTACCGGATGCCCTCCACCAGGGTATCTTTCTGGTTGATGAGGGCGGCGGTGAGCTCAGTAGCGTTCACTTTTCCGGAACTCATGGCCATGAACTGCCGGGCGTGGCCGTTAAAATATTCCTCCACCAATTCCTCTGCGTTATTGATGATGCCAACGGTTGAGATGGCGTACAAACCCAGATGGGAGCGCACAAGCAGAGGCTGGGGGTCGGTGTCGCTGATGCAGCCGATGCCCGCATTCCCGTGGAAATCCGTCAGGTCCTTCTCAAACTTGGTGCGGAAAGGCGTGTTTTCAATGGAATGAATCTGCCGCTGGAAGCCGTCCTGCTCATCGTAGATAATCATGCCGCCCCGGCGGGTACCCAGATGAGAGTGGTAGTCCACGCCGAAAAAGATGTCAAGGGTCACGTCGCGCTTGGAGGTCGCGCCGAAGAAACCGCCCATGATAGATCTCCTTATTTTTTGAAATTTGCGTCAGCTCGGACGCATCCGATGGAATCACGCCTCGCCTGCCAGCAGCGCACGGCCTCGCTCCGGGCCATCCGCGCTGCTGGCAACGGCTGGGACGCTTTACGCGAAGAACAGCTTGGACAGGGTCATGGGGTCGATATACTGTCCGTCCTTGTACACCCGCATATTGCCGGAGGCGATCTCGTCGATAAGCATCACTTTGCCGTCGGCGTCGTAGCCGTACTCAAATTTGATGTCATAGAGCACCAAGCCCTTTTCCTTCAGGTCGTCGGCTACGATCTGGGTGATCTTCTGGGTCATATCCTTGATATCGTCGTACTGGGCCTCGGTCATCACACCCAGAGCCACCAGGCCGTCCTTGGTCACCAGGGGGTCGCCCTTCTCGTCGTTTTTGAAGGTGGTCTCCACGTAAGCGGGCAGGTCGGCGCCCTCCTCAATATACTCGCCGTAGCGGCGCAGGAAGGAGCCAACCGCCTTGTGGCGGCAGATGACCTCCAGCCCCTTGCCGAACACTTTGGCGGGCAGCACCTCCATGGTGGTGTTCTCCAGGTCGGCGGAGACGAAGTGGGTCTTGATGCCGGCGGCGTTGATCTTCTCGAAGAAGTAGATGGACATGCGCAGGTTCACGTCGCCCACGCCCTCGATGGTCAGGCCCACGGAGTTCTCGCCGGGGTCGAACACGCCGTCCTTGCCGGTGCAGTCGTCCTTGAACTTGAGCAGGTAATTGCCGTTGTCCAGAGCGTAGACGTTCTTGGTCTTGCCGGTGTAAACGAGATTGTTCATGATAAATTCCTCCAAAAATTAAAATTTCAAATGAAATGGGGCTATCTCAAATCAATTCAGTTCCGCCTGAAGCATGGCTTCCTTCCCGGCGATCTGAGCGGCCATTTTCTCCCGGGCCCCGTCCAGCTTGGCGGCCAGCTCATCGTCGGAGACGGCCAGAATCTGCGCCGCCAGCACGGCGGCGTTTTTGGCCCCGTTGATGGCCACGGTGGCCACAGGAATGCCGCTGGGCATTTGGACGGTGGCCAGCAGGGCGTCCAGCCCGTCCATGGCGCCTCCCTTCATAGGGATGCCGATGACGGGGAGAGTGGAATTTCCGGCGAAAGCACCGGCCAGATGAGCGGCCATGCCTGCGGCGCAGATGAGCACGCCGAAGCCGTTGTTCCGGGCGTTTTTGGCGAAGTCCGCGGCGGCGGCAGGGGTGCGGTGGGCGCTGAGTATGTGAGCTTCATAGGGAATACCGAATTCCTCCAGCTGGGTGCAGGTCCCTTTGATTACGGGCCAATCGGAGTCGGAACCCATGATGACGGCGACTTTCTTCATGCAAAGCCCTCCTTTGTGAAAATAAAACAGGCCGCCGCGCGGGTGCGGGCGGACCTGTATAGAGCTTTTCAGACAATAGATTTGGACGCAATGAGGCCATGGAGACGGAAGCCGGGACGGACGCGGCGGAAACGTACCAAGACAGCCACCTCATTTCCAAAAAGTCAATTCCATTTTAGCTAAGAAAAGGGGAGAAATCAAGGGCCTTTCCTATTTTTGTAGGCTTGTACGATTCTCTGGGGTTGGAACGGGCCGTCCATGGCAAAAACCTCAAAACAGCCCGGTGGCCTCCAAAATGGTGGACACCTGGGCGGCCCGGTTGGTCCAGGAGGACTGACGGGCCAGTTCCCGTCTGCGCCGGGAGAGGGCGGGTTCCTCCCCCAGGGCGGATTTGCATCGACGGAGAAAGCCAGGGCCGTCGTAAGCGGTGGAGACCAGTTCCGGGATGGTCTCCTGAACGCCGGGGTCTGCAACGGTAACGATGGGCCTGCCTGTGGCCAGATACTCATATACCCGGCTGGGCACCACATCGCCGGGGCGGTCGAAACGCAGCAGGTCAAAGAGCAGGTCGCAGCGGTACAGGTAGTCGGGGGCGTCCAGAGGGTCCACAGCCCCGGTGAGCACGATGTTGTCCTGTCCCCGGAGCTGTTCCGCCGCCGGCTTTGTCACCCGGCCCATGAGTACGAAGGTCCACTCTGGACGATGACGGGCCAGATACAGCAAAGGCTCCCAATCCACCTGGGCGGTGACGCTGCCTAACCGTCCCAGCACCTTTTGTCCGGAAAGCGTTGCCAAAGCGGGGGGAATGGTCCGCTGTTTTTGCTGAAAAAGCACCGGATTCACTCCGTTGGGCAGCAAGGCAATATTGTCATTACAGGGGGACAGCCGTTTGATCAGGCCGAAGGAGGCGGCAAAGACCACCTCGGCGTGGCGGGTGAGGTCGCTCTCCCAATCCAGGAACTGGTCGTCCCAAAAGCGGTGGCAGTCGTACACCACTCCCCGGTAGGCCAGGCGGTCCAGAAATCCCGCCTGAAGCGGGGATGTGCACCACAGCACCGGCTCCCGGAAACGGTGTTTGTCCATCATCTGCTGGACGAAGTCGGAATCCCTGTCCAACCTGCGCCGCTGGAGCATGGAGCCCTCCTGGGGCCCCGGCAGGGGGGCGGGAAGCGTATATACTGTGATGTGGGCGCGCACTCTCCGCCCCTGCTCGGGTATGGGAGCTCCTTTTCTGGGGGCGGGCTCAAAAAATAGGATCCGCGCGTCGCCCAGCCGGGCCAGCAGCTGCTGGGTGCGGTCGGGCCGGGCCCGCCAGGGGGCGTGGGCCAGACAGATAATCTGCTTTTGAGCCATGGACTCACCTCCCGGACAGCAGCCGAGCGGCAGCCTGGCTGTTTGCCCGTTCCAGCCGGACCAGCCGGGCGGTTTTGTCTTCTAAAGCTTTGCGGTCCTGCCGCCGCTTGGCCGCCTCGTCCAGGAGGGAGCACAGCAGTTCCGGCGTCACCTGGTCCAGCTGAGCGTACAGGTCTTGGCCCGCGTCGTCCAGGAAGGCGCTGACCTTGGGGTCGTACACCACCCCAACCAGAGGAACTCCCCGGACCGCAGCGAAGATGAGGGCGTGGAGGCGCATGGACAGCGCAACGTCCATCCGGGCGGACAGGGCGATAGCCAGCTCGGTGGCGGGCGCGGAGGGCAGCAGGTAAACGGGAGCGTACCGGAGCTGTTCGGCCACCTTCTGGGCGGCGGACACGTCCAGCTTGCCCTCGATGGGGATAAACACCGGGATCAGGCCATAGCGTTGGTAGGCGTAGTCCACGGCGGCGGCAAAGGCGGGGGCCTTTTCGTCAAAACCAGGCCAGGGCCGGACGGTGACCCCCAGATATCGCTCCCCCCTCCGGGGGTGGAGGCCGATCTCCTCCAGCAGGGCGTCCGCCGCCTGGGGGGGGGCAGCGGGGAGGGTGACGGCGGGGTCTGCCGCCAGTACCACCTCGGGGCGGTTGACTCCAAGGGCTTGGAGCTCATCAATGGAGGCGCTGTCCCGTGTGGTGATGATGTCCACAGAGCGGTCAATCACCACTCCTGTTTTGCGGCGGTTTCGGGGGGTGCGGATGGGGCCGATGCCGCAGCCGTACATCATCACCTCGCACCCCAGCCGTTTGGCGGCGGACAGGGTGAACAGATAGAACCACAGAGAGCGGTGGCTGGTCACATCCTGAACCAATGAGCCGCCGCCGTTGATATAGAGCCTACTTTTCGCCATTTTGCGGCAAAAAGCGGGGGCGTTGAAGGTGTAGACGGCCCCCACCCGGTGGCGCAGCCGGGTGGCCTTCGGTTTTCGAGTCATGATCCAGATGGGCAGGTCTCCGTCAATGGTACGCATTTCCGTGACCAGCGCCTGCAAAATGGCCTCATCTCCGGCGTTGCCCCGGCCGTAGGCCCCGCAGATCACAACACCATCCCGTCTGCGCTCTTTCTTCCGCCGCTCCCGGCGGAGGATTGTCTCGTAGATATCCAGCTGACGGCGGATGGTGCTCTCAATGGAGAAGTCGGCCCGGCCTTTCTTCAGAAGCTGTTCTCCCAGGCGGCGGCGCAGGTCCGGGTCCCTGGCCAGGGCGGCCAGGTGCCGTCCCAGGGCCTGGTGGTCCCGGGGCTGGAACAGCAGTCCGGTGACATGGTTTTCGATGAGAGCCGGTACTCCCCCCACCGCGCTGGCCACGGTGGGCAGGGCAAACCGGGCTCCTTCGGTGAGCGCATAGGGGAAAGTCTCCGACAAAGAGGTGAGGGTGTTGATGTCCAAAGCGCTGTAGAAACTGTCGGTGTCCGACAGCCATCCTGCAAAACAGACCTCCTCCGCCACTTCCAATTCCCGCGCCAGCTGGCGCAGCATGTCCTCATCCTGGCCCTCCCCGGCGATGATAAGCCGCAGACGGGGCTGTTCCCTGTGGGCGGCGGCAAAGCCGCGGAGCAGGGTGCCCATGTCTTTCACCGGGTTGAGGCGGGCGGCGATCCCGGCAATGACCGCCTCATCCGGCCAGTCTAACCCCAGACTGTCCAAAAATTCCCGGCGGCTGAGTTTGGGGGTGCGGGGGGTGAAGTCGAGGCCGTTGTAGATGGCGAACATCTGCTGGGGGCCAAAGCCTCGGCTGATGAGCAGGTCTCCCATGGCGTGAGATACACCAATGCGATATGGAATCCGCCGCAGAGCCCAGGCGTTGAGGTTCCCGTAGGTGAGGGCGGACAGGGGCCGGCCCATATAATCCAGCCTGGGGTCGGAGTGGATGGTGGTGGCCACGGGCAGGCCGGTGGATTTTTTCAGCAGAGCGCCCATCAGATTACCGCGGGCCCCATGGCAATGGATGATGTCGTAGCCCTCCTTGACTATCTTCTCCCGCAGGGGCCTCAGCGCAGCGAGGGGATTGCGTCCGGCCATCACATCAACGTGAATGCCCAGCGCCCGGGCCTCCTGGGTGAAAGGACCGTCGGTGAAACATACCATGTCCGCCTGGATATATTGATTCAATCCCTTGAGCAGGGAGTGGACATGGGTTTTGGCCCCGCCGGTATCCCCGCCGCTGATGAGATGGATGACTTTCATACAGACCTCCCACAAATGTCTTGCCAGATGGCAAGGAATGGGGTAAAATAATAAAACATACCTTTGGTATTATACATATCTTTGGCCCCTGGGTCAAGATGGGGAGGGACAAGGATGCCAACCGTCATTCAGCAGCTGGACGAACAGGCCCTGGTCTGGGTCGCGGAACATGTGCGCTGCGCCGTGCTGGACCCATTCATGAGGGTGTATACCCAGCTGGGCAATGCGGGGATGCTGTTTATTGCCTTGGGGGTATTGATGCTCTTTTTTAAGCAGACACGGAAAGCCGGGGCCTCGGCGCTGTGCGCCATGCTTATCGGGCTTATCGTGGTGAACTTCACCATTAAGCCCCTGGTATCACGGCCCAGGCCCTGGCTGGTGATTGAAAATTTCGTCAATCTGGTGCCGGAACACGACCCCAATTCTTTTCCCTCGGGGCACACCAACGCCGCTTTTGCCTTTGCGCTGAGCGTGTGCATGTCCGCGCCGAAAAAATGGATGAAGATTTTTGCGGTGTGCGCCGCCGTGGTCATGGGCCTGTCCCGGTTATACGTGGGAGTACATTTCCCCAGCGATGTGCTGGCAGGGGCGGTTATCGGCGCTATGTGCGGTCTTGCCGGGGCATGGGCCGTCAAGAAAGCGTGGGCGCGGCTCCGGTTTCGCTCAAGTCCAGAATGACCGCCTGGGCCAGCAGCAGCCCCGCCGCAGCGGGTACCCACATGGCGCTGGCGGGTACGGACCGCCGGCCCGGAGGCGGGGCCTCATCACTGTCTTCAGCACTGCGGGCCTGCTCCGGGGAGAACACCACTTTATGGTGAGGAATGCCCCGCTTTCGCAGTTCCTTGCGCACCACCCGGGCCAGAGGGCAGCCCTGGGTTTCCGAGATGTCGGCGATGCGCAAAAGCTGGGCGTCCCGTTTGTTTCCGGTGCCAAGGGCGGAGATGATGGGAATATTTCGGGAGTGGGCCGTCTCAATGAGGTCCAGCTTGCAGCTCACCAGGTCGATGGCATCCACAATGTAGTCGTATTCTCGCTGGAAAAACTCCTCCCGGGTGGCCGCCTCATACCGCAGGACCAGAGGATGGAGGACGCAGTCCGGCGCGATACTGCCCAGGCGCAGCACAGTGGCCTGGGCCTTTTCCATACCCAAGGTGGAGCGCAAGGCGGCACACTGCCGGTTGAGATTGCTCACCGACACGGTGTCCTGGTCGATAAGGGTGAGTTCGCCCACGCCGGAACGGCACAGGGCCTCGGCGCACCAGCCGCCCACGCCCCCCAGTCCCAACACCGCCACGTGGCTGGTTTGGAGCCGCTTCATGGCAGGGGCGCCCAGCAGCATCTGGGTACGGATAAATTGCTCATTCATAATATTGTACTCCTTGATAGAAGGGGGCCGGACAAACAAGTCCGGCCCCCTTTCAGCAGGTTCAATTATTTGCCCAGGTTTTCAGCGCCGTCGGCCAAAGAGGTCTCATAGCCGGCGACAGCTTCCTCCAGCCAGGTAGTCATGGCCTCGGAGGAGAGGCTGCTGCGGGCGGTCCCCATCCAGACAGGCTCGTTGTCGCCCACGTAATAGATGAGATGGTAGCCGTAGTATCCGCTGGTGCTGCCCTCCTCAGCGGAGTGCTGAACCATGCCCACATCACCGGGTTTACGGCCTTCCTCAAACACCCAGTCGTTGAACTCAGAGACAAAATAGCCGGGCTGGGCACGGGTATACAGACCGCCGGTGGTTCCGTTGCCGTCGTCGGATTTCTCGTTGGCCAGCTTGGCGAAGTCGTCCTCGGTCTTGCCGCTGGCATCCCAAGCGGCCTGAATTTCATCCATCTTGGCCTTGGCTGCGGCCCAGGCTTCGTCGGTGGGGGCCACCAGCTTGCTGTTCTCGTCGGTGGTGTTCTCCGCCCGGGCCAGAATGTGGCGGATATCTTTGGTGGGCTCGTCGGCCAGGTAGCGGTCGTGAAGGACAATGACGTAATAGCCGCTCTCAGCCTCCACCAGTTCCACCTCATCCTTGTCCTGCTTGAGCAGCTGGTCGCGGTAAGTGGAATTGATGGTGCTGGTGCCCACAGCGGTGACATGGTCTCCGGCGGTGGTCAGTTCGTACTTCTCTTTCTGCGAATCAAAGGTGCTGCCGTTTTTCACTGCTTTCAAAGCTTCCTCCGCCTTTTTCTTGGCGTCGGCCAGGGCCTCTTCCTTCAGCTTGGACACCTCGTCCTCAGACAGGTCGTTGCCGTCGCTGTCCTTGGTTTCCACAGAGGCCGCGGGGAAATACAGGTGGGAGTACTCAATGGTATCCAGCGCGTCGGCGTTGTCCTTATAATAAGCGTCCAGTTCCTCCTGGGTATAGCTGTCGTACAGCTCGGAGGACTTGTCGGAGTATACCAGATTGGCCATCAGGTAACGGGTGTACAGTTTCTCATAGATGCCGGTGGTCATATAGGGGCCGTACATAGCCTTCAGGTAGGCGGCGTAGGTGTAGCCGTTGGCGGCGGCAGTGCTTTTGAGGTTGGCGACAGCGGCGTTAAGGCTGTCTTTGACCTCCGCCTCGGTGTGGCCGGCCTCTACGGCCGCATCAGACAAAGCCTTGTGCTGCTGGGCGGCGTCCAGCGCCTGCTCCAGGAAATGGTCGCGGTAGGTGACGTTGTCTCCGGCGTTGTAGAATTGTTCCTCATCGCTCTTGGAGGCGTCGAAGCCCAGATAGGAACCATACATGGCATAATACTGGCGGGCGTCGTAATAATAATAGCTCAGCTCGGCGGTGGTGAGACTGGTGTCGCCCACGGTGGCGGCGGTGGCGTTGGACTGGAAAATGCCGGACCGCCAGATGAGCAGCGCGGCCACCAGCACCACAACCACGGCGGCAATCGCGGAGTAAAGAATGGTTTTGCGCTTTCGGACGGCCTGCTCCTGCTGGGCCTTGACGGCCTTTTCGGAGGGACCGGCGTTCTGGCGCTGCTTTTTCTCTCTGGATGCGCTCATAGTATATCAATCCTCTCAGTATTCGGTGATGGAGGCAGGCCGGAAAGCCTGCCCAAATCCGGCGAAGCGGTTCTGTTGACGGTGTGGAACACAGGCCCCGACGGACGCTGCCAAACATTATAGCATGGCAAAACAGCTGTTGCAAGGACAAATTCGCGGACCGATGAAAATTTACAAATTAAAAAAGCGCGGAAGGGCCGAGGCCCTTCCGCCAGATTTGTTATAGAACCCCCGCTGTGGCCGTGCCGCCCCATTAAAAACCTGCACAAGAATGCAGGTGGGTTGCCTCCGCTTGGCTTTACCGCTCCCAACATCCAGAGTCCTCCGAGGAGGGCCGGGAGGTCTGCGAACCACCGCGCGAGTGGGGCATCCCGTTTTAAAAATGTGGGTTTTAACAGGGCAAGGTCACGTAGTTAGAACCCAGCAGGGGTTATCAGATTGTGTCGCGAACAGGCGAGGCGTAGATATTTTGATTGCGCCCGAGCCGCCGTGCGGCAGGTCACTCTTCTTCCTCGTCCTCGAACAGTTCCTCCATGAACTTCTCGTACACTGCGTTGAGCTCCTGCTCGTCGTCGATATCAGCC
>CANOBV010000057.1 GCA_947564255.1 uncultured bacterium | reverse complement strand
TTTGTTCGGCCGAATAGCATACCTCGTCTATCTTGATGGCCATGTTTTTCTTGTGGGTACCCATGCGCCCGGTGAACCATTGGTAGCCGCCGATCTCCAGAAACACCGGAGCGTCCTTGGAGCGGCCCAGGTCCACTACGTCGCCGACATTCAGGTGGTAAATATCGCTGAGGGACAGCCGGGTTTCACCCAACTCCGCGATAATCTCCAACGTGGAATCCCGCAGCTTGTCGAAAATCTCTTCGGAATTGTCCTCGCTGTTGACCTTTCGCCCCATGGTCTCCCGGTTTACCTCGCCAAACACGCTCACCAGCATATTGCCCGGCAGCACCACGCTCATCCGCCCCTCGCTGTCGCCGAAGTTGAGGCGCATGTCCACCAGCACCACCGTCTCATCCAGATTGAGCAGCTGCACCAGGGTCGGGTTCACCTGAGTACGCTCGTACTCAAAGGTGATGGGCACGTAATTCTCCCAGCTGCTGCCCATCAGCGAGATGATATCCTTGATCAGCAGCTCATACAGCTGGAGCTCCAGGTCGGTGTAGGCGTAGCCCATAGGCACCTCGTGGACCGCTTCATCCTCACTGCCCATCATCCGGTCCATCATCCCAAGGGCGGTGGAGGTAGACAGGTAGACCATCACCGGGTCCTCCACCTGCACATCCACGCCATCCACCTCCCGGGGGTGGATGGTCACATCCACCATGGCCAGCACGTCACCCTCCGTGAGCGCATTGTTGAACTCATAGAACTTCTGCTCCTCAATGCTCTCCACCGTGATCTCACAGTTGGTGCGCAGCTGAGCGTTGAGCCGGGAACTGATCACCCGGGTATAGTTCTCAAAGATGCCGTTGAGCATCTTAATGCGGTCCTTGGTGAACTTGCGCGGGGTGGTGAAGTCGTATTTGCGGTATTTCTTCTCCGGCTGCTTCTCCTCCGGCTTGTCGGCGCCGCCGCTGAGCATGGAGTTGAGCAGCGCGTCGATCTGACTTTGCGACAATACCTCAGCCATCGAATCACCTCACCTGAATCTGAATATCTGCATCATTGCTATTGGTCCTGCGCGGTGGTCAAACCCTCTTCACCATAGCTCAGGTACTCTTCCATCGCCTTGTTGAACTCGTCCGCGTTCAAGTCCCGGCCGCTGATAATCAGCTCCACCCGCCGGTTGGCGGCGCGGGTTTCGCCGGTGGCGTTGCTGGCCCTGGGCCGCCACTGTCCAAAGCCCTCGGGAATCATCCGCGCGGGCGCGATGGACGTGTGCTCCTGAAGGAACAGCGCCACTTCCATGGAGCGGTTGAAGGACAGCCGGTAGTCCCCCCGCGGCTCGTTGCGCCTGTTGGCCGCGGCCTGGGCCGTGTGCCCCTGAATGCGGATCTCGTCGATAGATTTGCTGGCGCTCTCCAGAATGGTGCTGACCTTGGCCAGCACCTCCTGCCCGCCGGGCAGAATCTCCGCCTTATCCGCCTGGAAAAATACAGTGTCGTTGAAGTTCACATACACCTTGCCGCCCTGCATGGTCACCTGGATGCTGCTGGTCAGGCCGCTGCTGCTGACCATCTGCTGCAGCGCCTCATAGAGCTCCTCCATGTCCTTCTCAATCTGCTCTTGTTCATCCGCCTCAGGGTTGTCGAACACGCCGCTTTGCCCCGGTGAGTCCGCGCTGGGGCCGTCGTTGCCGCCCTCAATTTCGGTGGCGGCGGGGATGGCGTTGGGATTGAAGGACTGGACCAGGGCTTTCCACTTGTCCGTGCTGATGGTGGACATGGAATACAAAAGCACAAAGAAGCACAGCAGCAGCGTTACCATATCGCCGTATGTATCCATCCAGTTGGCGCCGCCGCCACCGCCGCCTTTTTTCTTTTTCACGGTAATCTCAACTCCTTACGCCGCACGCAAAAGCCAATTCCGTTTACTCTCCGCCGCCGGATTTGCCGCCCTCATCCCGCTGTCCCTGTGGAATGTAGGTGAGCAGCTTCTCCCGCAGCGCCTTGGGGTTCTCGCCGGACTGGATGGACATGATGCCCTCCACGATAATCTGCTTGCAAAGGACCTCCTCGCCGTCCCGGATGCGCAGGTTGTTGGCGATGGGGCCGAAGATCATGTGGGCCAGAATACAGCCGTACAGCGTGGTCACCAGGGCGGTGGCCATACTGCCGCCCAAATCTCCGCCGCCGCTGGTCACGTCCATACTTCGCAGCATGTTGATCAGACCCACCAGCGTACCCACCATGCCGAAGGCCGGTGCCACGGAGGACGCCTTGTCGTACATACCCGCCGCGTCCTCGTGCCGGCCGGACATGCATTCGATGTCGTTTTCCAGGATGGCCCGCACTTTGTCCGGGTCGTTGGCGTCCACGATGAGCATGATGGCCTGCTTGAAGAAGGGGTCCTCCTGCTCGTTGGCCTTGCCTTCCAGCGCCAGCAGGCCGTTCTTACGGGCGGTCTGGGCCAGGTCCACCAGCTGGTCGATGATGTTCATGGGGTTGAACTTCCCGGCGTTGAGAATCACTCCGAAGTGCTTGGGGATGGACGCCAGGGCGCTTCCCGGAAAGCTGGCCACCACAATGGCAAAAGTACAGCCGATGACGATGAAGATACTGGCCGCGTCAAAAAAGTTCCACAGATTCTTCAGGGTAACCGTGACGATAGGCGCGTCCGCCGGAGCGTTGGGGCCGATATTGATGCCCATGATACAGCCCAGGAAGAACACCACCAGGGCCAGGACGACGCCGATGATATACGTGATATTCATACTACTGCACTACCTCCAAACCGGGCAGGCCGGCGGCCCGGACGCCTGTTTTCTTTCTTTACCGTTTGTCCACAACGGTGATTTCCCGCTGGATGTCCATCACCTTGGCGTTGTATTTGGCAATCTTATCAATGATCTCGTCCGGGCTCTCCCGGACAAGGTAGAAGGCGTGGTTCATCATGACGATCTTGGATTCGGGGATGGTCTCAATATACTCGATCTGAAGATGGTTGACAAGGAATTTTTCGTGGTTGCGTTTTGTCAGAACGATCATGGTGCAAACCTCCTTTTCCTTCTGTTAGGACTACAGGGGGGTGGCCCGGGGGGAAATCCGCTCATTCTCCCCCGGGCCGGGCCGTGTCAGTTACTGAATTAGCGCTTCATGTTGACCAGTTCCTCCAGCATGGAGTCGGTCACCGTGATGATGCGGGTGTTGGCCTGATAGCCGCGCTGGGTCAGAATCATGTTGGCGATCTCCTGGGCCAGGTCGGTTTTGGACATCTCCAGGCCGGAGGGGATCATCTCCGTGTCGCTGGTGCGGGGGCGCAGGCCGTCCACCTCGGGCAGAGTGGCCGCGTTGCCGCCGCCTCCGGCGTTGCCCGCGTTGTTGGCCTGCCACAGCTCGCTGTTGATCTGGTTGATGCCCATCTCCTTGGCGTTGCCGCCCAGGATGGTCACGGTGAGGTCGCCGGAGCCGGGGCCCGCCTTGTAGTAGTTGTCGCCGATGCTGGTCACGCCGTTGGGGTTGGTGACGGAGCCCACCGCCACGCAGCCGATGACCACCACCTCGCCGGTGTCCTTGCTGGTGCCGGAGATGAGGCCCGTTTTCTTGTCCACGGTGAGGCTCTCAAACTGGCTCCGGGACAGCGCCTTCGTCACGGGATTGCCGTTTGCGTCCAATGTGGGCTGACCCTGTGCGTCCAGCACAGGCACCTCGGACGTCTCGAACAGCGGGCAAGACGTGGTGTTTCCGTTTTCGGTCTTGGTGTTCTGCGGATAGACGATCTCCATCACCTCGCGCTCCTCCACCTGGTCGGCGGTGACGCCGTTGGGGAGCGTAGTGGGGTCGTTGGGGTTGTAGCCCGTGAGCGGGTCGCCCGTCGTCTTGTTGAAATACTGGATGGTCTTGTTCACGTAGGGCAGGCGCAGGGGCACCAGCTGGTCGGAGAAAGTGGGTTTGCCCTGGTCGTCATAGCCGGTGCACAGGAAGCCGTACACCACGTTGCCGTCGTTGTTGGCAAAATAACCGTCCGCCTTGAACTCGAAGTTGCCCACCCGGGTGAGGGTGAGGGAGGTGAGCTTGTTCACGTCGGTGGCCTCGCCGGTGAAGTTGTTGGCGATGTCCTTGTCGCCCACCATGAAGAACCCGTCGCCGTCCAGATACAGGTCGGTGGGCTTGCCGGTGACGGCGTAGTTGCCCGTGCTCATATCGATATCCACGCTGGCCACGTTGGAGCCGTAGCCAATCTGGGACGGGTTGGTGCCGCCCACGGTGGCAGTGCCGTTGGAACCGCCGGACAAGGTGGTATAGATGGCGGTTTTGAACACCGCGCGCTGGGATTTATATCCGTAGGTGTTCACGTTGGCCACATTGTGGCCAATCACATTCAAGTTCTGCATGTGGGTCCGCAGACCCGCGATACCCGCGTACATTGCACCAGTCATAGCTGAAAAATTACTCCTTTCGGTTTGGCGCCGCTTGCCCCCCGTCAGTCGGGCGGGGGGCGGTGGCATCCGAAAATCGGTCCTGCCATCTGTTTATCATATTACAGGAACACGGCGCCGTCAATATTCGTGAAGATATTTTCCTTCATTTCTTCCTGGGTGATGGCGGTGATGACCTTCCCGCTGGGCACATTGATGATGAAAGCCTTTGACCCGTCCATCGCCAGGATGTTGGTGGCCCCTTTTGCCTGGGCCCGGATGACGCTGCCCGCCAGCTGGTCCATCAGGTCTGGCGTGACCTCGATCCCCCGCTCCTGCGCCCGGGAAATGGCGTGCTTGGAAAACGCCACGCTCTGCGCCGGCTGTTCGTGCTTTGCCAGCTCCTGCTGGAGCATCGCGCCGAATCCACCGGCCCGCTCCCGCCGCTGTACCGGGGCCCGCTGCGCCTCCGTGCGCTGTAGTCCTGATACGCGCTGGATCATCTTCTGTCACCTCGGATTTAGATGCTGGGCACGTTGTCGTCCCCGCCGCTGTTTTCCCCGCCGCCTTCCGCGGGTTTGTCGGCGCCATCGCCGCCCTCCACGGGCTTGTCGGCGCCGTCGCCGGGCTTCTCGGTGCTGTCTCCGGGGCCTTCCGTCCCATCGTCGGGAGTGTCGCTCCCATCACCCTCAAGCGGAGGCAGATGGCCCACGGCCATAATCTGCTTCAGGGAATAGGTCAGCACCCGGTCCTTGCCGTCCTTGCCGAAAATCACCTGCTCGCCGTTGGACATGCCCGTGCCGATGACCAGGACCTCGCGCTCCTCCAGGGTATTGCCGTCGGTGATTCCGATGGTGACCACCTTGCCCACCAGAGAGCTGGCGTAGCTCATGACGCTCAGTTCATTCATGTTGGCAATGGCCGTGACCATCTGCATCTGCACCATCTGGTTCATCATCTCGCCGGTGTCCATGGTGTCGTCCATGGATTGGTTCTGGAGCTGGACCACCATCAGCTGGAGAAAGTCCTGCATGGTAAGTTCCGTATTGCCCTTCCGGCTGGTGCTGTTCTTGCCGATCGTCGTGTCGGTCGAGTTGACCAGGCCCGCGATATCGGCCATGGAATAGTTGCTTACGCCCATCTGTTACGTCTCCTTTCCGTCAGAATTCCCCATCTGCGGGGACCAGTCCCAACCGCAGCTGCTGCAGAAAATCCTGGCTGCTGGTGTGCTCCCGCCGCTGGCGGCGCTCCTGCTCCTGGCCGTCCTGGGCGTGCCCGTTGCGGCCGTCGTAGTTCTGCTGGTGCTGCTGGTTCTGGTTCTGCTGGCTTTCCTGCCCGCGCTGGACATCCACCTGGACCTCCTGCTGCCCGCGGCTGCTGAGCAGTCCCTGGAGCTCGCCCGCGTGGCGTTCCAGCAGGCTTCTGGTCTCGGGGCTGTGGGCGTTCAGGGCCACGTGAAGGATACCGTCCACGCTCTGCCGGATTTCCACGGTGACCTCACCCAGGTTTTCCGGGGTGAGCTGCACCCGAACCACGGACTCCCCCTTTTGCAGGGCCTGGGCCAGCTGGGCGTCGATCTGCTGGGCCACGTCGGCCCCCTCGGTCTGCTGGGCGTCATACGCCTCGCCCACCTTCACCGGAGCCGCCTCCACATCGCGGAAGAGCTGCTGAGGGGCCTGCTCCACATCGGTGACCTCCGCCTGCGGGTCGTCGCCCTCCTGGGACTTGGCCCCCTCCACCGCCTGCTGTACGGTCTGCCCGGCCTCTTCGGCCACAGCCTTTTCCAGCAGCTCGGCGGGGCCGTGTTCCACGGCGGGGTCGGTGGCCTCCAGCATGGCGTCGGCCTCCGGGTCGCTCACGTCGATGGTCTGGACGGGGCCAAAGCTGTCCATAATCTGCTGAAGCTCCTGCATCTGTTTCCCATCCAGGCCGGTGATGGGGAAGAGCTCCACGCCGTTTGGCGTCCAGACCTCCACATACTCGCCGGGCTGGTACACCTGCCCGTCCAGAGTCATCATGGCGATGGACGGCTGAACTACGGGATAGCCCTGCTCCGCGAGCTTCTTAATCCGCTCGACGGGGTTCTCCTGCTTTTCTGCGGGGGCCTTGTCCTTCTTTGGGGCAGCGGCCTGAGGTTTTGTCTCCGCCTTGGCGGGCTGCTCCATCAAAGGGTCTTTTTCCTGGGCCTTCTCCTCCAGCAGTTTCTGGAAGTCGCCCAGCTCGCCGCCTTCGTTCTTGTTTGTCTTGGGCAGTCCGGCCTGGCCGGCCATGGTCTGCAGCATCGACATGACCACGCTGCTTGTCTGTTCCATGTTCGTTACACCTCCTTCTAACACTAAGATATGTATTTCCAAACGGCGGATGACCGCCGATTTGGACTTATCAAGGGCGGCTCTGCGGGGGCCTTTTACGCCCCGATGCCGGCTCGTGCCCGGGCGGAGCTGACAAATTCGTCGATGAGAACCTCTTCGCTCTTCTGCACCGCCTTGTTGTACAGCTCCAGCTTCTTCTCCTTCAGCTTTTCAATGGAGGAGGTGTCGATTTTGGCGTCCACCACTTCCTGGCGTTTGGCCTCCTCCTGCTTTTTCAGCTCTTCCAGCTTATCGGTCTCCCGCTGGATATCGTTTTCCAGCACCCGCAGCCCGTTTTGGTAAAACATGGCGTCCATAATGGTGAGTCCCTCGGTCTTGCGCTGGCGGTACTCCTCATTGCAGTCCCGGTAGTTCTGCCAAACCGCCTCCAGCACGCCCTCCTGCTCCCGAACCTGGGCCAGAATGACGGCGTGCTCGCCTTGAAGGGCCTCCAGCACCTGTTCCTTATATGAGAGTACCGAATCCAGGGAGAATTTGAATTTCTTCATCTATCTCTGCACCTCATAGCGGTTATTGGAGAATCTTGGCCATTTCGGCCACGCACTGGTCGTAGGAAAACGCCTCGTTCACATCCTGGGTGAGGAAATCGTTCACCGCGTCGATCTTGGACATGGCGAAGTCCAGCTTCCGGTTGGTGCCCGGCTTGTAGGCCCCGATGGCCACCAGGTCGGCGTTTTTCTCGTATACGCTCATAATATCACGTATGCGGGAGGCCAGCTGGCGGTGCTCGGTGGAGACAATCTCCACCATCAGCCGGGAGATGCTGGCGCTCACGTCGATGGCGGGGTAGTGGTTGGAGTTTGCCAGCTGCCGGGAGAGCACAATGTGCCCGTCCAGAATGCCCCGGACGGTGTCGGCAATGGGCTCGTTGGTGTCGTCGCCCTCCACCAGCACCGTGTACACCCCGGTGATGGAACCTCTGTTAAAATTGCCGCTGCGCTCCAGCAGCTTGGGCATTTCCGCGTACATAGACGGCGTATAGCCCCGGGATACCGGAGGCTCGCCGATGGCCAGGCCGATCTCCCGCTGGGCCATGGCGAAACGGGTGAGGGAGTCCATCATCAGCAGCACGTCGTAGCCCTGGTCCCGGAAGAATTCCGCGATGCCGGTGGCCACGCTGGGGCACCGCATGCGGAGCATGGCGGGCTGGTCGGAGGTGGCCACCACCAGGATGGACCGCTTCATACCCTCGGGCCCCAGGTCCTTTTCCACAAACTCCAGCACCTCTCGTCCACGCTCCCCCACCAGGGCGATGACGTTGATGTCGGCGGTGACGTTCTTGGCGATCATGCCCATCAGGGTGGACTTGCCCACGCCGGACCCGGCGAATATACCGATACGCTGGCCCTTGCCGATGGTGATCATGCCGTCGATGGCCTTCACCCCGAACTGGATGCGCTCCCGGATGGGGGGGCGCTGGAGGGGGTTGATGTACCCGCCCCCCACGCAATAGGAGGTGCCCCCCTCAAAGGGGCCCTTGCCGTCGATGGGCTGGCCCAGGGCGTTGATGATGCGGCCCCGGAGGAACTCGCCCACCTGGAGGGTGAGCTGCCGCCCGGTGTTGCGCACGAAGTTCCCCGCCGAGATGCCGCTCATGTCCGAGTAGGGCATGAGCAGGATGTGGTCGTTCTTGAATCCCACCACCTCGGCGGTGACCTGCCCGCCGGAGTCTCCGTTGTAGATGCGGCAGATATCTCCCACGGCAGCCCGCCCGCCGGAGGCTTCAATGGACATACCCACAATATTTTCAATTTTTCCCGTCAGGCTGTAGGGCTCCGCGTTGTATACCTGCCGGGTCATCTGTTGAAATACGGAAGGCATTGTTCACTCCACCGGCCGTTTGCCTCAAAGCCCCGTTCCCGGCCTGGGAGAAAGAGGGCTCGGAGATCTCTCTCAGAAAAGGTTCATGCCCGACGCGCTGTTGGCGGTATCCATCAGGATGGTCCGCAGGTTGTTCAGCTGTGTCGCCGCACTGGCGTCCACGATCTCGTCGGGCATCTCGATGATGCAGGTGCCCGACTCGTCGTCGGACATGGGGATGATGCGCACCCGGTCGGACAGTGCCGACAGCGAGTTTGACAGGGAGGCGGGAATCTGGCTCAGCCGTTTGGCGTCGCATTCGGAGATGTATATGTGCACCCACTCTTTTTTCTTGCGCTTGTCGATGGCGGTCTGAATCATCCGGCTGATGACGTCGGCGCTGCTCTTCAGGCTGACGCACACCACCTTCTCCGCCACCGCCATAGCCAAATCCCGCAGGTCGGCCACGCTCTGGTCCATCTGGCGGTCCAGCGCCACTCCGGCCTGCTCCATGAAGCGGTGCACTTCCTCCTCCATCCGCGCGGCCTGGGCCTCCCTTTGCTGGGCGGACTCCTGGCCCGCCTGGGCCATGCCCGCCGCGTATCCCTCCTGATAGCCCTCCTCCCGGGCCTTGGCAAACACCGCCTGAGCCTCCCGGTCCGCGTCGTCCCTGGCCTGGGCCAAAACGCGGTCCGCGTCCCGCCGGGCGTCGGCCAGAATCTGTTCCGCCTGAATCTGGGCAAAGGTGATGGGGTTTTCCTGAGGTTCCGGCTCGGGTTCCGGTTCCTCGTCGGCAATCAGTACATCAAAGCCCTCTCCCCCATCCTCCCGCTCCTGCGCCTCTTCGGGCGGGGATTCCTCCACGGCGGGGGGCTCTTCCTCGGGCTCCGGCTCCACCACCAGCTCCGCCGCATCCGGGAAGCGGTAAGGCTCGGCCTTCGCCTTGGAAAATGCTTTGAATATGTTAGGCAATGATATCGTCCTTTCCGCCCTTCGCGATCACGATCTCGTTCTTCTCCTCCAGGTCGCGGATGATATCCACAATACGCTGCTGGGCGTCCTCCACGTCCTTGAGCTTGACGTTGGTCGTAATCTCCAAATCGTCCCTGATGTTCTGGGCCATACGGGTGGACATGTTGCTGAGCAGCTTTTTGGACACGTCCTCGTTGGCGGTCTTGAGGGCCAGCACCAGGTCCCTGGGGTCGCAGTCCCGGACAAAGCGCTGGACCGAGCGGTCGTCCATGGTGATGATATCCTCAAACACAAACATGCGCTTGCGGATCTCGTCGGCCAGTTCCTGGTCGTAGGCGGACAGGCCGTCGAAGATGTTTTTCTCGCTGGTGCGGTCCAAATTGTTCATCACATCGGCCACGTAGTCGATGCCGCCCACCTTCACGTTGGCGTTGGTGACAATGCTGGAGAACTTCTTGCGCATCTCCGCCTCGATAATCTTGACGGCGACGGGGGATACGCTTTCGATCTTGGCCATGCTCTCCACCACCTTGACCTGCCGCTTCTCGTCCAGCTGGGAGATGACGCCGGCCGCCTTGTCGGGGTCCACATAGGACAGCACCAGGGAGATGGTCTGGGGCCGCTCGTTCTGCAGCGCGGAGAACAGGGACTTGTCGTCCGCCTTTTCCATAAAGGAGAAGTTGCGGTTTTGCAGGGACTTTGTCACCTTGCCCAGCAGTTCGTCCGCCATCTGGGCGCCGTACGCCTTTTCCAGCACCGTCCGGGCGTATTCCAGGCCGCCCTCGGTGACCGCCCGGTTGGTGCGGCACAGCTGGTAGAACTCATATAAAATCTCTTCCGTCTGCTCCGACCCCAGGAAGCCCATCTTTGCAACCTCCAGGGTGAGCTGTTCCACATCCTCCGGCTCCATGTGCTTATACAGCGCGGACGCCCGTTCCACGCCCAAGGCAATGATAACGGTGGCCGCCCGCTGGGCGCCGGTGAGGGGAATCTCGTTCTCAATCTTCTTTTTGCCCGCAGGAGGAGCTTTGACCTCAGCGGGAGGAGCCGCCTTCTGTTCAGCCACTGCCGCGTCAGCCATTGTCTCCATCCTCCTTCAGCCAGCTCTTGATCAACAGGGCCGCGACCTCCATGTTCTCGTCCACGAAGTCCCGGATGCCCTGGCGCAGCTCCATGCTGCGTTCGGTATGCAGGTCCATCACGTCCGCGCCGGACACGGGGTTGCCGTCCTCGTCCAGCTGGACCGGCGCCTCCACCGGCTGCCCGTCCGGGCCGATGGTGACGGTGACGGGCTGTCCGTCCGCCCCCATCACTACGGTGGTCTGGCCGGGCATGGCCGTGGACAGCAGCTCCTCCACAGCCCTCTGCTCCTCTTCCTGCTTCTTTTTCTTGCCCCGGCGGACCAGCAGGATCACAGTCACCAGGATGGCGATGAACAGCAGCAAACCGCCGATGGCCGCGAACAGCGCCCAGGTCGGAATGCCCATGGCGTTGATGGTTTCGATAAAGGTGGGCTCCTGAGGAGGCTCGACCGGCTTGACGAAGGGGGTGCCCAGCACGGAGACCTTCCGGCTCAGATACTCCTCCGCAGTCATCCCGTCGGGCAGCTCCAGCGGGGCCTGGATGCCGGCGGCGGTGGCCACATGCTGGGCCATCCGCCCCTCGTCTATGCTGATGGGACCGCTCTCCGGCTCGGTGTTGATGGACACGGACACGGTGACGTCCTTCAACGTGGCGGCGGTGATGATAAACTGCGTCTGGGTCTTGGAGTTGTCGTACTCAATGCTGCCCTCGGCGGCCAGACGGCCCAGAAGGCCCTCCAGCGTGTCCCCCTCTTCCACATAGGTGGGCAGGTCGGAGTTGCTCGGGGTGCCCACAACGCCCCCCGCCGTGATGTCGTCGTCCGCCCGCATCTGCCAGCTGTAGAACTTGGTCCCGATGATGCCCGCGCCGTTGGTGTCGCCGCCCTCGGCAAACTTGGGCAGATGCACCTCATAATCGTTGATGGTCTTCTCGCCCAGCTCCACGGTGCAGTGGACGGTGACGGACACGTTCTCCTCCAAATACATCTTGTACAGCTGCTGCTCGATTTTGGATTGAATCTGGTTGCTCCACCACTGTTCGGTCTGGAGGGCCAGGGCGGTGGAGTCCACCGAGTCGGCGTTGCCGCCGGTGGTGAGGCCGTCATAAATGTTTCCCTTGGTGTCGTGGATGCTAACGTCCTCCACCTTCAGTCCCGCCACGCCATGGGAGACCAGATAGCGGATGGCCTGGGCCTGCTCATTGGTGAGCAGCTTGTTCTGCTGCATGGTGAGGGTGACGTCGGCGCTGGCGTTGACAATGTTGCCGGTGTCCAGTATGTAGCCGTTGTCCTCGCCGGGATTGATCACAACATCCGCGTCCCGCACGCCGTCGAACTTGCGGATAATGGCCTCCATGTCCTCCATGAGCGTGACCAGCCACGCGTTGTCCCGGTCCTTCATGGTGGACAGGGCGCTCACTCGCTCAAAGTACCCGTTCCAGGGGGAGTTGGAGTTGGAATACTGCTCCTGGAGCAGCCGGGACTTCAGCGAGACCGCCTGCCCCGAAGGCACCAGAATCGTACCTGTGCCCTCCATTTTATAATCCGTAACTCCCTGCTCCTGGAGCCAGCTGAGCACCGTTTCCATCTCTTCGTCGGTGGCCCCTGCAATCAGGGTGGAGTAAGGCCGCGTATTGAGGAAAATGACCACGCCGGCGACCAGAAGCACCAGCACCACGGCGGCCAAAATCCATATTTTTTTGGAAACTTTACCAAGGGTCGTCTTTGTCTTTTCCCAATAACCCTTCAGCTTTTCCTTGTTCAACTGCCATCGACCCCGCTCTCCGCGTATGTTCCGTTCTAACCTGTGTCAGCGCGTTACACGCTCATGTTCTTCAGCTCGTTATACGCGGTCAGGGCCCGGTCGCGCAGCTGGATCAGCAAGCTCAGAGAAAGCTCGGCCTTATACCCGGCCATATTCACCTGGGCCGGGTTGTCGATCTGGCCGGTGGCCAGCAGATATTGGGCCTGGGTAAACTCCGCGTCGGTGTCCTTCACGTTCTGAATCATATCGCTGAAGATGGAGCCGAAGGGGCTGTCCTTCACCCCGTCCAGGGCAGCAGGCTGCTCCTCCTGGCCGGACCGGACAGGGGGAGCAATTTTTTGAATGGTATTGGTGATTCCGGTAATGCCCGGGGTTCCAACGACCCCGGTGATTCCGTCGATAGGAGTGCTCATGGCGGTGTCTCTCCTTTACATGATTATAATGAATAACTACCTGCCGATCTCCAGGCCGCTGGCGATCACCGCTTTCAGGGTATTGAACGCAGTGACGTTGGAGGAATACGCCCTGGTGGCGGCCATGGCGTCGGCCATTTCCTTCACCATGTCCACGTTGGGCAGCTCCAGATAGCCGTCCTCGTCGGCGTCCGGGTGGGTGGGGTCGTACACCATTTTCATGGGGGACTCATCTTCCACAATCTGGGTCACCCGCACGCCTCCGGCGGTGGGGCTGGCCCCGGTGTTGGGGATGAGCCCGTTGGCGGCCCGGGCCAGGGCGGCCCGGAAGGAATCCCGGCCGCTCACCGCCTCAAACACCACCATTTTCCGGCGGTAGGCGCCCTCGCCGTTCTCCACCCGAGTGGTCTGGGAGTTGGTCACGTTCTCCGCCACAATGTCCAGCCGAAGCTGCTGGGCGGTGAGGCCGGAGCCCACAATGTTGATGGAATTCATAAAGCTCATAGGATATACCCTCCCGGCGTTGCCGCGCCCGTCCGCTCACAGCGGTCCGGGCCCCTTATTTTTACTGGCCCCTGATGGCCATGCGCAATAGCGAATAGTGCTTGTTGATTGCGCTGTACAGATACTGCTGCTGGTAGGCGTTGCGGATCATCTCGGTCATCTCGCTGGTGACGTTCACGCCGTTGTCGTCCATCCGGGTCTGCTCCTGGGCCTCGAACAGCGTCAGCTCCGCGTCCTCCAGCACCTCCCGCACCGCCTTGCCCGCGCCGCTCCGGCGGGCCGCGGCCTCCTCCAGCTTGGCGCGGATGCTGTCCTCAAAGGTAACTACCTTGGCCTTGTAATTGGGGGTTTCGGCGTTGGCGATGTTGTCCAAAATCGCCGCCTGCTTGGTCCAGAGGTACCCCA
>CANOBV010000056.1 GCA_947564255.1 uncultured bacterium | reverse complement strand
TACACGGCGGAGGCCATGCCGCCCTCCTGGTCGGAGCCGCCCCGGCCATAGATGATGGCGTCGTCCTCCCAGCCCTCGTAGGGGTCGGCGGTCCAGTTGTCCCGGTTGCCGATGCCCACGGTGTCGATATGGGAGTCGATGGCGATGATCTTGTCGCCCTGGCCCATCCAGCCGATGATGTTGCCCAGGCCGTCCACCTCCACCTCGTCGAAGTTCAGCTTCTCCATCTCGGCCTTGATGCAGGCCACCACTTCCTTCTCCTCACAGCTCTCGCTGGGGTGGGAGATCATAGCCCGCAGGAACGCGCTCAAATCCTTGCGGTAGCCCTCGGCGGCAGACAGAATCTTTTCCTTATCCATGATATTGTCCCTCCATATATGATTGATTTTGTATTAAACGGCGGGGTATGCCCCGCCCCATACGATTTCCCGGTACTTGTCCGGGTCGGTGTCCCCCTCGGTGGAGAACATCAGCACCCGGCTGTCCCGGCCCAGCTCCAGGGCCTCCCGCAGGTCCTTGTAGGCGTCGTCCTCCATAATGGCGGAGATCACCCCCATGCCCACGGCCCCGGACTCGCCGGAGCACACCGCCGGGTCGCCTTTGACGGGGGCGGCCAGCATCCGCATTCCCTTGGCGGAGACCCAGTCGGGGCAGGAGAGAAACGCGGTGACATGGTTGCGCAGGATGTCCCAGGAGATGGTGTTGGGCTCGCCGCAGGCCAGACCCGCCATGATGGTCTGGAGGTCGCCGCCCACGATGCGGGGCTTGCCGTCCCCGGCCGCGGCCCCCTGGTAGAGGCAGTCGGCAATCTGGGCCTCCATGACGATGAACTTGGGCGGGTCGGTGGGGAAGCGGTTGGCGAAGTAACCTACCACGGCCCCGGCCAGGGAGCCCACCCCGGCCTGGACGAACACATGGGTGGGCCGCCCGCCCAGCTGCTCGGCGGCCTCCCCGGCCATGGTGCCGTAGCCCTGCATGATCCACGCGGGGATCTCCTCGTAGCCCTCCCAGGCGGTGTCCTGCACCACCACGCCGTGCTCGGTCTGAGCGGCTTCCGCCGCCGCCATGCGCACGCAGTCGTCGTAGTTGACCTCTTCGATGGTAACCTGGGCCCCCTCCTTGGCGATGTTGTCGAAGCGGGACTTGGCGCTGCCCTTGGGCATGTGGACCACCGCCTTCTGGCCCAGCCTGTTGGCCGCCCAGGCCACCCCCCGGCCGTGGTTGCCGTCGGTGGCGGTGAAGAAGGTGGCCTGGCCGAACTCCTCCCGCAGCTTGCCGCTGGTGAGATAGCTGTAGGTCATCTCGGACACGTCCCGGCCCAGCTCCTGGGCGATGTACCGGCCCATGGCAAAGGAGCCGCCCAGCACCTTGAAGGCATTGAGGCCAAAGCGGTAGGACTCGTCCTTCACGCACAGGGAGCCCAGCCCCAGGCGGTCCGCCATGCCGTCCAGCCGGGCCAGGGGGGTGACGGCGTACTGCGGAAAGGAGCGGTGAAAAGCCTGAGCCTTGGCCACGTTCTGCGTGGACATGACCTCCAGGTGCCGGTCGTCGCTGGCAGGCATCCGGTTCAGGACCCATTTGATCGGCTGGTTCATGAACAAGCGACCTCCTAAATAATATTCAGTGTGGCTGACTTTTTATTTGCACCTTAATCATACCACGCCATTCCTAATTGTCAAGAGAAATCTAAAAGTTTTTTAGCTTATCTAAAAAAACGTCATACTGCCCAAACCGGACCCCCCATTTTTGCCGGACGGCACAAAACCGCCCCGGCTTTCCGGAGCGGCTTTGGTTTTCTCTATCCCTGCCCGTGGTCCCAGCCCAGGGCCAGCCCGCCCTCCCGGAAGTCCACCCGGAGGCCGGGACCGTAGATGGTCCCCAGGGCCTGGGCCAGCCGGTCCTCAAAGCCCGGTTTCCCCTGGGAAGCATCCAGCAGCACCCGGCCCTGGTGCAGGAACAAAATGCGCTGGGCATAGGCGTAGGCCAGCTCCGGGGCGTGGATGGTCACCAGGCAGCCCGCCCGGCGCTCCTCCACATACCGTCCCAGGCGGTGGAGAAACAGGTGCTGCCGGGACAGGTCCAGGGAGGACACCGGTTCGTCCAAAAGCAGGCAGCCGGCGTCCTGCATCATAGCCCGGGCCAGATAGGCCATCCGCTGCTCCCCGCCGCTGAGCCTGTCCATGGGGCGGCCGATGAGGCGGCCGCAGTCCAGCCCCCGCAACAGCTCCTCCGCCCGGGCCAGCTCCCTGGGTCCGGGCCGGGAGAAGGCCCCCAGATAGGCGGTGGCCCCCATGGACACGAAGTCCTCCGCCCGGTAGCGGAAGCCCCCGTCGTATCGCTGGGGGACATAGGCCAGCTTTTTGGCCCGGTCCGCCGGGGACAGCCGATCCAGCGGCTGTCCGTCCGCCGTGATCTCCCCCGCCCGCCGGGGGAGAAAGCCTAGAATTGCTTTTAACAGGGTGGTCTTCCCCGCCCCGTTCAGCCCCAGCACCGCCGTCACCTGGCCGGGCTCCAGGGCAAAGCCCACACCGTCCAGCACCAGGCGGCCGCCCCGGTACACCGTCAAATGGTCCACCCTCAGCATGGCCGCTCCCTCCTCTGCCGTTGAATGAGGAACAGCGCCAGAAAAACCGCCCCGATGAGGGAGGTGAGGATGCTGATGGGGATCTCCGAGGGCAGAAGGCTCCGGGCCAGGGTGTCGGCGATGAGCAGCAGGGAGGCCCCGCACAGGATGGACTGGAAGAAGTTGGCCTCAAAGTCGTCCCCCAGCACCGAACGCACCAGATGGGGCACGATGAGCCCAACCCAGGACACGATGCCGCTCACCGACACGCTGGCCGCCACCAGCACCGTGGCGCAGCCGATGCAGGCCAACCGCACCGGGACCACCGCCACCCCCAGGCTGGCGGCCTCCTCGTCCCCCAGGGTGAGCACCTTCAAACGGTAGCGCAGCAGGGTGAGCACCGTCCCGGCAGCCAGGATCAGCGGGGCGGCCCCCCGGAGCTTGTCCCAATTGGCCAGGCTGAAGCTGCCCATGAGCCAGTAGTCGATGACCGCCAGCTCCTGGGTGGGGTCGGCCATGTATTTCAGGGCCATAATGGCGGCGTTGGCCAACGCCCCCAAGATGATGCCGGACACGATGAGGTTGAAATAGCGGTTGCCACCGATGGCCCGGGCCAGCAGCAGGGACAAAGCCACCGCCGCCAGCCCTCCCGCAAAGGAAAACAGCTGCAAAGCCGCCACGGACCCGCCGCAGAACAGGATGGCGCAGATGGCCCCCACCGAGGCTCCGCCGCTCACCCCCAGCACGTCCGGGGACACCAGGGGATTGCGGAACAGCCCCTGATAGGCGAACCCCGCCAGGGACAGCGCCCCGCCGCACAGGGCGGTGACGCAGGTCCGGGCCACCCGGATGTTCCAGAACACGTTTTCCCTCATGGTCCCCGCCGCCTGGCCGGAGAGGATGTCCCACAGGTCGGACAGGGTCAGGGGATACCGCCCGCACAGGCAGGACAGCAGAAAAGAGGCCGCCAGCAAAGCAGCCAATCCCAGCCAGGATCGCTTTCTCATGCCGGCAGGCCCCCCTTTCGTCAAAGCAAAGTCCGCTGGGCTTTGTTTCCGCCTTTGGCGAAAACCGCGCCCGCTCCCTTGCTTCTTCCTCTCCCCACAAAGCCAAAGGACGACTTTGCGGGGACCCCGTTTTTAGCGTTTTAGCTCCATCAATGCCGCTTAAAGGCCCAGCTGGGCCTGGGTCACGTCCAGGTCAAAGTAGGTCTTGTAAAATTCCTGGGCCTCCTTCACATAATCCTCTTCCGTCACCAGGTCGGGATGGAGGATGTGGGTCATCCACAGCAGGCCCAGAATGGAGGAGGGCTGAGGGTAGTCCCACGCCTCGATCTCCGAGGGGACGGTGTACAGCCGGTCCTCCGCTACGGCCTTAATCCCGGCCAGGGCCCCGTCGTTTCGGATGTCGTCCAGGGTATATTCCGCGTACTGCACCGCGAAAATGACCTCCGGGTCCCAGGCGGCCAGCTGCTCGGCGGACACATCCGCCCAGGTCCGGCCCTCGATATCCTGGGAGACGCAGCTTCCCCCAGCCATCTCGATCATCTCCCGCTGGTACATCCCCCCGGCGCAGGTCCGCAGCCAGGACGCCTCCCCCGCCAGGTAGACGGCGGGCTTTTCCACGTCCTTGGTGAGGCCGGTCACCCGATCCACCACGCCGTCGTAGTAGTTGATGAGGTCATGGGCCGCGTCTCCGCAGCCGCACAGCTCGCCCAGCATGTTCAGCAAGTCGCAGAAGGACTCGTAGGTCTCCGGCTCCACCACCGCCGTGGGGATACCCAGGCCGGTCAGGGTCTCGGCGGCCTCCAGCTGCTTCTTGGGCAGCAGCACCAGGTCGGGCTCCAGGGCGGCGATGGCCTCCACGTTGGTCTCCTTGCCGGAGCCCACCCCGGGCAGGTCCAGAAAGTCCGGGGCGCACAGCTTGTACAGCTCCCGGCTGCCGGCCTTCATCTCGATGCCCACGATCTTGTCCTTCTGCCCCAGGGTGAGCAGGGAGGCGGTGACCAGATAGTAGCAGGACACGATTTTCTCCGCCGGGGCCTCCAGGGTGACCTCCCGGCCCGCCTGGTCGGTGACGGTGATGGGCCCGGACTGGGCGGGCTGGGTCTCAGCGGGCCCGGGCGAGACCGTCCCAGTGACGGTGGGCTCGGAGGGCGGGTTGGAGGGCTGGGCGCTCTCTACCGGCCCGACGGCACAGCCGGAGAGAAGCTGGACCAGCAGGGCGGACAGCAGGATCAGGCTCAAACAGCGTTTTTTCACGGGATATCAACCTTTCTTAGGCTTTCTGTAGAAGGTGTTTTCCATGGGCAGGCTAGTGCGCAGCACGTGGTCCATGGCGTAGTAGGCCCCTTGTACCGCCGGGGCGGTGGGGATGGTGGCGATCTCGCCGATGCCCTTTGCTCCGTAGGCGAAGGGGAGCAGCTCCCCCTTCTCCACGTAGATGGCGTGGATGTCGGGAATCTGGTCGGCCCGCATCAGGCCAAGGGTGCCGAACTTGGCCGTGGGCACGCAGTCCTTTAAGGGAAAGTCCTCGGTGAGGGCGTAGCCCAGCCCCATGAGGACGCCGCCCTCAATCTGCCCCTGGATGGAGGTGGGGTTGACCACCTTGCCCGAGTCGTGGGCGGCCCAGACCTCCTTGACCTTCCCAGCCTCGTCCAGCACCACCACATGGGTGGCGAAGCCGTAGGCCACGTGGCTCTTGGGGTTGGGCTTATCCGCCCCCAGCTTGTCGGTGGGGTCGAAGAACTCGGCGAAGAACTCCCGGCCCTCCAGAGCGGACAGGTTCCCGCCCGCCTGGTCCAAAGCGGTTTTCAAGTCTGCCGCCGCCATGCGCACCGCCTCGCCGGTGATGAGGGTCTGGCGGGAGCCGGAGGTGGTGCCGGAGTCGGGGGACAGCTCGGAGTTGCTGCCCATGTTCCGCATTTTTTCCAGGGGAAGCCCGGCGGTCTCAGCCAAAATCTGCAAAAACACGGTGGAGCAGCCCTGGCCGATGTCGGAGGCGGCGGAGTACAGCTTGACGATGCCGTCCTCCACCGCCAGCTTGCAGCGGCCCTTGTCGGGCAGGCCCACGCCCACCCCGGCGTTCTTCATGGCGCAGGCGATGCCCGCCCGGCCGGGGTTGGACTCAAAGGCGTCCTTGACGGCCAGAAGGGTCTCCTTCAGCGCGGTGGAGCAGTCGGCAATCTGCCCGTTGGGCAGCGCCTTCCCCGGCTCGATGGCGTTGCGCCAGCGGATCTCCCAGGGGGATATCCCCACCTGCTCCGCCAGCAGGTTGATGGTGGACTCCAGGGCAAACTCGCTCTGGCACACGCCGAAGCCCCGGAAAGCCCCGGCGGGGGGATTGTTGGTGTAGTAGCCGTACCCCCGGATGTCGGTGTTCTGGTAGCAGTAGGGGCCGACAGAATGGGTGCAGGCCCGCTCCAGCACCGGCCCGCACAGGGAGGCGTAGGCTCCGGTGTCAAAGTAGATATCGCAGTCCAGGGCGGTGAACACGCCGTTCTCGTCACAGCCCAGGGTAAACGTGCCCTCCATGGCGTGGCGCTTGGGGTGGAAGTTGATGGACTCCTGCCGGGTGAGCTTGACTTTCACGGGCCGGTCCACCTTCAGTGCCGCCAGCGCCGCCAGGTGCTGGACCGAAACGTCCTCCTTGCCGCCGAAGCCGCCCCCCACCAGCTTGTTCTCCACCACAATGCGCTCCTGGTCCCAGCCCAGCATGATGGCAATCTCGTGGCGGGTGTCATACACACCCTGGTCGGTGGAGTACACCTTCACCCCGTTTTTGTAGGGGAAGGCCACGGCGCACTCCGGCTCCAAAAAGGCGTGCTCGGTGAAGGGGGTCTTGTAGCTCTGGGTGACCACGTACTTGGAGTTGGCCAGGGCGGTTTTGGCGTCCCCCCGGGCGACGTGGCGGGACTGGCACAGGTTCCCCCTGGAGTGGATCAGGGGCGCGTTTTCCGCCATGGCCTCGCGGATGTTCCGCACCGGCTCCAGGGGCTCGTACTCGATCTTCACCGACGCCTTGGCCTGCTTGAGGAGATACTCGCTCTCGGCAATGACGAGACAGATGGCGTCCCCCACGCAGCGGGTCACGTCCCCCTGGGCGATCATCACGTCCCAGTCCTGCTGGATGTGGCCCACCTTGTTGTGGGGCACGTCTTGGGCCGTCAGCACCGCCAGCACCCCCGGCAGGGCCAGGGCGGGGGCGGTATCAATACTCAGCACTTTCGCCCTGGGGTACGCCGAGCGGACGGCGGAGGCGTATACCATGCCGTCCAGGTACACATCGTCGGGATACTCCCCGTAGCCCAGCACCTTGGGGCGCACGTCGGTGCGGAAAGCCCGGTCCCCCACCCCGAACACGTCCCCCTTTTCCAGCTCCGGGTCGATCTGTGCCTCCCCCCGGAGGACGGCCCCGGCCAGAGAAATGCCCTCGATGATCTTTTTATAGCCGGTGCACCGGCACACGTTGCCCCGGATGGCCTTTTTGATGTCCGCCTCGGAGGGGTCGGGGTTCTGGTCCAGCAGGGCCTTGCCCGACATCACCATGCCGGGGATGCAGAAGCCGCACTGCACCGCCCCCACCTTGCCGAAGGCGTAGACAAAGGCCTCCTTCTCCGCCAGGTCCAGCCCCTCCACGGTGAGGATATTTTTCCCAACGGCCTTTTTGGTGGTGAGGATGCAGGCCCGGGTGGCCCGGCCGTCTACAACAATCGTACAGGTGCCGCAGGCCCCCTCGCCGCACCCGTCCTTGCAGGAGGTGAGGCGCAGGTCGTCCCGCAGGTAGCGCAGCAGAGGCTTATCTTCCGCCGTCTCCCGCAGAACGCCGTTGACGGTGAAGCTGTAGGTCTCGCTCATGGGTGTTCCCTCCTTACCCCAGCAGATACGGGTAATTCTCATATACCGCGCAAATCAGGCGGCGCAGGGGGTCGTACAGCCCGCAGGCAGGGTCGGATACGTCAAACTCCTTCACCTCGCCCGCAAAGCGCACCAGGGTCTTGTACCCGTCCAGCCGCAGGAAGCCCTGGTTTTCGCTGTTCTCAAAGTCCTCCCGGCTCCAGAACAGGGTAAACTTGTCCTTGTAGGGGGCGCTGTCGTAGGGGCAGAACACCGCGCAGTTGCCGCACTCGTTACACATGCCGTCCACGTGGATAATCTGCCGCTGGCGCATCCCCTCCACCCGGACGGCCACGTTGGCCCGGTTGGGGCACACCTCGGTACAGGTCTCGCAGACGGTGGCGCAGCCCAGGCACCGGCTTTCCTCACAGGAGGCGCAGCCGGCGCACACATCCCCCCGCTTGGCCAGGGGGGCGGCGTAGTCGGGATTCACGTTTTTCTCCACAAAGGCGTCGGTGTCGAAGTCCTGGATGGCCTTCGCCGCCTTCATGGCCCCCGCGATGGCCTCCACCACCGTGCCGGGGCCTTTCTGGCCGTCGCCAACCACGTAAATCCCCTTCACGCTGGACTCCATCGTCTCCAAGTTTACCACAGCCTTGCCCCGGTTGTCCACATCCAGGCCGTTTTTGGTGTACAAAGCGGTGTCCACCTTCTCGCCCACGGCGGAAATCACCGTGTCGGCGGGCACTTCCACCGTTTTCCCGGTATCCACCGGGGAGCGGCGGCCCGAGGCGTCGGGGGCGCCCAGCTCCATCACCCGGCAGGTGAGGGCGCCGTCCTTGACGCCCACGGGAGCCAGCAGCTCCCGGAACTCCACGCCGTCGGCCAGGGCCAGCTCCAGCTCCTCCTGGTCGGCGGGCATGTACCGGCGGGTTCTGCGGTACACCAGGGACACCTTCTTCACCCCGGGGACGCGCTTGGCCGCCCGGGCGGCGTCCATGGCGGTGTTGCCGCCGCCGATCACCGCCACGTTCTCCCCCAGCTTCAGGGTGTCCGGGGCCTTTTTCGCCGCCTCCAGGAAGGAGATTACGTTCATCTCGTCCCCGTATTCCAGCCCGGCGGAGCCGGGAACCCAGGCTCCCGCGGCCACGATCACGTCGGTGTAGACGCTCAGCAGGGCCTTGACATCGTCGATCCGGGAGTTGAGATGAACCTTCACCCCCATGGCCTCCATCAGCTTCACGTCGTTATCAATGGCCTCGTGGCCGATGCGGAACTCCGGAATCACATGGCGGACAATGCCGCCCAGGGAATCCCTGGCCTCAAAGAGGGTCACGTCCGCCCCGGCCCGGCCCAGGAAGAAGGCCGCCGCCATTCCCGCCGGACCGCCGCCCACGACGGCCACCTTTTTGCCGCCCACGGGAGCCCCCGGCTTCAGTTTAGGCAGGAGGGAGTCGAAGCCGCCCTTTGCCGCCTTCAGCTTTTGGGCGCGGATGTAGACGCTCTCGTCATAGGCGTTTCTCATGCACTTGTCCTGGCAGCGGTGGGAGCAGATGGTGCCGGTGATGAAGGGCAGGGGGTTGCGCCGGGTGATGATCTCCAGGGCCTCCTCGTACTTTCCGGCGTTCACCGCCATGAGATAGGCGGGGATGTCCTGGTGAATGGGGCAGCCCTCCCGGCAGGGAGCCTGGAAGCAGTCCACCAGGGGCACCTTTTTGTCCGTCTTGCGGCTGGGGATGGGTTTGACGGGCTTGGTCCAGTGGCCGTCCGCCGGGATGGCCTCCACCAACGCCGCCACCCTGGCCTCGTCCACCCCCTGCCACGCCTGATAGGAGATGTCCGCCAGCAGCCCGCCGATCTGGCTGAAACGCTGATAGCCGCCGGGCTTGAGCACGGTGGTAGCCATGGTGATGGGCCAGATGCCCGCGTCAAACAGCCCCCGGATGGAGGCGGCATCCGCCCCGCCGGAGTAAGAGATGCGCAGCTTGCCGCCGAACTCCTTGGCCAGCATCCCCGCCAGGGAGAGGGACAGGGGGTACAGGGACCGGCCGGACATATACATCTCATTACTGGGCAGCTCGTTTGCCGCCACGTCCACCGGGAAGGTGTTGGTGAGCTTCACGCCGAATTCCAGCCCCCGCTCCTGACACAGTTTCTGGAGGCGGCGGAACATGGGCACCGCGTCCGCCCACTGAAGGTCCTCCACAAAGTGGTGGTCGTCGAACACGATGTAATCATAACCCAGGCCGTCCAGGGTCTTGCGGGCGAAGTCGTAGCCCAGCAGGGTGGGATTGCACTTCACATAGGTGTTCAGGCCCTTTTCGGTGATGAGGTAGGTGGCGATGCGCTCAATCTCGTCGGGGGGGCAGCCGTGGAGGGTGGACTCGGTGATGGAGCGGGACACCTGGGGGGAGACGGCCTTCACATAGCCCTCGTCCACCTTCTCAAACCGGCCCAGATTGGCCAGGGACCAGTCCAGGCACTCCTTCCAAACCTCGCTGTTGGAGGCGTCCTTCATGCCCTCGATGTATTTGTCGATTTTCTCGCTCTGGATGCCCGCCAGGTCGTAGCCCACCGACATATTGAACACAAAGCCGTCGGGGCCGCCCAGGCCCAGCTCACGGGCCAGCAGCTTGCAGGCCCACCAAGCCTTGACGTACTCGGCGTAGGCCTGGGGCACGGTGAGCTCGGTGGACCACTCGCAGTTGTAGCACTCGTCCCCGGCGGTGATGCAGGGCTTGCTGACGCATTTGGACAGCTCCTCCCCGTCCATGATCTGGACGGTCTTCAGCTCGAAGAACCGGGCCCCGGCGGCGTAGGCGGCGATGATGTTCTGGGCCAGCTGGGTGTGGGGACCGGCGGCGGGGCCGTAGGGGGACTCGATCTTCTCCTCAAAAATGGGCAGGGCCCTGTCCCCGGCGTGCTTGACCAGCTTGGATACGCCGAAAATGCTGCCCTGGTTTTTGTACTCGGTGAGCACCCAGTCCATCAGCTGGGCGAAGGGCATAGGCCGCATGATGTCGCTCATTTTGTTCTCCTCCTGGTTATATATATTTGATTCAATATGCTCTGTGGTTCAGCTCGCCCCACAGCTTTTTAGCCTGCTCCAGGGTCCAGGCGTTGATCTTGTCCTCGTCGATGCCCACGAACTGGCGGTCCTTGTACACTACCTTGCCGTTGATGATGGTGGTGCGGCAGTTCTTACCCATCATGCCGAAGAGCATGTGGCCGTCGATGTTGTCCGCCCCGAAGGGGGTGAAGGGCTTGTAGTCCATGACGATCACGTCCGCCGCCGCGCCCCGCTCCAGCACACCCAAGGGCTTCTGGAAGTACCGGGCGCAGATGGCCGGGTTGTTGCGGAACAGCATCCCCATGGCCTCGCACCAGCCCACGTTGGGGTCGCAGGCGTTGTGGCGCTGCATGGGCAGCAGGACCTTCAGGGACTCCAGCATGTCGTGGGTGTAGGCGTCGGTGCCCAGGCCGATGAGGATGCCCTTCTCCCACAGTTTGAGCACCGGGGAGCAGCCCACGGCGTTGCCCATGTTGGACTCCGGGTTGTGGCACACCATGGTGTTGGTCTCCTTAATGATGTCCATCTCCGCCGGAGAGATGTGGATGCAGTGGCCCAGCATGGTCTTTTCTCCAAGAATCCCATTGTACAGCAGGCGGTTGATGGGACGGCAGCCGTAGTTTTTCAGGGAGTCGTACACGTCGTTCATGCCCTCGGCCACGTGGATGTGGAAGCCGGTCATGCCGTCGTTGGCCTTCACCATCTCCTCAAAGGTCCTGTCGGAGATGGTGAACAGGGCGTGGCCGCCGAACATGGCCTTTATCATGTCGCTGTTCTCGTTCTTGGCCCAGCGGGCGAAGTCGGCGTTCTCCCGGATGGACTGGGCACATTTCTCCGCCCCGTCCCGCTCGGACACCTCGTAGCACAGGCAGGCCCGCATCCCCAGCTCGGCGCACACGTCCTTGATGGTGAACAGGGAGCCGGGGATCTCGCCGAAGGAGGCGTGGTGGTCGAAGATGGTGGTCACACCGTCCCGGATGCAGTCCAGCACGGTGGCGTAGGCGCAGGCCCGGGTGCCGTCCAGGGTAAGGTGGCGGTCGATGTTCCACCACTGGCCGTCCAGCACCTCAAAAAAATTGGCAGGATTGAAGCCGTCGATGGCCAGTCCCCGGGCCAGGCCGCTGTAGATATGGGTGTGGACGTTGATGAGACCGGGCATGATGACCCCGCCCCTGGCGTCCACAAATTCCGCCGATGGGTATTTGGCCCGCATGGCCTCCAGTGTCCCGGTCTCCTTGACGGCCTCCCCGTCCAGCACCACCGCGCCGTTTTCCAGATAGGGGTTGGCGGCGCTCCGGGTAATGAGCCTTCCGTTTCCAATGAGAAGCATAGGTCTCCCTCCATATCATCAAAATAGTTTTTTGGTCAGATATTATTTCTTGCCAAAGCCGGGGAAACGTGGTATAATACCTCTGATTCTCTTACTAAATGAGGTGATCCCCGTTGGACGCGTCCATGATTCAATTCCTGTTCCGGCTGGCCAAGGCCCTGTCCGCCCAGTTCGGGCCCAACTGCGAGGTGGTCATCCACGACCTCCAGAGCAACGACCCGGACAGCTCCATCGTGGCCATTGAAAACGGCCACGTCTCCGGCCGCAAGGTGGGGGACGGCCCCTCCCACGTGGTGCTGGAGGCGCTGAACGGCGGCGGCGTCCCCGAAGACCGGCTGAGCTACCTGGCCAAGACCGCCGACGGCAAGACCCTGAAGTCCACCACCGTTTATATCCGGGATGAGGACAAAGCCCCCATCGGCATCTTCTCCATCAACTACGACATCACCCTGATGCTGGCCATGGAGGAGACCCTGCGGCAGTTTACCGCCACCACCCCCGAGCAGCCGGAGGACGCCCCCGAACCCATCACCCAGAACGTCTCCGACCTGCTGGACGAGCTCATCGAGCAGAGCGTGAAGCGGGTGGGCAAGCCGGTGGCCCTCATGACCAAGGAGGAGAAGGTGAAGGCCATCGGGTTTCTCAATGACACCGGGGCCTTCCTCATCACCAAATCCGGAGGAAAGGTGTGCAAGTACTTCGGCATCTCCAAGTATACCCTGTACAGCTATCTGGAGGAGGCCAAGGGCGGAAAAGAATAAACCGAGGCCGGACCGGTGTTCCCACCGGCCCGGTTTTCCGCGTTATGCACCGGATTTTGCGGCCTCGTCCTTGGGCAGGAGCAGGTTCAGGAGGATGGCCATGATGGCGGTGACCACGATGGGAGAGGAGCCGAACACCGTGTGGACCCAGGCGGGAAAGCCGGGACCCTGGAGGGAGCCCGCCACCTGGGTGATGCCCACGCCCAGGGCCACGGACAGCCCCACCACCGCGCTGGAGCGCATGGAGAAGTGGTCCGAGGTGATCATACGGATGCCGGTCATGGTGATGGTGGCGAAGACGGAGATGGTGGCCCCGCCGATCACCGCCTGGGGAATGGTGGTGAGGATGGCGGACAGCTTGGGCACCAGTCCGGCCAGCAGCAGCACCAGGGAGGCGAAGGCGAACACCGCTTTGTTGATGACCCGGTTCACGGTGACGATGCCCACATTCTGGCTGTAGGTGGCGGCGGGCAGGCCCCCGAACAGGGCCCCAAGAATACTCACCGCGCCCTGGGCGATGATGCCGCCGGACAGCTCCCGGTCGGTGGGCATGCGGTCCATGCCGCCCATGGTGGTGGAGGACAGGTCGCCGATGGTCTGCACCGCGTTGATGACGTACACCACCGCCAGGGAGATGCAGGCGCTGACCTCAAACTTCACGCCGAAATGCAGCGGCGCGGCCAGCTGGAACCAGCCCGCGGGGGCCACGGCGGAGAAGTCCACCATGCCCAGGCACAGGGCCATGACATAGCCCACGATCATGCCCCACAGGATGGCCCCCAGCTTCAAAACCCCCTTGCCGAAGTTCTGGAGGAGCACCACCACCGCCAGGGTGACCAGGGCCACGGACCAGTTTTTCAGCCCGCCGAAGCCCTCACTGCCCGCGCCGCCCGCCATATAGCGCACCGCCGTGGGGTACAGGGACAGGCCGATGGTGAAGATGACTGTGCCGGTGATGAGGGGCGGGAACAGCTTCCGGATCTGCTTGACGAAGATGCCGAACAGGATGGCCACGCAGCCGCCCACAATCTCCGCGCCCAAAATGGTGGGCAGGTCGAACTGCCCGCCGATGGCCAGCAGGGTGGGCACGTAGGCGAAGCTGATGCCCATGACCACCGGCAGGCCGGAGCCGACGCGGTGCTTGATGGTGTACAGCTGGAGCAG
>CANOBV010000055.1 GCA_947564255.1 uncultured bacterium | reverse complement strand
AGACCTGGATGCCCGTCTTGGCGTATTTGTCCGAGTAGAAGGGGGCGATGCCGCTCTTGGTGGAGCCAAAAGCCCTGCCCCCCAGCCGCTCCTCCTCGTACCCGTCCTGAAGGACATGGTAGGGCATGAGCAGCTGGGCCCGCTCGGATACAATGAGGTTTGGAGCGGGCACGCCCCGACTGATGACATCCCTCAGTTCCGCCGCCAGCTTGGCCGCGTCCAGCGCCACCCCATTGCCGATGACGTTGGTGACGTGGGGGTAGAAAGTACCCGACGGCAGGATGTGCAGGGCAAACCGCCCGTAGTCGTTGATGATGGTGTGGCCCGCGTTGGCCCCGCCCTGAAAACGCACCACCACATCGGAGTTTTCGGCCAGCAGGTCGGTGATTTTGCCCTTGCCCTCATCGCCCCAGTTGGCCCCTACAATCGCTCTGACCATTACAATACCTCTGCGCCCGGGATTCGCAGCCATTTGACCTGGTCTGCCTTATCCGGTGCGCAGGGCCGCAGGCGCGGCCCGACGTCCCCATTATAATGCAGGCGGTCCCGGTCTGCAAGTCCTTTTCCCGGTTTTTTGGTTTTCCCCTTTACTTCCATAAAGCGGCGTGCTAAAATAAAAGCACTGTGATATCATATATGGAGGGGGCCCTATGCAAAAAGAAATCGTGGAGCAGGATGCCCTGCTGTTCGAGGCCATTCTTTCCCTGCGGGACCTGGAGGAATGCAGGGCTTTTTTTCAGGATTTGTGTACTGTAGCCGAGCTGAAAGCCATGGCCCAGCGGCTGGAGGTGGCCCAGCTTCTGGACCAGGGGCTGATTTACAACGACATCCTCCAGCGCACCGGTGCGTCCAGCGCCACCATCAGCCGGGTGAACCGGGCATTGCAGTATGGAGCGGACGGCTATAAGACCGTCCTGCCCAGGCTGAATAAATGACGGACGCCTATACTGTGCTGGCACGGTGGTATGACCGGCTTACCGCCGATGTGGATTATGAGAAGTGGGCGGACTATGTGGAGCGGCACTTTCGCAAATCCGGACGTTCCGTTCATTTTGTGGCGGAACTGGGCTGCGGCACCGGAAGCCTGACAAAACTGCTGGCCGAAAGGGGATATCAGATGACGGCGGTGGACCTGTCCGCGGACATGCTGTCCATCGCCGACCGGAAGTGTGAGGGAATGGGAGTGCTGTTTTTGTGCCAGGACATGTCCCGCCTCATCTTGCAGCCACCGGTGGACGCCGTCATCTCCTGTCTGGACAGCGTGAACTACATCACCCGCCCCGCCGCTCTGGAGCGGACCTTCCGGCGGGTATACAAGGCATTGGTTCCGGGCGGGCTGTTTCTTTTCGATGTGAAAACCCCCGCCGCCCTGGAGGAGGCGGACGGCCAGACCTATCTGGACGAGGACGAGGAGCTGTTCTGCGTCTGGCGGGGAGAGTATAGCCCCAGGCGGCGGATATGCGGCTACGGTCTGGACCTGTTTGTCCGTGAGGAGGATGGAAGCTGGAGCCGGGGCGGGGAGTACCATGAGGAGTACGCCTATTCCCTGGAGGAACTGGACGATTTTCTCCGGGAGGCGGGCTTCACAAACATCAAGGTATACGGCGACAAAACCATGCGGCCGCCAAAAGCGGGGGCTTACCGGGTATTTTTCGCCGCGAGAAAGGATTAGTCGCTATGGATCAGATTGTTCGTGTCATTGCCAAGGACGCTCCCGTCAAGGCTATGGCCATCTCCGGCCGGGATACGGTGGAGCGGGCACGGGCCATCCACGACTGCTGGCCGGTGGCCTCCGCCGCCTTGGGCCGCCTGCTCATGGCCGCGTCCATGATGGGGGCCGTCATGAAGGGGGAGGACGGGGCCGTCACCCTGCGGGTCAAGGGCGGCGGGCCGCTGGGAGCCCTCACCGCTGTGTCCGACAGCCGGGGCAATGTGCGGGGCTATGTGCAGAATCCCGCTGTGGACGTGCCCCGGAAAGCCAAAGGCAAGCTGGACGTGGGGGCCGCCGTTGGTTGTGACGGGGAGCTCACCGTCATCCGGGACCTGGGGATGAAGGAGCCCTATATCGGCTCGGTCCAGCTGGTGGGGGGCGAGATTGCCGAGGATATCGCAGCCTACTTCGTGGAGAGCGAGCAGGTGCCCACCGCCTGCGCCCTGGGGGTGCTCATTGCCCCGGACCAGACCGTGCAGGCGGCGGGGGGCTACCTCATTCAGCTCCTGCCCGGTGCAGATGAGGGGGTTGTGTCGGCAGTGGAGCGGGGCGTGGCCCGGCTGGGGGCGGTGAGCGCCCGGCTGGACGGAGGGATGGACCCTCTGGACCTGCTGCGGGAGGTGCTGGGGGAGTTCCAGCTGGAGGTGCTGGAGACCGCCCCCATTGAATACCGCTGCTACTGTACCCGGGAGCGGGTGAGCCGGGCGCTCATCAGTCTGGGCAAGGACGAGCTGGAGTCGTTAATGAAGGAACAGGGGGGTGCGGAGCTCACCTGCCAGTTCTGCGACAAAGTATACCATTTCGATGCGGAAGAATTGAGAATTCTACGGGATGAATCCGCTGCAAAATAAGACGAGGGACGGCTTTGCCGTCCCTCGTCTTATTTTGCAGCGCTGTACTTGGCGCAAAAAGCGGATACAGCGCGTCTGTGCCGTCGAAATATACAAGACAGCTGTTGATTTACTGTGACAAATGCAGAAATTTGTAAAAACAGTTGCAATTGGAAAATAAATACTGTATACTAAAATTGTCAGTCTAACTGACAATTTTGCGTGGAGGTGATAGGGATGGCGGACTGCTCTCCCGCCCAAAAGCGCTCCAGGCGGGAGACCAATAGGGAGCGGGTGACCGCCCAGGCCCTGGAGTGTTTTGTGGAGCAGGGGATTGAGGCGGCAAAAATATCGGAGATTGCCCAGCGGGCCGGCGTGACGGAGCGCAGCGTATACCGCTATTTTGCCACCAAGGCGGACCTGGTGCTGGAGACGGCGCTGCTGTTCTGGTCGGAGGCCATGGGACAGGTGGACGCCCAGGCCCAGAGGGAACTAACCCGGGGCATGTGCGGGGCGGAGCGGATCAGCAAAATTTTGCGGGGCTATGCACAGCTGTATTTCACCCGCCGGCAGATGCTGGTCTTCGTCCATGAGGCCGAGGCATACCTGAACCGGTGCGGCAAAGCGCTGCTGGTGGAGAACAAGCCCCCGGCCGCTTTTGAGGATTGTATCGGACCGCTGTCCGCCGCCATCCACAAGGGAATGGAGGACGGCAGCGTCCGCACGGACATCGATGTGGCCAGCCTTTATTACAACACCTATGACGCCATGCTGGGGCTGATCCAGAAGCTGGCCATCGGCGGCAGAAACGACGCCTCCGACGATGAGAGCGCCAGGGTTCGGCTGGAGCAGTTTTGCGAGATGATGGAGAGCTTTTACCGCAAACAGTGACCTCGGGACCAGAGATGAGAAAGGATGAGTGCGATGGCGCTAAGGCCCAAAATCGTGAAGCTCGCCAAAATGGTGGGCGGTCTCACCGGTATGGTGAACCACATTGATGAAAACGCCCCGGAATATTACGCGCTGGAGTGCGTGGTGTCCGATGAGCAGGCGGATGTGGCGCTGCAGCTGGGACTGCGCAAGGAGCGCACGGCGCGGTATGTGGCGGAAAAATGCGGCAAATCCCTGGAGGAGACCCAGAAGATTTTGATGGAGCTGGCCCAGGTCGGCGTGTGTAAAGTGTACCACAACGAGGCGGGGGAAGAGGTGTTCCTGGTGCAGATTTTCGCGCCGGGCATACTCGAGATGATGGTGAACAATGACGAGCAGGTGAAGGCCCATCCACAGATCGGCAGGGCTTTTGAGGAGTATACCCGCCTGCGCATTGCCAGCATCGCGCCCAACCTGCCCATGGGCACCGGTATGATGCGGGTAATCCCCATTGAGACCGCTATCTCCGCCGACACCCAGAGCGTTCCCTATGAGCGCCTGTCCTACTACCTGGATAAATATGACACTTTCTCCGTGTCCGACTGTTCCTGCCGGAAGTCCCGGCGGATTCTGGGCCAGGGCTGCGGCCACCTGGAGCACGAGATGTGCATTCAGATGGGTACCGGCGCGGAGTACTACATCCGCACCGGCCGGGCCCGCCAGATCACCCGGCAGGAGGCGGAGGAGATTCTCCGAAAGGCGGAGGAGAACGGCCTGATGCACCAGATCCCCAACATCGAGGGGTTGGGGGAGTCCGCCGCCATCTGCAACTGCTGCTCCTGCTCCTGCTTTGCCATGCGGGTGGCCACCATGTTCCGCTCGCCGGATGCCATCCGCTCCAACTACGTGTCCCAGGTGGACACGGAAAAGTGCGTGGCCTGCGGGCAGTGCGTGGAGAACTGTCCCACCAACGCTCTGCGGCTGGGGCAGAAGCTTTGCGCCAAGGAGCCGGTGCCCGAGAAGCCCTACCACAAGGTCCGGGACCACGTCTGGGGGGAGAAGCACTGGAACGTGGACTACCGGGAAAACCGGGTGGATGTGGCGGAGAGCGGCACCGCTCCCTGCAAGACCGCTTGTCCCGCCCACATCGCGGTACAGGGCTATATCAAGCTGGCCGCCCAGGGCAAATACACCGAGGCGCTGGAGCTCATTAAAAAGGAGAATCCCTTCCCGGCGGTGTGCGGCCGGATCTGCCCCAGAAGCTGTGAGTCCGCCTGCACACGGGGGGATGTGGACGAGCCCATTGCCATCGACGAGATCAAGAAGTTTATCGCCGACCAGGATCTGAACGAAAAAAGCCGGTTCATCCCCAAGAAACGTCACGACTATCAAAAGATGGTGGCGGTGATCGGCTCCGGTCCGGCGGGCATGTCCTGCGCCTATTATCTGGCTCTGGACGGCTACCGGGTGACGGTGTTTGAAAAGCTGGACAGGCCCGGCGGCATGCTGACCATGGGCATTCCCGGCTTCCGGCTGGAGAAAGACGTGGTGGAGGCGGAGATCGAGGTGCTCCGCCAGCTGGGGGTCCGGTTCCGCACCGGCGTCGAGGTGGGCAGGGATGTGACCATTCAGGAGCTGCGGGACCAGGGCTTCAAGGCGTTTTACCTGGCCATCGGCGCCCAGGGCGGCCGGAAGCTGAACGTCCCCGGCGAGGACGCCCAGGGGGTGACCGCCGGTGTGGAGTTCCTGCGCGGCATTAATTTGGGCGCTGTTCCGCCCATGGCGGGAAAGACCGTGGTGATCGGCGGGGGAAATGTGGCCATTGACGTGGCCAGAGCCGCCGCCCGGACAGACAGCGCTCAGGTGGACATGTACTGCCTGGAGCGGCGGGAGGAAATGCCCGCCCTGCCGGAGGAGATTCACGAGGCAGAGCAGGAGCGCATCGCCATCCACAACGGCTACGGCCCCAGGGAAATCCTGGTAAAGGGCGGCAGGGCCGTGGGCGTGGTGTTCAAAAAGTGTGTCCGCGTCTTTGACGAAGACCACCGTTTCGCCCCCCAATTCGACGAGAACGACACCATCACCGTGGAGGCGGACCATGTGCTGGTGAGCGTGGGCCAGAGCATCCAGTGGGGAGACCTGCTGGCAGGCACCGCCGTGGCCATCCGGCCCAACGGCACTGTAGAGGCGGACTCCTTTACGTATCAGACCGCCGAGCCGGACATATTCGCGGGCGGTGACGTATACACCGGTCCCAAGTTCGCCATCGACGCCATTGCCGCGGGCAAGGAGGCGGCCATCTCCATCCACCGGTTCGTCCAGCCGGGCCAGAGCCTGACCTACGGCCGGGACCGCCGGCAGTACCACAGCTTTGACAAGGATAATGTGGTGCTGGAGAGCTTTGACCGTACGCCCCGGCAAAAGGCGGGACATTCCGACCGAAAGAGCGGCGCTTTCGGCGACCCCCGGCTCACCTTCACCGAGGAGCAGATGAAAAAGGAGACCCAGCGCTGCCTGGGCTGCGGCGCGGTGCAGGTGGACGAATACATGTGCGTGGGCTGCGGACAGTGTACCACCAAGTGTAAATTTGACGCCATCAGCCTGAAGCGAAAGTACAATGAATTTGCTCCGGTATTTGAAAAGCTCCCCATTGCCGTGGCCAAATACGCGGTGAAGCGCACCGGAAAAATTGCGGCCGCCGCCATCAAGAAAGGAGGGTAACAATGCACGAACTGGGTCTGCTCAGCGCCATGGTGAAAACCATTGAGGGCATCGCCAGAGAGGAGCGGCTGGAGCGGATAGAAAAGGTCGTCCTTCAGGTGGGCGAGCTGTCCGGCGTGGTGCCGGCCTACTTGGAATCCTGCTATCCGGCGGCGGTATACAAAACCTTTATGGAGGATACCGCGCTGGAGCTGGAGATTATTCCGGGCATTGCCAGATGCAGCCGCTGCGGCAGACAGTTCAATGCGGTGGAGGCGGACCTGAAGTGCCCGGAGTGCGGGGATGTGCAGCTGACGGCGTGCAGCGGCACGGAGCTGGTCATCAAGGAGATCGTTGGCTGTTGAGAAAAGAGAAAAATGATGGGAGGAAATACTATGGAGACCAAGCAGCTGGAAAACCGCAGCGTCGAGGTATTGTTCAAATGGATCATGTTCACTGCGGCCATCACGGGCATGGCCGTCATCGCCGCCTTTTATCCCATTCAGGGCAATGTCCCGTTGATCGTGATTCCATCCATTCTGGTGCTGATCTTCTGCAAACCCGTGTTCTTTGAGCGGCTGAAGCTCACCACCCTGCTGACCATGCGCATTCTTATCGTGCTGGCGGCTTTCCGGGTGTTCAACCCCCAGGTCTATGTGGACTGCATCATGCTGATGCTGATTGTGAACATTCTGGAGGCCACCTTCACCGACCTTCTGCGCTATAAAAAGTATTTCAACGCGGTGTCCGGCTTTGCCCTGGCGCTGGGGGTAATCACCCTGCGGGGCCTGTGGCAGTTTGACGCCCCCTTTGGGGACTACTACCTGGCCCGGGGCGCCCTGCCCGCCATCACCATCATGTACGCCCTGGCCTATACCCTGTGGAACTGGATCTTTGTGACCAATGAGTTCTCCTCCTCGGTGGCGCTGATGCATGTGGGCTTTTTGGGCGCACCCCTGATCGGCTCCCTGTGCACCCTGGGCCTGGGCGCCTACGGCGGAATCGGCATGTGGCTGCTGCTGCGGGCCAACTCCCTGTCCATCGGCGGCTGGCTTCAGATTGGCGCGAAAGACTGGTTCGAGCGGGAGTTCTACCACGAGAAGTTTGACAGGTTCGTAACCTGGACCAAGGGGAGGAACGTTCAAATCGTCTGTATGGTCATCAATGTGGCGCTGATTGCCGCCTGTATCGTGCTGATGATGCAGAACGGCGGGATCACCTTTGAGTTTGCCCCCTTGGCCGCCCCTGGAAAATAAGGAGTGACATATGAGAGATTATGACGTGATCGTGATCGGCGCCGGCAACGGCGGACTGGCCTCCGCCGCCACTCTGGCGGAAAAGGGGAAGCGGGTGATCCTTTTTGAGAAGCACAACATCCCCGGCGGCTGCGGCACCAGCTTCCGCCGGGGCAGGTTTGAGTTTGAGATCGCCCTGCACCAGCTCTCCCACATGGGCACGGAGGAGAACCCCGGTCCCCTCATGGAGCAGTTCAAGCGCTATGGCATCTACAATGAGATCGAGTGGATTCGGATCAAGGAGCTGTTCCGGGTGAATTTCCCCGACGGCACCGGCATCAGCCTGCCTGCGGACCGAAAGAGCTGCGAGGCCCATTTATGTAAGGAATTTCCCGGTCAGGCGGAGGCCATCGGCAGGTATTTTGAGGTGGTCTACGGTTTCTGCGATCAGGCCGCCGCCTTCGCGGCCAAGAGCGCTGCCAGCACCGGCGAGCCCGGAGCGTTGAAAAAAGCTGTCATGAAAGCGGGTTTCCCCAGGCTGTACCCCCTGCTGGCTAAATACGCCATGAAGAGCACCCAGGAGGTGCTGGATGAATTCTTCACTGATCCCAAGCTCCAGCTGGCACTGAGCGCCTACTGGTGCTTTATGGGAATGCCCCCCACCCGGTTCCCCTTCGCCATTCTGGCCAAGTGCACCACCTTCTATCTGGAAACCAAGCCCTACTACCTGCGGGGCACCTCCATGATGATGAATCAGGCCATTATGGAGGCGGTGACGCGGATGGGCGGCGTGGTCAGGCTGAACTGCGGCGTCCAGCGAATCATCCTGGAGAACGGGAAGGCCGTGGGTGTGGTGGACGAGTACGGGGAGGAGTACCGGGCAAAACGCATTATCTCCAATATCTCCCCTCTGGCCACCTACGGCAACCTGCTGGCTCCGGAGGAGGTGCCAGAGGCCGCCCGGGAGTATTTAAAGCCCTACACGGTGGGCATATCTGCTCTGACCTGCTTCATCGGCCTGGACTGCCCGCCGGAGGAGATCGGATTTACCACCTCCTTTACCCTGAACTATGAGAGCCTGGACGCCAACCGGGACTTCCAGGACGCCTATAAGCTTCTGCCAGAGAGCGATCCCCTGGTGGCCACCTGCTACACGGTGGACGATCCCTGCGTGTCTCCGCCCGGCACCAGCATCATTACCGCAGGTACGCTGAAATACAGCGGCGAGTGGGAAAAGCTGCCGCCGGACCAGTACTACGAGATGAAATATGAGGCGGGGAAGCGGATTGTGGCCCGGCTGGAAAAGATGTACCCCGGCATCACGGAGCATATTGAGGAGATGGAAATCGCCACGCCGCTGACCCATATGCGGTATCTGGGCCATCCCGGCGGCGCCATCTACGGCTATGAGCAGGACCTGATGCAGTCGGTGTTCTTCTTCCCGGCAGAGAGCAAAATTCCCAACCTGGAGTTTGCCAGCGGCTGGGTCAACGCCTGCGGCTTTGGGCCCAACTATACCTATGCCGACACGCTGGCCGCCAAGATTGCCAAGGAGGTGTGAGCAATGGCCAAGAATATTCGGGAGACCCTGCTGGGCACGCTGGAGCACGGACAGGAGATCATGGAGAACATCCGCGTGATGCGGGCCGTATCTGGAGATAAGATTCCCACCAGCAGCGTGGCCAAGCCCTCCGAGGCCATTCACCGCAGGGAGCTGAAGCTGGTGGTGCAGTCGGTGATGGACACCGGCAGGCAGGCCAAAATTTTCCGCTTTGTGTCGGAGGACGGCTATCTGCCCCCCTTTGAGGCCGGACAATACATCAATTTGTTCACACAGATCGGCGGGGTGCGCACCAGCCGCCCCTACAGCATCTCCTCTTCCCCCCGGCAGCGGGCCTATTATGAGATCACGGTGGCCAGGACCAAGGATGGCTTCGTGTCCGACTATCTGCTGGACCAGGTGAAAGCGGGAGACCGCTTTACGGCCAACGGCCCGGCGGGCGTGTTCCGCTATCAGCCGGTGTTCCACAGCAAAAAGTCCCTGTTTTTGGCAGGAGGAAGCGGCATCACCCCCATGTTAAGCATGACCCGGGAAATCCTGGAGGCCGGCCTCGACCGGGACGTAGTGCTGCTCTACGGCTGCCGCAGTCCGGAGGCGGCGCTGTACCACGAGGAGCTGACGGCCTATGCCGCCGCTTTCCCCAATTTCCGCTACCATCTGGTAGTGTCCGACCCGGTGGAGGGCTGGGATGGGGAGAAAGGCTTCCTGGACGAGACGCTGATCCGCCGGCTTGCGCCTGATTTTGCGGAGCGCACCAGCTATATCTGCGGTCCCCAGGTCATGAATGATTTCTGCAAATCGGCGCTGGAGGCCATGGGCGTACCGGAGAAGAAAATTCGCCGGGAGATGTTCGGCGCACGCCGAGATATTCAGAACGAGCCGGGCTGGCCCAAGGAACTGACGGGTGATGAGGTGTTCACCATCACCGTGGGAGAGCGGAAGCTCCCCGCCAAATCCGGGGAGTCGGTTTTGACCGCTTTGGAGCGGGCAGGGGTCCGGGTCAACGTGTGCTGCCGCAGCGGCGAGTGCAGCCTGTGCCGGGTGAGGCTGGTGTCCGGCGACGTATTTTTGGCCCGGGGGATGCTGCGCCGCTATGCGGACGAGAAGTACGGTTATATTCACTCCTGCAAGGCGTATCCAATGGGCGACATCGAGATCATGCTGTGATGCAGCGGGAAGGAGAGAAGGATGGGATTTTTCTTTGAAGGATATACCCCGATTGCCGCTGCGGGGCTGATACTGCTGGTTGCGGCGCTGGTTGCGCTCAATGAACTGACCCGGCGGAGCAAGATTCTGGCAATCGCCATGTACTGCGTGCTTCCGGTGGTGCTGGTGGGACTCATCGCCATGGGCGTGGTGGGAAGTCCCTCCAGTAAGACCTGGTTTGGGGTCATTAAAACCTATTCCGCTTTGGTTGGCGTAGTGGGCTTTATGCTGGTCCGCTACACCAAACTGGGCGGGGGAAAGTTTGCGTGGTATTTTCCGGTGGCGATTCTGGCCATCAATATTATTGAGGCCATCTACCGGGATTACGAGGTGTTTGCCACATTCAAGACCATGACCACCGACGCGGCGGGCCTGACCCTGCTGGGGGGGCCCTGGAACCTGATGAACGCCCTGGCGGGAGTATTCCTGCTGCTGACCATGACAGGCTGGATGGGCATACAGGCGGCCAACACCAAATCCAGGGATATGGTGTGGCCCGACCAGCTTTGGTTCTGGATTGTGGCCTATGACCTTTGGAATGTGGCCTACTGCTATAACTGTATTGCTACCCGGGCTATGTACGCGGGGGTGGCCCTGCTCGTCAGCTGTACCCTGGCGGAGTTTCTTTTGAAGCGGGGCGTCTGGCTCCAGCACCGGGCCCAGACTCTGGCGCTTTTCGGTATGTTTTCTCTGGCGGTGGACTATCAGGCCCTGCCCGCCTTCGGCATTACCGCCACCTACAACCCCGCGGCGTGGACGGTTCTCAGTGCGCTGGCCCTGGCGTTCAACGCGGGGGTGTTTGTGTATGAAGTGACTGTGGTTTTAAGGACAAGGCGCAATCCCCTCAAGGAGGAGCTCTATACTGATTTGGAGGGCTACAAAAAGAACCTGTCCGCCAACGGCCTGAAGTAAAGCGCGGCTGGTCTCATTGAGCCGCCGCACGAAAGCAAAGCGGACTCAAAATCCCCCCATGCGGCCCATTTCTCCGCATGGGGGGATTTTTTATGAACTGTCGGCTCCAGGTCTGAGCATATTTCGCACCTGCCGCAGGCGGGGCAGGGCATATTCAAAAAAGGAGGCGTAGGCCGTACAGTAGTAGTTTTTTCCCACCACGCCATCTTCCAGCGTCCGGTCGCGGCGGCAGCCGTTGCGACACAGGCCGTACCAGCGGCAGACGCGGCATTCCTCCGGTATGCGCCGGGACTGCTCCACGAACCCCATTGCCTCCCGGGCCTGGTCCAGCTCCGTCCAGCTCTGCTCCAGCACGCTGCCCATTCTGTATTGGTCCAAACCGTAGAAATCGCAAGGATAAACGCTTCCGTCCGCCTCGATAAGGTACTGGTCTGCGCAAAAGCCCCCCATGGAACACTGCTCCGGGGGGCGCCCCGCCAGCATCCAGACCAGATTGTCGAAATAGCGGATGGAATAGTACTGCCCCCGCTCCAACTCCCGGTACCACAGGTCGAAAAGCGTTTTGAGAAATTCCCCGTATTGGGCGGGAGAGAGGGAGTACGCAGCCCCGCCCCTTGCCGCCCCCAACGGGTCCAGGCAGGGGATGTACTGCTGATACCGGAAGCCGCTTTTACACAGGGCGGCGAATGCGCTTCGGATATGTCCTGCCAAATGTCCGGTGACCACCGCCAGCACATTGTACTGCGCCCCGGCCTGGTCCAGCAGCTGTGCCGCCCGAACCACCCGGCTGTAAGTTCCCCGGCCTGCGGCGTCCGTTCGGAAGCGGTCGTGGCAGGCACGGTTTCCATCCAGGGACAGGCCAGTTAAAAATTGGTTTTCAGCAAAAAAGCGGCACCATGATTTGTCCAGCAGAGTTCCATTGGTCTGGATGGCATAGCGCACCGCCAGCCCGCTGGGGGTCCACGCTTTGGCCAGGGCGGTGAAACGGCGGTAGAAGTCCAGCCCTGCCAGGGTGGGCTCGCCGCCCTGGAACAAAAAAGAGACGGAACCCTCCGCTGCGGCGAACGCCTTGTCCAGTACTGCCCGCACCACCTCGTCGGACATCATGCCATAGTTGGGAACTTGGCGTTTTTGAGCTTCGTCTGCGTAAAAGCAGTACGCACAGCGCAGGTTGCAGGCGCTGGAGGCAGGCTTCAGCAAAATGCTCAGCGGCGGCATGGCCTACTCCTGGTCCGTGACGGCAGGCCGGCTCCCCTCCGCCGCCTCAATCCAGTTCAGCAGCCGGGTACGCAGCGCTGCTTTCGCCTGAGCGTAGGCCGGGTCATTCACCACGTTGTCCAGCTGATAGGGGTCTTTTTTCAAATCGTAGAGGAAATCGTCGGCATAGACGCTGGAAGCCGCCGCCTCAAAACCGTTGACACCGGGGGCATAGACGGAATAGAGGTAGTCTGGGGTGCGGATGCACCGGCCCACCCGGCTTTCCGAGATCTGGGCAAACACCTCGTCGGGCCGGCCGGGGTTGTTGTGTTCCACCACGTCCAGGAGGTTTTCCCCAATCATGGCGTCCCTGACGTCCACTCCAGCCAAGGCCAGGATGGTTTTGGGCAGGCTGGCGGTGCTCACCAGCTCCGTCACCGCCCTGCCTCCCCGGAAAGGCCCGCCCGCGATAACCAGCGGCACGTGGAGGGCGGCGTCGTGGCAGGTGCGTTTGTAGTCGTCGCCCCCGTTGAGGTGGCTGTCCCGGTTCCGGGTTTTAAAGTGGGAACCGTGGTCGGAGGAAAAGATGATGACCGTATTTTCGTACAGCCCCTCTGCCTTCAGCCGGGTGACGAGGCGGCCCAGGTTCTGGTCCAGACTTGCGCATTGGCCCAGGTAGTCGGGATATTCCTGCGCCGCGTTGCCCCCCAAGGCTTTCAGATCCTCCGGAAGCACAAAGCCGCCGAATTGTTCTTTGGAGCCCCGAGGGCCCTCATAATGCCCCCGGTCGTTTTGATGGTGGGGCTCGATATGGGAAATGGTCATGAAAAAGGGTTTCTTTTTGTCATAGCTGTCAAAAAACTCCAGGGCCAGGTCAGTGATGCAGTCTGCCCGATAGCCTTTAAAGTCCACTTGGCTGCCGTTCTCGTCAAAGACGAAGCCGTCGTAGCCGTGGGAGGTAAATTCCAGAATGTCCGCTGTCCGCCAATAGCCGGTGTAGCCGCCCCGCAGTTCCAGGGGGATGGGGGATGTGGTGTGGTCGATACCCCGGGAGAGGTCGCTGGCCAGGTGCCACTTTCCGATATAGGCGGTCTCATACCCAGCCTCTTCCATAGAGCCGCCCAGGGTTTTGACGTCTGCGGGCAGCATGGTATCGTTGCGGAAACAGCCCGTTTCGGTGGGCCAGCGTCCGGTTTGGAACAGGGCCCGGCAAGGGCCGCAAACCGGCTGGGGAGAAAAGGCGTTGTCAAATTTCACACCCTCTCCGGCAAGACGGTCCAGGTTGGGGGTGACGTCCAGAGGCTGGCCGAAACAGCCGCAGGTGTCCCAGCGCTGCTGGTCGGTGAAATAGAAAACAATGTTGTAAGCCATGGGTTTGTCCTCCTTTTTGACTGCGCTCCGCAGTTCAAAAACCGCGGCGGAGCGAAATGAGCGCCGTTTTCCCGGTTGAATTTACCCTATCATAGAAAAAGAGAAGACGCAACAACTTTTTTGAAATTAAGGTTGATATATTTCCACGGACGTGATAAAATAACTCCGGCTTGCAGGCGCCTCGGCGCACAGCAAGGCCGCGCTAGTTGGGGAGTTAGCGGTGCCCTGTACCTGCAACCCGCTACAG